>DCEW01000057.1 GCA_002314265.1 Flavobacteriales bacterium UBA1820
GCGCGGCCGCTTCGCTTGCTCGCATCAGGAATGGATTACTTGGAAGGCTTGAACTTCTTGGGCGCCTTGGCATCGCTGCCGGGCACCGAAGCTAGGAATTTCTCCAGCCCCCAGGCGACCCGATCCATCATCTCGTCGCGGAAACGCTTGTCCAGGATCTTGGCCGAATCTTCCGGCGAGGAAAGGAACAAGGTCTCCACCAGCACCGTCAGGTATTCGGTAGGCTGGTTGAGCGAGAAGTTGAAATTGCCGATGTTGCCGAAATTGTTCACATCCATCTCCAGGATACTTTCCAGGATATAGACCGAAAGCGGACGCTGGGACAAGTGGCGGTAGTAGGTACTCGTCCCCTTGGCTGCAAAGGGCGATCCGCCGGCATTGCAGTGGATCGAGATCAGGATGTCGGCCCCGCCCTCCAGCGCGGCCGCCTTGCGCTGATCCATATCTACATTTTCCGTTCCCGGACGGGTAAGGATCACTTTGGCACCTTTCGACTCCAACACCTTTTTGAGGTGTTCGGCCATATCCTTGGTCAAATCCTGCTCCTTCACACCGCTGGTAGTGCGTGCACCGTTCCAGGGTTCGCCGTGTCCGGCATCCACCGCAATGGTCAGGTTGCTCAACTTGAGGCTTTCCGGACGGTGTTTGACCCGAACCACCAGGCTGTTGCCGCGGTAGCCCACCGAATAGCCCCACATCTGGCTGTCGCGCAGCTCGACGATCACCCGCAGCACGTCGTCCTGCACCTGACGGTAGGACACGTTGGCGATCTCTTTTTCACCTTTGAGCTGGGTGATCCAGTTGGTATTGCAGGCTGCCCCGTACAGGTCGATGTTGATCCGATGCAGGTCGGGGTCCTCGGTGATGATGTACGGCAGGCGCTCGAACAGTCCTACGGTGAGCTGATCGTACTTCCCGCCGGTGGTTACACTCCACGAATCGGTGAGCGACTCGGGTGCAAACGTTCCCTCCGGCATTGGCTCGGTGCAGGATACCGGGATCCACGCTACGGTGTTGCGCGACAGACGCACCTTGTACATCTGGTTCACCCGGCCCACGACCTGAAGTTTGATCCCTTCGGCCAGATAATTGATCTTGGCTCCGCCCAGACGGTCTCCGCCCAAACCGTAGTTCAGGTACGCCCCCGCCTTGGTCTGAACGATGCGAGGCATCGGCCCCTCGATCAACTCCAGCGACGATTCTACTCCCTGAACGGCTGTCGTATCGCCCCAAGCGATGGAAAGTTCGATCGGACGGCCGATCAGCGTATCGCCCGGCGGCACCGTGTACTGTCCCTGGAATACCCCTTGGGAAACCTCATAGAGAGGCTCTCCGCCGATCCACGCGATCTTCGCCCCGGGGGCTGCATTCAGTCGGATGCGCACTGCATCGCCGGGAGAAAGCGCCATATCGGACGAGGGAAGGATCTGGACGTTTTCAGCCCGCGGACCATCGATCGGTTGAGGGGCTTCCCGTTTCTTGAGAAAGATGTTCTTCGATACGCTCTGTCCGTCGGTAGTGGTGAGCGTAACGGTATTGTCCCCTTCGGTGAGTTCCACCCGAGCCGCCCACTCCCCGGAGGAATACACCGGGAAGGTCTCTCTCTGCACGGAGATCTGCGTACCGGCCGTGGCCACTCCCCGCAGGTTGAGGGTGGCCGTGTAGGTTGTGTCGGGCGCTCCGGCAACGATACGGAGCTGTTGGGCTTGGACGGCCCCGATGGGTGCGGCCGCCAGCAAAAGACAAACGGTTTTTTTGAGCATGATGGTATTGTAGTTTTTGTTCGTAGTCTCGTTTTCAACAAAGATCGGAAACCGGGAGGACTTTTCCCCGCTCAAAAACGGAGAAAAAACACTCCGACCTCGCGATTTTTTACAGCAAGGCGGAAAAGTCCGCACTGCCGTATCCCTCTTGCGCGAGATTTCCCACCCGGATAAACGCGCACCGGGGATAGGTCTTGTCCAGATAATCGCGGATGACCCGCACCGTATCCGCCTCGATCTGGGGCAACACATCCGGATAGTAATTGTACACCACCGCCGCGATGTCGATGCCCCGGGAGCGGCACACCTCCAGGCTCATCACCGTATGGTTGATGCTGCCCAACTTTCCCGAGGTAACCAGCACGACAGGCAGGTCCTGCCGGGCGAGCCAATCGACCAGGTATTCCTCCCGGGTAAGCGGCACGCAAAGTCCCCCTACCCCTTCGCACAGGACGTATTCATAGCGTTTTTCCAGTTCCTTGCGGGCAGCAGTGATCTTTTCCGGGTCGATCCGCCCTCCGTCGATCTCAGCCGCCAGGTGTGGCGAACAGGGTACGGTAAAGATAAACGGACAGGTAAGCCCCTGCGCATCCTCCGGCAATGCCCCCGTGCCCATCATCAAGCGGTGGCGTTCGATGTCCTCCGAAGTGTCCACACAACCCGTCTGGGCGATCTTCTGCGTCACCACACTCTGTCCCCGATCGACCAGGTAACGGGCAAAGGCCCCCGTTACCCAGGTTTTTCCGGCATCGGTGTCGATCCCGGTAATGAAGTATGTTTTCTTGTGTTCCATCACGATTTGCGTATCTATTGTTTGGACGTATTTCCCTTACGGAAAAAGAATTCACCGAGCGGACGGTGGTAAAACAGCAGCAGGGAGGCCGTCAACAGGATCATTCCCGTTACCGAAAACGCATTGGGCGTATCGCCCTCCACCAGCAGCCATCCTTCGAGCGAGCCGAACACCGGGATGAGAAATTTCCACATGTTCAGTTCCGAAACCTTGACCTCGGGACGCGAGAGGAGCGAAAACCAGGTAACCATCGTCGCTACGGCGATGAACACCATGATCGCCAAAGTGATATAGAACGCCCCTTCCGCCGGGAGAGGCTGCCATCGTCCGGTCCCTGCGGCCAAGGCCAGCAGCAGCGCCCCGCCCAGGGTGAGTTGAGCCGAATTGAGCACCCGGATGTCGACCGTGGCAAAATCGACCTTCGAGACGATGATGTTGCCGTAGGCGGCCGAAAGGCAATTGACCAGCATCAGCAGGATGCCTCCGATGGCGGCTATGCCCATTGCCTGCATATTGACCAGGCTGGGGAAGCTCACGACCACCAACCCCACGATGGCCAGCAGGATGCTGAATACTTTCAACGGGGTAAAGCGATCGTTTTTGACCAACAGATGCGCCATCACCGCCACAAAGAACGGCTGCGCGCTTACGATCAGCGCCGCCAGCGAGGGGTCCAGCAGGTTCTGCCCCAGGTAGTACGCTCCGTAGAGGATCGTGGTGGAAAACAGCGCGACCTTCACCACCAGGGTGCCGTTTTTCCCTACCTGGCGGAAATACCGCGGCCCGATCCCCGCCCAGGGCATCAGGACGATTCCCGCAATGAGGTACGTACACCCGGCCAACTGCAACGGCGAGGAGAGGTACTCCAGAGCGATCTTGGTCGGCACGAAAGTCGAAGCCCACAGCAAACAGGTTACAATCGCCAGAAAAGGCGTGGAAAAGAGTATTTTTTTCATCGTTCCAATGTTTTTTCACCACAAAACGCCCGGCGGAGGCTGCCGTAGTTGAGCAGCACCAGCGAAGAGGTCAGCACCAGGAGGCCGATCACGGAATACAGCTGCGGGTGTTCGTCGGGCATCAGCCACCAACTCTCCAACGAGCCTACTACCGGGATGAGGAATTTCCACATGTTCAGTTCGGACACCTTTACCCCCGGACGCGCCAACAACACGAACCACACCCCGATGGCTACCGTCGAGATAAACACCAGCACGGCCAGCGACACCCACCACACCCCTTGGGACGGGAATCCCTGGAAGCCCTCGGTGGAATACGACACTACCAGCAGAGTCGCCCCGCCCACCATCAGCTGCGAGGAGGAGAATACCGAAGGGTCCAAACGATCGGTGCGGGTACGCGAGATCAACACGTTGGAAAAAGCCGAAGTCATGTTGTTGCCCACCAGAAACAGGATACCGATCAGGGGCGTCCACCCCAGAAAATCCGTTGCCGACACTTTTCCGGAAGCGATGATCACCAGCCCGGCCAACCCCAGCAGGATGGCCGCCGTCTTGCGCCAGGAGAGGCGGTCGTCGCGGCGCATCACATGGGCGAACACCGCCACGAACAAGGGCTGCGAACCGACTACCAGGGCCCCCACGGCCGCCTCGACCCGCATCTGCCCCATGTAGAAGAACGTGTAGAGCAACGAGGTATGGAACACCGAGATGAGTGCAATCTTGGGAAAGTTTCTCCGCACCTGGGTAAAATATCCGCCCCGCTCTTTGTCCGGACCTTTTCCCCGGCGGGAGAGGGCGTAAAACAGGGCGATAAAAAATCCGGCCAAAAAGAAGCGATAACCGGCAAACTCCAGCGGACGCGGCATGATGTCCAGCCCTATCTTCAACGGCACGAACGGCGAAGCCCACAAAACGCAGCATATCACGGCCAGAAAGGTCGTCGAGGTGAACAGTTTTTTCATTCCGCAACAACTAACGCGGACAAATGTACGAAAAGAGTTATATTTGCTTTCGCTTACGGAGGCCTTTTTTGCCGAAGGCATCGAACAAAAAAAGGCGAAGATGTTCAAAAATCCGCATCGGCCTGCGCGAGCATTTCCTGCCACTTCCCGGGAGCGCCCCATCGCCCGGAAGCGCCCCGAAATCGAAAACGTCCTGGGAGAAAGCAAGAAAGCAGCCAAAGATACAAACCTTAAAAACAAGACATAACCCATGAACTCCACCCATCCGATCAAAGGACAAATCCACTACGTAGGCGTGAACGACCGTACCACTACCCTGTTTGAGGGCATGTGGCCCCTGCCGAAAGGGGTCTCGTACAACTCCTACCTGATCGCCGACCAGAAAACCGCCCTAATAGATACCGTCGAAACCTGCTACTTCGACACCTTCCTCGAAAAGATCCGCGCCATCCTCGGCGATCGTCCCATCGACTACCTGATCATCAACCACATGGAACCCGACCATTCGGGCTCCATCGGCCTGATCCGACGGTATTACCCGCAGGTAACCCTGGTGGCCAGCCGGCAGGCGCTGGGAATGCTCGAAGGCTTTTACGGTCTGACGGAAAACACCCTCCAAGCCAGCGAAGACACCGTGCTGGAACTGGGACACCATCGGCTCAGTTTCCAAATGACCCCGATGGTACACTGGCCGGAGACGATGATGACTTTCGACGCTGCGGAGGGAGTACTGTTCTCCGGCGATGCGTTCGGCACCTTCGGGGCCCTGAACGGTGGCTGCCTGGACGCCCGCATCGACACCGAGGAATACTGGGACGAGATGGTGCGCTACTATTCAAATGTGGTGGGGCGCTACGGGCAACCGGTACAGAAAGCTCTCGCCAAACTGAAAAACCTGCCGGTATCGATGATCTGTTCCACGCACGGCCCGGTATGGGTGCAGGAAAAAGACCGGGTGATCTCGCTTTACGACCGCTGGAGCCGCTACGAGGCCGAACGCGGCGTAACTTTGGCCTACGGCAGCATGTACGGCAATACCGAGCGCATGGCCGAGACCATTGCCGAAGAACTCTCCCAGCGGGGCATCCGCAAGATCCGCCTGCACAACCTGAGCAAAAGCGACCCTTCGTACATCCTGGCGGATGTATTCCGCTACCGGGGTCTCATCCTGGGGGCGCCTACCTACAACGCAACCCTGTTCCCGGCCATGGAATCCCTGCTGTCCAAAATCCTCAACCGCGACATCAAGGGACGCTACCTGGGCTACTTCGGTTCGTTCTCCTGGGCGGGGGCAGCGGTGAAAAGTTTAGGCGAATTTGCCGAGAAAAGCCGTTTTGAAATCGTAGGCCAACCCGTCGAGATGAAACAGGGAATCCGGGACGACATCCGCCGGCAATGCCGCGAACTGGCCGAAGCGATGGTCGCCCGTTTGGACCAGGACGAACGTTGACAAGGCGTCCTCAGGGGGGCAAGCAAAAGGCGGGGGCTAAGCCCCCGCCTTTTGCTTGCCCGCTTGAGGACGCTTTCCCGCCCCTTTCGGACGGTTTACGGCTGTTTTTCAAATTCGCGTACCGTACGACGCAGCACGACCAAATGTTCCAGCAAAGTCTCCAGACGGTCGAGCCGCAGCATGTTCGCCCCGTCGGATTTGGCCACTCCCGGCTCGGGATGCGTCTCCAGGAATATCCCGTCCGCCCCCGAAACGATGGCGTTGCGGGCGATGAGTTCGATCATCTCCGGACGGCCACCCGTTACTCCGCTTGCCGTATTGGGCTGCTGGAGGGAATGCGTTACGTCCATCACCACCGGAGCGTAGCGTTTCATCACCGGAATACCGGTAAAATCCACGATGAGGTCGCGGTATCCGAACATCGTCCCCCGGTCGGTCACCATCGCACAAGGATTGCCGGCATCGAGCACCTTCTGCACGGCAAACTCCATTGCATCGGGGGCCATGAACTGCCCTTTTTTCAGATTGACCGGTTTGCCGGTACGGGCCGCTGCCACTACCAGGTCGGTCTGCCGCACCAGGAAAGCCGGGATTTGCAGCACATCCACGTATTCGGCTGCCCGCTGTGCATCGGGACTCTCGTGAATGTCGGTTACCACCGGTACGCCGAAACTCCGGCGCACCTTGTCCAGAATCTTCAGCGCCTTTTCATCGCCGATCCCGGTAAAACTGTCGATCCGCGAACGGTTGGCCTTCTTGTACGACCCCTTGAACACGTACGGGATGCCCAGCCGATCGGTTATTCCGCAGACTTTTTCTGCGATCCGCAGAGCCATTTCTTCCGATTCGATCACACAAGGCCCGGCCAGGAGAAAGAAACAATCGCTCTCTGCGTGCCGGATACCCGGGATGTGTGCCAGCAATTCCTTTGTCGTCATGCTTTTTCCGTATGTTTTTTTCATCTACGCAAGGTCTGGGCAAGTATCCTTTTCCACCACCTGACCTATATATTTCCTTTGTCCTCTTCCGTATCCTGCGACGAAGAAAGGGTTTTCACCCTTCCGGCCGAGTAATACCGGCTGCGCCAGTATGCATCCTTCAGATCGCTAATCTGCACGCCACCGTTGCGGTTGGCCGAGAGGAACTTCCCATCGCACAGGTACACCGCCACGTGATTGATCCGCCCTCGGGAGCGGAAAAACAGCAGATCGCCTTCCTCCAGTGCCGAGAAATCCGGTTCGCGGAAAGCCTCGACCATCTCACTGGCATACATCGCCCGTGAGGAACGCGGCAAAAGCACTTCCGAGACGAAGGTATAGAGCGCCCGCGTGAGTGCCGAACAGTCCACCCCGCGTTTGCTCTCGCCTCCGTAGCGGTACGGCGTGCCCAGCCAGTCGTCCACGAATTGATAGATTTTCTCGTTTTTCAACTCCGACGGGTCCACTCCCATGATCCGGGCATATTTCAGGATGATCTCCGGCACGGGTTCTTTTCCCGAAAGGGGATCCTCCGCCAGGACGATGATCAGTGTGTCGATGGAACGGGGTTCGGGGTCAAAGGGCGAGGCCATCAGTGCCCCTTGGACGCGCAATGTATCGAAAACCTGCGCCCGAGCGGGGGAAAGAACAGCCAGCCACCAGAGAAGACACAGGATTTTTTTCATCACAATAGGGATTAAACGTTTGCAAAGTTAATATTTCCCCGGGGAAAAGTCGCTAAAACGACGTTAAAATCAAAAAAGCTCCCTCAGAGGGAAAAAGGCTTGCTTTGGCATATTTTTTTTCTTAAATTGGGGCTTCCCATCATCTGAAAAGCCATGTCGCAATTTTCCCAAAGCCTTGCCGGTGCCCTGCTGGTCGCCTCCCCGGAACTGGACGACGATCTTTTCCGGCGCACCGTCATCTACATCGCGGCACACGACCGGAAATCCACCACGGGACTGGTATTGAACCGACCTCTCAAGTTCCTGATCACCCAACTGTTTCCCGAGATAAAGCAACCCTTGCCTTTGTACTGGGGCGGACCGGTGGGCTACGACACGATGTTCTTCCTGCACCGCTGCCCGCAGTGGATCCCGGGCGGGCTTCCTATCGGCGCAGGGACGTATTGGGGGGGCGAATTTTCAGCGGCCAAAGAGCTTTTGGCGCAGGAAAAGATCGGCGGGGACGATATCCGCTTCTTTGTAGGCTATTCGGGCTGGAGCGCGGGACAACTGGAGGAAGAACTCGAAGAGAAGGCCTGGCTGCTACAGGCTCCGGGAGCGGATCCGTTCAAACATCCGGAAAACCGCCTGTGGGAAATGTGCCTGTGCGGGACCTCCGATGACGGCACCTTGATATTTCCCTCCTCGCAGGAGAAACAAAACGGGCTGCTCAACTGACCTCAGCCAAAGAGATGCGGGCAAGCGAGCGGGGCGGGACCTTTG
>DCEW01000045.1 GCA_002314265.1 Flavobacteriales bacterium UBA1820
CTCGGCTTTCACTATCTTTGCCCCGATAAAAATACATATCCCGATATGGACAGACCCTTGGTGATCATCCCTACCTACAACGAGATAGAAAACGTCGAAAATATCATCCTGGCCGTGATGAACCTTCCGGCGCCGCAATTCGACGTACTGATCGTGGACGACAATTCCCCGGACGGTACGGCCGAGGTCGTTCGCACGCTGCAACGCGAATTTCCCGAACGCCTGCATCTGCTCTCGCGTAGCGAGAAAAACGGACTGGGACGCGCCTACATCGCCGGTTTCCAATGGGCTCTGGAGCGGGACTATCCATACGTGATCGAGATGGATGCCGACTTTTCGCACAACCCGGCCGACCTGCCCCGCTTGTACTCCGCCTGCCAGGACGAAGGTGCGGACGTGGCGGTGGGTTCGCGGTATGTGTGCGGGGTAAACGTGATCAACTGGCCGATGCGCCGGGTGCTGATGTCGTACTTCGCCTCGAAATACGTCCGGCTGATCACCGGCATGCGCATCAACGACGCTACGGCAGGCTTCGTCTGCTACCGCGCCGAGGTGCTGCGCCGCGTCCGGTTGGACGAGGTTCGTTTTGTCGGGTACGCTTTCCAGATCGAGATGAAATTCCGCGCGTGGAAATACGGGTTCCATATCACGGAGGTTCCCATCGTCTTTACCGACCGTACGGCCGGGACTTCGAAAATGAGCGGAAGCATCTTCTTCGAAGCAGCTTTCGGGGTGATCCGACTGAAGATCAATTCGCTGTTCAAGAAATGGAAATGAACTCTACTCCTGATACGATCGAACAGCAGGCACGCCGGGCGGCCGACGTCGTGCTGCGCGGCGGGGTAATCGTCTACCCGACCGATACCATCTGGGGCATCGGCTGTGACGCGACCAACCCGCAGGCGGTAGAGCGTGTCTTTGCCTTGAAGAAACGCGCCGAGAGCAAAAGCCTCATCGTGCTGGTAGGCTCCGAAGACGGGCTGCTGCGCACCGTGCGCCATGTCCCCGATCCGGCTTGGGACATTCTCCGGTATTCCCAGCGGCCGGTTACCATCATCTACGACCATCCGGTGGGAGTGGCGTCCAACGTACTGGCCGAAGACGGCAGCCTGGGCATCCGGGTAACTTCCGACCCGTTTTGCCGCCGCCTGATCGAACTGATCCGCCGCCCGTTGGTTTCCACCTCGGCCAACATCAGCGGCGAGCCTTCTCCGCAATGCTTCGACGAAATCTCTCCCGAGATCCTCTCCGGAGCGGACTACACGGTAGACTACCGCCGCGACGACCGCCGGAAAGCCCAGGCTTCCTCGGTGATCAAACTCACGGACGACTGCCGGGTAACGATCCTGCGCAAATAAACTCGCCGGGATGCCTGCTGCGCCTCCCTCCACGACAAGAACATGCGACGCCCCTACTCCGGGGCGTTTTTTGTGCGTGCCGGGGAAAGCCTTCGGTTTCCTCGGCGATCAAACTCACGGACGACTGCCGGGGAACGATCCTGCGCAAATAATGCCTCGCCGGGGCGCCTGCTGCGCCCCTCCGCCACGACAAGAACGTTCGACGCCCCTATCCCGGGGCGTTTTTTGTGAGGAAAGGGGAAAGGACTTGCGCAGGAAGATAAAAAACATGATCTTTGTCATAGAAATAATTCCCCTAAAGCCATGCCTCAAAGCGATCTTCCTCCCTTGGAATGCATCGGCCGGTGTGCCGAATGCGGATTTCCGGATACTACGGTACTGAAACACCTGACGGCATCCGAGCGCCAACTGCTGGAAAAATGCGCCAGCGGGCAGCACTTTATGCGCAAGGCGGTCATCTTTGCCCAAGGGGATATTTTGCAAAACGTGTACCTGATCCGCCGGGGGACGATCAAGGTGTCCATTCCGGGGCGGGCGGGCAAGGAACACATCGTGCGGCTCTCGGGGGCGAGGGACTTGATCGGCTACCAGTCGGTGCTCACCGAGAACATCAGCCCGACCACGGCAACGGCCATGACGCCGACCGAGGTGTGCGTGATCCCCAAGAGTTGTTTTTTCTCCCTGCTGCGCTCCAACAACACCCTGGCGCGGCGCATCCTCTCGATGCTCGCCCGCGAGATCGAAAACGCCCAGTACCGGATGTATTCCCTCTCGTACAAGTCTGTCCGGGCGCGGATTGCCGAAAGCCTGCTGGCAATGGCCCGGTATTACGGCTATCAGGCCGACGGGCATACCATCGCGGGGCCAATCTACCGCAAGGACCTGGCCGAGTTGGCGGGGGTTACGATCGAAAGCACGATCCGCTGCCTGAGCGACTTCCGCAAGAGCGGATTGGTGGCCCTTGCGGACAAACACGTGATCCTGCCCGAAGAGAAACTCCTGGCGGCGGTGGCTCAAAACGAATAACCGATCACTTTTTTCTTCATTCCCTTTCAAGATGTCCGACATGAAAATCCATCCCCGTTTCCGTCTCAACGGCCTTCGTCCGGGGGACGATCCGGCGTTATTCTGCCAAGAGCTGGAGAAAACCCTCCCCGTCGGGGAGGGTTCGGCGGCCTACGCGAGGGAGACAACCGACTTCCTGTATCGGTGCCTCGACACTGGGCGGACGATCCGCTGCCATACTTCGGGTTCGACGGGGGTACCCAAGACGATGGAGATCGAAAAAAGCCGCATGGTGGCCAGCGCACGGATGACATGCCGACGTTTCGGCTTGGGGGTGGATACGCGCGCGCTGCTGTGCTTGCCCATTGCTTATATCGCCGGGCGGATGATGCTGGTACGGGCTTTGACTGCGGGGTGGGATTTGCGGGCGGTGGTGCCGTCTTCCCGGCCTTTGGAGCAGGTGGAGGGGCGGTTCGACTTTGCGGCGCTGGTGCCCTTGCAACTCTATGAGAGTGTGGAGGCGCTGTCCCGCATCCGGAAGGTGCTGGTGGGGGGCGGCGCGGTGTCGGAGGCTTTTCTGGGCCGGTTGGCCGAATGCCGCCTGCCCGAGACGGCGATCTACCAGTCTTATGCAATGACCGAGACGGTAACCCATGTGGCGGTGCGGGAGCTGTACCCTTCGGGAGAGAAGGCTTACACGGCACTCGATGGGGTGTGCTTTTCCCTTTCGGGGGAAGGCTGCCTGGTGATCGATGCGCCGGCAGTGGCGGGGGAACGGGTGATGACCCGCGACCGGGCGGTGCTGCTCGACCAGCGGCATTTCCTGTGGCGGGGACGGGCCGATACGGTGATCAATTCCGGGGGGATCAAGATTTTCCCCGAGGATACCGAAGAGGTCCTGGCCGGGATGCTTCCGGCGGGGAAGTTCCTCGTGGGCGGGGTGCCCGACGAGAGGTTGGGCGAGCGGCAGGTGCTCTTTGTCGAGGGGTGCGCGGCGGATTTTCCCGACCTGGAGGTGCGGATGCGCGAGGCGTTCGATCCTTATCGTCGGCCGCGTCAGGTGGTGTTCGTGCCGCTTTTTCCCCGAACTTCTACGGGAAAGGTCGACCGGATGCGGCTGCTGCGCGAGGCGGCGGCGGGCCATTAGCCTTGTCGGGTAAGCGAGCGGGGGGCGAAGCCATTTGGCTCCGC
>DCEW01000107.1 GCA_002314265.1 Flavobacteriales bacterium UBA1820
TATTGCCCGGCTGTCCTGCCCCCAGCCGTTGAAAAAGAGAAGAACCCGGCGGGCTCCCTCCGTATGTTTACAGATCCACTGATGTTTCATCTTTTACACGTATCGAATGCTTGCAAGATGCGCTGTATCTGATCGGAAGAAAATGCGGAGCTGACCGACAGGCGGATCCTCGCCTCGCCCCGGGGAACGGTCGGGTAACGGATCGCGGTGGCCCATATCCCCTGTGCGCGCAGCTGCGCGGATGCCCGCAAAACCGCCTCGTTGTCCCCGAAGACCACCGGCAGGATGTGGCTCTGACCCAACACCCGGTAGCCCATTCCCCGGAGCCCTTCGCGCAGTTGCGCGGAGTTGTGCTGCAAACGCTCGCGCTCCGGTGCCATCGACTGCATCCGCGAGAAGACAAAAGCACTCCAGGCCACGCAGACCGGTGGGAGCGCCGTAGAAAAGATCATCGGCCGCGAAGTATTGACCAGATAGTCCCGCAGGGGCCTCTTGGCCAGCACGAATGCCCCGTGCGAAGCCATTGCCTTGCCCATCGGAAAGACCGCCACATCGACCTGCTCCAGTACGCCTGCCTGACGGCACATTCCCAAGCCGTCCTCTCCGTCGGTCCCGATGCTGTGCGCCTCGTCGAGGTACAGGAGGGCTTCGTAACGGTTTTTGAGATCGACCAGACGCGCCAAGTCGGCCCGGTCGCCGTCCATCGAAAAGATGGTTTCCGAGACGATCCACACGTAGCGGTACCGCGAACGGTTGCGCGCGAGCAGGGTTTCCAGATGCTCGTAATCGTTGTGGCGGTAACGCTGGAAGTCGGCTTTGGAGGCCAACACCCCGTCGAGAATACTGGCGTGCACCAGACGGTCGGCCAGCACCAGATCGCCCGAGGAGACCAGGGTGGGAAGAACGCCCGTATTGGCATGGTAGCCCGAACCGAAAACCAGCGCGGGGAGCCCGTAGGTGCGCTCCAACTGCTGTTCAAAATCGGCATACGGGAGCGTATTGCCCGTCATCAGCCGCGATCCGGTCGCCCCCAGACGGGTATCCTGCACCCGGGAGAGGAATTCCCCCCTGAACGCGGCATCGTTGGCCAGACCCAGATAATCGTTGGACGAGAGGTTCAGATAGCGCGTTCCCTCGAAGGTCATCTCCGGCAGCCCGTAGTCCGAACGGCGGAGTTCCCTCCACTGTCCCTGCTGGTGCAGCTGCTCCAAGCGCTGTTCGAGGTCCCGGTAAAACGAACTGCTGTTTTCCTGCTGTGGCATAACGTCTCGTTTTTCCCCTTTTTCCGCCCCGTTACTCGGCGATGCACCGGATCATCGCCCGGCACAGGCGTTGCAACTGCGCATCGGTGATCACATACGGCGGCATGATGTACACCAGGCGTCCGAAGGGGCGCACCCAGATGCCGTTTTCGACAAACTTTCGCTGCAGGGTGGCCATATCGACCGGCTGCGCCATTTCGACCACCCCGATGGCTCCCAACACGCGCACTTCCCGCACGGTGGGCAGCTCGGCGGCGGGAGCCAGCTCCCGCCGCATGATGCTCTCCAGTTGAGCGATCCGGGAAAACCCTTTTTCCCGGAGCAGGTCGAAGCTCTCGCAGGCAATGGCACAGGCCATCGGATTGCCCATGAAGGTCGGGCCATGCATGAAACAACCGGCCTCCCCTGCGCATACCGTATCGGCCACTTCCTTCGTGGCGATGGTCGCAGCAAAGGACATGTAACCGCCCGTGATCGCCTTGCCGATGCACATGATGTCCGGCACCACCCCGGCGTGCTGCCCGGCCCACCAGCATCCGGTGCGCCCGAAGCCGGTAGCGATCTCGTCGAAGATGAGCAGCACGTCGTACTTGCGGCAGATACGGGCCAGGTGCACGAGGTACTGCGGGTTGTAAAAGCGCATTCCTCCGGCCCCCTGAACGACCGGTTCGAGGATAAAGGCCGCCAGGGTGTCGGCTTTTGCCTTCACTTCCCTTTCCAGCGCTTCGACCACCGAGAGGTTCACCGGTTCGGAAAACCCTCCGGGAAAGGTATCCACGAAGTGTTGGACGGCCAGGCGGCCGTTGAAGATCCCGTGCATCCCGGTTACCGGGTCGCAGACCGACATGGCATGCCAGGTGTCGCCGTGATACCCGTTGCGGATAGTCATAAAGGTGGTCTTGGCCGATTTCCCGCGGGAGCTCTGGTACTGGAGCGCCATCTTCATGGCTACTTCCACCGCGACCGAACCCGAATCGGAATAAAAGATCTTGTCCAGGCCTTGGGGCAACACCGTGAGCAAACGCTCGGCCAGACCGACGGCCGGGGCATGGGTCAGCCCGCCGAACATTACGTGCGAGGCGCGGGAGAGTTGCGCCCGGGCGGCACGGTCCAGTCGGGGGTGATGATAGCCGTGGATCACCGCCCACCAGGAACTCATCCCGTCGATGAGCCGCTGACCGGTCTTCAGATAAATGTACACGCCCTTGCAGCGGTCTACCGGATACACCGGCAAGGGGTCGATGGTCGAGGTGTAAGGATGCCAGAGGTGCTCACGGTCTATTTTCAGGTCTATTTTGTCGTAATCTACCATAGCGATTTCATTTATTCTTCCCGGTTCGGTTCAAAACCCATTTCGCGGATCATCTGCAGGTCGCCTTCTATCTTCGGGCCGGCCGTAGTGAGCATGTCGCCGACCATCAGCGCGTTCATTCCCGAGGAAAACGCCCTCCGGACGATGTCGGCCACCCGCAAACGCCCTCCGGCAAACCGCATGAAGGCCTCGGGGTGGATGAAACGCCACACGGCAATGGTTCGCAGGACATCCTCCCCGGACAGGGGGGCGGCGTTTTCGAGCGGGGTGCCCTTGATGGGACTCAGGATGTTCAGCGGGATGGATTTCACGCCTTGCTTGCGCAATTCCAGCGCAAGGTCGATGCGGTCCTCCACCGTTTCCCCCATTCCGATGATGCCGCCCGAGCAGATCTTCAGACCCGCCTGGCGGGCATAGTGCATGGTCTGCAGCTTGTCATCGTAGGTGTGCTTTTTCACCAGAGAAGGGAAAAAACGCCGGGAAGTCTCCAGATTGATATGGTAATGCGTTACCCCAGCCTCGCGCAGCATCTTCATCCGGGGAAGGTCCAGGAGCCCCATCGAGGCACAAAGGCTCAAGCGGCCGCTGCCTTGGCGGTGTATCTTCCGGTAGATCTCGCAGGCTTTCTCCACCCGCGAGCGGGGAAAGGCCCGCGAGGCGGTTACCATCGAGAAACGGTGCACGCCATAGCGTTCATTGCCCAGGGCGGCCTGAAGCGCGTCCTGCTCGTCGATGATGTCGTACTGCGCCACTCCAGTGGTGTACGAGACCGATTGTGCGCACCAGGCGCAGTCCTCGGAACAGATGCCCGAGCGGGCATTGATGATGGAACAGGTATCCAGGCGGTTGCCGGTAAAATGCCGGCGAATGGCGTCCGCAGCGGCGCACAAGGTATCCAGGTCCGCCTGGCGGTACAGTGCCAAGGCTTCTTCCCGGTCGATCTCTCCACCGGAAAGCACGCGTTGTTTCAGTTGTTCTATGTCCATAACAGATCGGTTAAAAAACAAGCCCGGGAAGGAGTTTGTTCCGTCGACGGAACAAACTCCTTCCCGGGCATATACGTGGCTCGGGGCCGGTTGGCGCCTTGCGGGCAATCGGTCCGAGGAGTTACTGCTAAAACTTGTATCAAGAAGGTCTTTTCCGCTTCCTGCGGGTCGGGTGGCGAGGGAATTTCTCCCTGTCCGATCGAGTCGCAGGCGGTGAAACTGTCCCCGAGCGAGAAAAGCGCACGGCCTCCCTTCCGTTCTTCTCCCTGGCACATGTCGGTGCGCAGGCGGGCGATCTTCACCTGCCGGCCCAGCGATGCGAATGCGGCATAGCGGTGGCGCGCCCAACGGCGAAAATACACAACGGGAGAGGTGGTTCTAATGCGGTTTTTTCTCATCGGATACCGTGCCGCCCGGGGCGGCAAAGCGGAGCAAAGGTACGAAAAATTCCCCCGGGGGAGAAAAAAACTTGCATCGGCCGATATTTTGCCGTATATTTGCACCGTCAACATCGCGAGATAGAGCAGTAGGTAGCTCGTCGGGCTCATAACCCGAAGGTCGCTGGTTCGAGTCCAGCTCTCGCTACAAAAGTAGCGTAACCACCTCAAAACGAGGTGGTTATGTTGTTTTAGCAGATATTTCGGGACAGAAACGGAACAGCGATAACTTTACGCAGAAGCCTGTAGCGAGTCCTCTTCTACTTCTACTTCTACACCTCTCCGCCCCATGGACGGACCTCAGCTTCACGATATCGTCGTATTTCCCTCGCCGGCCCCGGACGGGAGGGGAGGGTTCGTCTCGAATCGGTAAAAACGATCGTTCTTTTTCTATCTTAAAAATGCCTCGGAAGATCTGCTTTCGGGGCATTTTTAATGGGAATTGTGTCCGTGCTTGTTTAGTCTTCCTTCTGCCGGGAAGCGGTTCGGGCAGAACGCGTCCCGGTTTGGGTCGGATCGGGAAGCGGGGTTTTCTCAAACAAAGTCTTGATCGCTCCCAGCGAACCGAGCGCGGCGGTAGCCTCGTACGGCAGGTAGATGGTCTTGTTGTCCTGTCCGGCCGTCAGGGCATTGAACGTTTCGAGGTAGTGCACCGCGATGAGATACTGAGCCGGATCGGTCGCACACCCTTTGCCCAGAGCCGCGGCGACCCGTTCGATGGCGGTAGCCTCGGCCGTAGCGACAGCGATACGGGCTTCGGCCTGTCCTTCGGCTTCGAGGATCTGCGCCTGTTTGGTTCCCTCGGCTTTCTTGATCTGAGCTTCCATCTGACCTTCGGCGTGGAGGATTTGCGACTGCTTGGTTCCCTCCGCTTCGAGGATCATGGCGCGTTTATCGCGTTCGGCACGCATCTGCTTCTCCATCGCATCGCGAATGTCGCGCGGAGGGTTGATGTCCTGCAACTCGACACGGTTTACCTTTACGCCCCACTTGTTGGTAGCTTCGTCCAGGATCTCGCGCAAACGGGAATTGATCGTATCGCGCGAAGTAAGGGTCTGGTCCAGATCCAGGTCGCCGATCACGTTACGCAGGGAGGTCTGCGTCAGTTTTTCGATTGCCTGCGGCAGGTTGGATATTTCGTACACCGAACGCACCGGATCCATGATCTGGAAATAAATCAGGGCATTGATCTCGGTTACGATGTTGTCGCGCGTGATCACGTTCTGCTTCGGGAAGTCGTACACCGTCTCGCGCAGGTCGATCCGGTCCTTGGATACATGGCGCACTACCACGCCCGCCCCGGGGATCTCCTGCGCATAACGCCACAGGATGCTGCGCGGCTGGTCGATGATGGGAATAATGACGTTGATCCCCGAATGGAGCGTCTTGTGATAACGGCCGAGCCGTTCGATGATCATCACCTCGGACTGCTGAATGATGCGGATACCCTTGGCCAGGATCACGATCACGAGGATGGCGAGAATAATGAGCACTACCGTGCCTGCTGTAAATCCGTCCATAATGTTCTTAAGCGTTTTGGTTTATGGTCTGTTATGGTTTGTCTTTGGTCTTTCCGCCTCACATAGCGGAACCACTTCCGACGTAAGAGCGTCTTTGCGGGAACTAAAGCAGGGAATCCCCGATCAAGCCTGCGAAGAGCCCTCGAGCGGTTCGACGATGAGCGTGATGCTCTCCAAAGCCACGATCCGCACATCGCATCCCGAGGGGATAGCTGCCCCGGAGTGCGAACGCGCCGGGAAAATATCGCCGTCCACCCGCACTTCACCGCGCATGGCCGCATTGTCGATGGCCGTTACCACCTGTCCCGTGCGGCCGATCAGCGCATCGTTGTTGGTAGCCACCCGGTTGCGGGCGCGCAGCAGGTACTTCAAGGCAAAGGGGCGGATAAAGGCAAAGACCCCTACCGTTACGGCTGCAAAGACGATGAGCTGGGCGTTCATCCCGCCGCCCAACGCCGCCACGATGGCCGATACCAGCGCTCCGACCGAAAAACACCCGATGACAAACCCCGAAGTGAATACCTCCAGGATGAGCGTGATCAGCGCCACAGCCAACCATACGTACCAAACGAACAAAGCATCCATAGCGAGTAGTTTTTACGCGTTTCTATTTTTTCAAAATTAAGGAAAAACTCTTTTCCCTACACAAGCCCGTCCGGAAATTTTCACCCTCTCCTCCCCCGTCTCTTTTCCGCCAGGAAAGGACAGGATAAGGAATGGCTGCCCATCCACCCGGAAGGTCGGGAAAAACAGCCGGCGTCCCGGATGCGTATCAGCCCTATCCCCATTGCAAAAACTTCGGCCGTTCCCCCTTGCCCCTGCGCCCGGCATTGCGTACTTTTGCTCCCGAACTGAAAACACCCCCTTGCCATGTCCCAACCGCAAGAACTCTTTGCCCGCATGGAAGCCGCCGTACCGCTGCGCCCCGAATTCCGTTTCACCCGCCCAGTGGACTGGAGCATCGCCCAAGGCGAATCGTGGGCCGTGGTCGGGCCCAACGGCGCCGGAAAAAGCCTGCTCACGGGCCTGCTGACCCGACGCGTTCCCTTGCGCAGCGGGATCATAAACATATATCACCCCGAAGGGACGGCCGCCATCCGCTCCCTTTCCTTCCACGACATCCATCCCCCGGCCGAACTGAGGAACATGTACTACCAGCAACGCTGGAACGCCACCGAAACGGATGCCTCGCCCCGGGTGGAGGAGGTCTTTCCCCAACTGTGCCAAGGGGAGTCCTTCGGACGGGAAGGTTTCGAGATAGGACACCTGGCCGGTCGGCGCGCCATCTCCCTCTCCAGCGGGGAATTGCGCAAACTGCTCGTAGCCCGCGCCTTGTGCGGCGACCCTCGAATGCTCATTCTGGACAATCCCTTCATCGGCCTGGACGCTCCCTCGCGCGCGGTGCTGGACCGGATGCTGCGCTCCCTGTGTGAAAAAGGCCTGTTGCAATGCATCCTGGTGGTCTCCGACCCGGCGGACATCCCCGAGTGGATCGACCGGGTATTGCCCTTGTGCGCGATGGAAGTGCTTCCGCCGATGAGCCGCGAGGATTTCCAGCACGATTCCCGGCTCAAAGCCCGGTTGTTCGGCGAGGAGGCTCCCAAGGCGTTCGACTTCCCGGCAGCCATCCACCCGTCCGCTTCGTTTTCCATCGCCGTTCAGATGAACCGCGTGAACGTTTCCTACCAGGGGCACCCCATCCTGCGGGATGTGGACTGGACAGTGCGCCGGGGAGAGAAATGGGCACTGGTCGGAGCCAACGGTTCGGGAAAATCGACGCTCCTGAGCCTGATCTGCGGCGACAACCCCCAGGCGTATGCCAACGACATCGTCCTGTTCGACCGCCGAAGAGGCACCGGCGAAAGCATCTGGGACATCAAGAAACGCATCGGCTACGTCTCGCCCGAGATGCACACCTACTACCTGGAGCCCATCCCGTGCGAAGAAGTGGTCGCCTCCGGTTTCTTCGACTCGGTGGGCCTGTACCGTCGTTGCACCCCGGAGCAAACCGCTGCCGCCCGGGAGTGGTTGCGCCTTTTCGACGCCGAAGACCTCGCCGGGAAACCCTTCACCCAAATCTCGTACGGCCAACAGCGCCTGGTGCTGCTCGCGCGCGCCTTTGTCAAAGACCCCGACCTGCTCGTACTCGACGAACCGTTCCACGGGCTGGACGCCGGAAAGAAACGCCTCTGCGGGGCCCTCGTAGAGACCTTGGCACGGCAGCGCGACAAGACCCTGCTGTTCGTCTCGCACTACCTGGACGAAATTCCCCCGTGCGCCGAACACGAGAAAATCCTCCCCGCCCCCACGACCCGCTGACATGAAACGCGTGTACGTCCTGTTGGGCAGTCTGTCGCTCGCGCTGGGCATCCTCGGGATCTTTCTCCCGCTGCTGCCCACCACGCCCTTCCTGCTGCTCACGGCCGCCCTGTGGATCAAGGGATCTCCCCGCCTCTACCAACGCCTGCTCGCACACAAACGCCTGGGCCCCTACATCCGGCAGTTCCGGGAACAACGCGCCATCCCGCTGCGCGCCAAGATCGTCTCGGTATCGCTCGTGTGGATCACCCTGGGGTACAGCGCAGGATGGCTGGTGGAGAATCTCCTGCTGCGCATTCTCCTGCTGGCACTGGCTACCGGCATCACAGTGTACATCCTCTCCTACCGCACCCTCCGAAGGGGAAAATAAACCCCACTTGCACAACGCGGAAGAACGCACAAAACTTTTCACCTCTCGCCGGAGCGCCTCCCGGGAAAAACACGAACGGAGCCTCCCCGCACAAAAACTCGGGCCANNAGGCAATCCTTGCCTGGCCCGAGTCCGAACAATAATCATCAAAGTATATCCAACTAACAACTAAACGATGCTCTTTCCAAAAGGCGTGAACGAAAGCGCCATCAACTTGAAGTGCTGACGGCCGAACGGGATACCCACGATCGTGATGCACAGCACGATCCCCCACAGCAAGTGGGAAAGGGCGATCCATATCCCCCCGATCAAGATCCAAAGGATGTTCATCACCACCGACAGGCACCCCGGCTCCTGGGGCATGTTCACCACCTTGTTGCCGAAAGGCCACAGGGACAAAACTCCCAGTTTGAACGCCTGAATGCCAAACGGTATCCCGATCAGGGTAACGCACAAGGCGATCCCCGCCACAAAGTACTCCAGGGCGATCATCAGCCCTCCGAAGACCAGCCAAAGGATGTTTCCCAGTATTTTCATCGCACTTTTTATCTTTCTCTCACAAATTTAAGCAAATCGGAGCGGTTTTACAAATCCCCCTCCCCTTGCTGCGCCCACCGCAGCGTCTCCCGTTGGTACCTTCCCGGATGGCGCAACACCTCCCCGATGGCATCGATCACCGGAATGGCCCGCACCCCCTTCGGCAAAGCCCGCCAGTGGCGGAGCAACTCCCGGCGCACTTCACCGGGCAGTGCCGCCAACTCCCCGGCCAAAGAAGGCGAAAGCCTCCAGTACTCCTGCCCGAGGCGGCGAGCTGTCGGCGCACCCGGGCACGTTCCCGCCTCGGCGGCCAGAGCGAGACAACGCCCGGCCCAACGTCCTGCGGGTGCTGGGACTTCTTTTACAGAAACTTCCGGCATACGAACCGACCCCGGGGCTTTTCTTCCCGAATTCTCCACCAAGCGGCAAAGCCGGGCGTATTCCTTACCCCGCTCCGCCAGACGTTCCGCCCGACGTTTCCATCTCCGGGGAGAGACATACGCCTTGCGGCATCGTGCGGCATATCGCTCGCTCTGCCGCGCCATACGCTCGGCCTCCCGCGTGAGTTGGCGGGTCTTGCGTTCGAGCGTCCGCTGATCCTTTCCTTCGCTGTACGCCCAGGCATTGCTCATGCTCAAAGCCAGTATGACCAAAAGAAATATCCTCATCACACCGTTGTTTTTTAGGTTTCGCTATTACATTAGACGACAAAGGCGGGAAAAAGGTTGCACCCGGAGGACGATTTTACCGAAGATTTAACATTTCAGTCCCCTTCTTCGAGGAAAAACACCTCGTCCACTCCCCGACCGAAGACGTGCGCTACCTTCAGGGCCAACACCGTAGAAGGCACATAACGCCCCGTTTCCATCGCGTGGATCGTCTGCCGGCTCACTCCCACCTGCTGGGCCAACTGCTGCTGCGTCATCTGCCGCGATGCCCGCAACACTTTCAGCTCATTCTTCATAGCCGGCACTTCTTCGGGAACGGTACAGGCGGTAGTGAAACAGCAAGGCGTACACCACCAGCACCGTGAACAGATTGACAAACAGAAAGGTGAGAAACGGAAACCCGTAGATAAACAGGTTGCCCACCAGCAGGCACACGTACGAGGCCATGACCGACACGACCAAAGTCCGGCAACGCAGCTGGGCCACATACTCGTCTTCGTCCTTCTCGCGGGAGAAGCAGATCATCAGCAAACTCACCACCAGGCCGAAAATGACCAGCGTGGGAAAAACGTCCGTGTGCACGGTAACGAAACTCCCTCCCGAGGCTCCCAGCGGATCCGCAGCCAGGGCAAACACCGGCAGCGACCATTCGAGGTTCCACCAACCGCCCAGCATACAAACCCCTGCGACGGCAAAGGGGACGAACATTCCCAAGCCTGCTTTCTTGCACGACGAGGGGAATAGATAGGTTTTTTCCATGGCGTAAAATGATTGGATGTTTTCAAGGCCAAAAGTAAAGCACACTTTACAAAAAGTCAAGCAAATTTTACTTTTTTTTTTCATTTCGTTTCTCCAACCTCTGTGGGAAGGAGAGCATGTTTGGCCGGGAAAAAAATTGTCCTGCACGGGGATAAGCCGTATATTTTGATAATACAGGATGCGGCTCGGCATTCGTCAAATACGAAAACGCTGTTTTCGATTTGCCGCTACACCCGCCTTTCACTATATTTGCACTCACAAAAAACCGCCGCCGCATCCCCGCGGCGCAAAAAAAACTTTTCACGATGAGCGCACACCTTTCAGAACAGGAGATCGTACGCCGAGAGGCGCTGGAGAAATTGCGTCAGGCCGGCATCGACCCGTATCCTGCCGCCGAATTTCCCGTGACCCACCATACCCGCGACATCCGCGAAAATTTCGACCAGCTCGAAGGCACCGAAGTGGTGCTGGCCGGACGAATGATGAGCCGCCGCATAATGGGCAAGGCTTCGTTTGCCGAACTGCTCGACGCCGAAGGCCGCATCCAGTTGTATGTCTCGCGGGACGACCTGCCCGAAGGAGAACTGATGTACAACACCGTATTCAAGAAGCTGCTCGACATCGGCGACTTTATCGGGGTAAAAGGCACCGTATTCCGCACCGGAACGGGAGAAAAATCGGTTCACGTGCACCAGCTCACCGTGCTGGCCAAATCGCTCCGCCCGCTGCCGGTGGTGAAAAAGGACAAGGACGGAAATGTGTACGACGCCTTTACCGATCCCGAGCAGCGCTACCGCCAACGCTACGTGGACCTGATCGTCAACGAAGGGGTGAAGGATGTTTTCCTCAAGCGCACCAAGATCATCAACACCATGCGCGAGTTTTTCAACGAGCGCGGTTATCTGGAAGTGGAAACGCCCGTGCTGCAAGCCATTCCGGGCGGCGCATCGGCTCGTCCCTTCATCACACACCACAACGCCCTGGACATCCCGCTCTACTTGCGTATTGCCAACGAGTTGTACCTCAAACGCCTGATCGTGGGCGGCTTCGAAGGGGTTTACGAGTTTTCGCGCGACTTCCGCAACGAGGGCATGGACCGTACGCACAACCCCGAGTTTACCGTCATGGAACTCTACATCGCGTACAAGGACTATCTGTGGATGATGGGCATGACCGAACAACTGCTCGAAAGAGTCTGCACGGCCGTCAACGGTTCGCCCGAAGCGCAGATCGGCGAACACCGCGTCAGCTTCAAGGCACCGTTCCGCCGCATGACCATCACCGATGCCATCCGGGAACACTCCGGAGTGGACATCACCGGAATGGATGAAGACGCTTTGCGCCAGACCTGCCGCAAGCTCAACGTCGAGGTAGACGACTCGATGGGCAAAGGCAAGCTCATCGACGAACTCTTCGGTGCCTATGCCGAAGGGAAGATGATCCAGCCGACCTTCATCACCGACTACCCGATCGAAATGTCGCCGCTGACCAAACGCCACCGCGACAATCCCCAGCTCACCGAACGCTTCGAACTGATGGTGGCCGGCAAGGAAGTGGCCAACTGCTACTCCGAGTTGAACGACCCGATCGATCAGCGCGAACGCTTCCAGGCGCAAATGGCCCTGCTGCAACGCGGCGACGACGAAGCGATGTACATCGACCAGGATTTCCTGCGCGCCCTCGAATACGGCATGCCGCCTACCGGAGGCATTGGCATCGGCATCGACCGCCTGGTGATGATGATGACCGGCGCCCCGTCCATCCAGGATGTACTGTTCTTCCCCCAGATGCGCCCCGAAGTATGGGACGTGGAAGGCAAGGACAACAGCGCCGAACTGCTCGCAGCCGGCGTTCCCCAGGAATGGGTCGAACACGTCATCGCCGCCGGATACGACTCGATGGAAAAAATCCGTGCACAAAAACCCACACAAGTCCAGCAAGCCTTGAGCATTTACCGGAAAAAACACAAACTGGACATCCCGGCGCTGACCGCCGAACAGATCGCCCTTTGGGGCGAGGGAAAAGAGCAATAAGTTCCCTCCCCGGGCGCAGATACAGCGAAGCGGCGAACCCCGAAGGGTTCGCCGCTTCGCGCTTGCCCGCCCCGCCGGAAAAGTCCACCGCAACCCCTCCCCGCCCCTTCTGAAACAGGGGCCGCCCACCGCTCGGTAGGCTCCTCCCGAAAGGAGAAAACGAAAGAACAAACGAACGAACACTGCCCATGAAAAGCCTCAAAGGCATCGTCTACGCCCTGGCCTCGTCCTCGACCTTCGGACTGATCCCCCTGTTTTCCATTCCGATTCTGGTCAGCGGTGCGATGGCAGCCCCCTCGTTGCTTTTCTACCGTTTTGCCATTGCCACCCTGGCCATGGGCCTGGCCGGAGTGGTGCTGCGAAAAAACTTCCGGGTATCGCCCCGCCTGCTACTCAAAATATTGCTGCTGGGCGTATTCTACGCCTCGACCTCCATGGGGCTCACCCTGTCCTACCAATACATCCCCAGCGGAGTGGCTACCACCATCCACTTTCTGTATCCAGTGGTCGTTACGGTGATCATGACGACCTTCTTCGGGGAAAAACGCTCGGGCACACTCCTGCGCGCCGCCCTGCTGTCCATCTCCGGCGTCGCCCTGCTCAGTTGGGGGGAAGGCACGATTCGCCTCGAAGGGCTGCTGCTGGTACTGATGACCGTAGGGACCTATGCCACGTACATCGTAGGGGTCAACCGCTCGGGCGTGGAGGCCATCGACCCGATCGTGCTGACGTTCTACGTCTTTGTCGCCTCCACCGCCCTGTTTGCCGGGTACGCCGCCGCGACCACCGGGGTGGAACCCATCGCCGACACATCCACCCTGGTCCGCCTGTTGCTGCTGGCTTTGCTGCCGACGGTCATTTCGGATTTTACGCTCATTCTGGCCGTGAAATACGTCGGATCGACCGTTACGGCCATCCTGGGCTCGATGGAACCGGTGGTAGCCGTGCTGATGGGCGTGTGGTGTTTTTCAGAACGCTTCGGGATAAAGAGCCTCCTGGGATTGGCCCTGGTCGTTACAGCGGTAACAATGGTGGTGGTGCGCCAGTCGAATAAAGAATGAACAAAGGGCAAAAAAGCCGGGAGGGAAGGCAAGCCGGTTGGAAACTTTTGCCTAACTTTGTGTGTTTGTTTACGATCGCCCGGTTTATTTTGACAAAATACTGAAAATCAAACTATAAAACAGTTTCAAAAAGATGTCTTACAAATTCATTTCGGCCGAAGATGCCGCAAAGCTCATCCAGAACGGCGACAACATCGGTTTCAGCGGATTTACCGCTGCAGGAAGCCCCAAGGTCGTTTCGGAAGCGCTGGCTAAAAGAGCCGAGGAAGAACACCAGGCAGGACGTCCCTTCAAGGTAGGCGTATTTACCGGTGCCTCGACCTCCGACCACCTGGACGGAGCCCTCGCCCGCGCCCATGCCATCAAGTTCCGTACGCCCTACCAGTCGAACAAAGACCTGCGTGCCGCCCTGAACAAAGGGGAAGCCGCTTATTTCGACTACCACCTCTCCCAACTGGCACAGGACATCCGCTATGGATTCCTGGGCGACATCGACGTAGCCGTCATCGAAGCCTGCGACGTAACCCCTGAAGGCGAAATCACCCTCACCTCCGGAGTAGGCAACTGCCCTACGTACGCCCGTCTGGCCAAAAAGATCATCATCGAACTCAACAGCTACCACCCCAAAACGCTGCGCGGCATCCACGACCTGTACGAACCGGCCGATCCGCCGTACCGCCGGGAAATTCCCATCTACAAGCCGTCCGACCGCATCGGTGTTCCTACGCTCAAGGTCGATCCGGCCAAGATCGTGGGCATCGTCGAGACACACGTTTCCGACGGAGTAGCCCCTTTCTCGCCGCTGGACGAAGTAACGATGCGCATCGGTCAGAACGTAGCCGACTTTCTGGCTGCCGAGATGAAAGCCGGCCGCATTCCTTCGACGTTCCTGCCCATCCAGTCCGGTGTGGGCAACATCGCCAATGCCGTACTGGGCTGCCTGGGCGAAAACGAGGAAGTACCTCCCTTTGAGATGTACACCGAAGTGATCCAGGATGCCGTGGTCGGCCTGATGGAAAAAGGACGTTGCAAATTTGCCAGCGGATGCTCCCTGACCCTGAGCGAAAAGGCCATGCAGGAAGTGTACGCCCACATGGACTTCTTCCGCGACAAGGTAGTTCTCCGTCCGCAGGAACTCTCCAACAACCCCGAGATCGTACGCCGACTGGGACTCATCACCATCAACACCGCCATCGAAGCCGACATCTTCGGCAACATCAACTCCACCCACATCCTGGGCAAGAAGATGATGAACGGTATCGGCGGATCGGGCGACTTCACCCGCAACGCCTACCTGTCCATCTTCACCACCCCCTCGGAGGCCAAAGGCGGACTCATCTCCTCCATCGTGCCGATGGTATCGCACCTGGATCATTCGGAACACTCCGTCAAGGTCATCATCACCGAATACGGTGTGGCCGACCTGCGAGGCAAATCGCCCATCCAGCGCGCCAACGAGATCATCGAGAAAGTCGCACACCCCGACTACCGTCCCCTGCTGCGCGACTACATCAAGATGACGCAAGGCTGCCACACGCCGGAATGCTTGCAGAAAGCCCTTTCGTTCCATATTGCCTTCGAGAAAGAAGGCGATATGCGCAAGGCCGATCTCGGCACCCCGTGCAGCTGCGAAAAATAACCTCGCCTTCCCACTCCGGGAACACGAAAAATCCCGCCACCATCGGTGGCGGGATTTTTTTACACTTTCTTCCCGGAGAGAAACCATCGGAAAGACATTTCCCCGACAGCACACTTTAGAAGTTTGGGATCAAGCCCTCCTTTGTACCCAAATATTTCCGGACGAAAAAACAGGCAAAAGCAAGCCCAAGGTTCTCCCTGCACCTCAAGACAAAATACACGAGACCTCTCACAAGTTTTTTTCCATCCGGAAATTTTCCATCGACACCCCGTTTACCTCCACCTTTTGAAGCGCGATCTCCCGAAAGCCGCGCGCCAGGAAAAAGCGCCGTGCCGTCCAGCTGACCTCGCTGTACAGACGAACGGCTCCCCGGGAGCGGGCGTAATCCTCGGCCATGAGCAAAAGAGCCGTCGCGATCCCTTCGCCCTGGTGCTCACTATGCACGAAGAGCGAATGGAGATACCCTCTGCCATCGACCGAGACGACCCCCAAAAGGGTTCCCTGCCCGTCGTGCGCCACAAAGAACGACAAAGCCGTCTTCCACAGTTCCTCCCACCGTGCCTCCGAGGCCCCGCGCGCGGCCCATGCCTCGACCTGGCGGGGCGTATAGTCCCGGATATTGACCCGGAGGATCGTCTGCCGCACCAAGCGAGCCAACGCGGGAATATCCTCGCAGCCGGCAGGGCGCAAGTGCACTTCCCTCCCCTTCATTTCATTCGGCGTATTTTTCAACCAGTTTCTCGGCCAGCAGGGGCATGCCTTCGGCGGCGCGCATCGGGATCTTTTCCACCGCCGCTCCTACCGAAGCGGGGATGTGCGGATCGACCACAAACATCTTTGTGCCGGGACGGACGTAATGGATCAGCGAAGCTGCGGGATACACGGCAAGCGATGTGCCGACGATTACCAGGAGGTCCGCCGTGGAGACGATGCGCGCCGCTTGGGGAAACATCGGGACGGCTTCGCCGAAAAATACCACATGCGGGCGGGCAAGCGCGCCGTCAGGCGCGCGAAGCTCCTTGGGCTGTTCCCATCCCTGAAGCGGGAAGATGAGTTCGGGGTCGTCCTGGCTGCGCAGCTTGGTGATTTCCCCGTGCAGATGCGTTACCCGGGACGAACCGGCGCGCTCGTGCAGGTCGTCGATGTTCTGGGTAACGACTTCCACATTGAAATACTTTTCCAGTGCCGCAATGGCGCGATGCGCAGCATTGGGCTGTTTCTCCAACACGTCCCTCCGCCGGGCATTGTAAAAGTCGATGACCCGGTCGCGGTGATCCCGCAAGGCTTCCGGAGTACATACGTCCTCGATGCGATAGTTTTCCCACAGTCCGTCCGAATCGCGGAAAGTAGAGATGCCGCTGTCGGCGCTTACTCCGGCGCCGGTAAAGACCACGAGTTTTTTCATAAGACGATTCGTTTTTACCCAAAGGCAGGCCGCATGAATTCAACACCGGCGAAAGGAACGATCCCTCGCGGGAGTTCACCGAACCCCGCCTTGTCTTACCAAAGGTACGCAAAAAGGCGTTCGTCCGCACCGTTTAGCGACACGATATTTGCTCTTCCTCTTTTGGTTTGCAAAACGGCTCTTTCCCCATACAATAGGCCGGCCAAAAACGCCCCCACTACTCTTCCGAAAAAGAAAACGAAGGATCCCGGCAACGGCATCGTCCCTTACAAAAAAGCCCCGGTTTTCCGGGGCAGACAACGTTCGCTTTTCGGGGGCGAACCATAAAAAAGCCTTATAAAATGAAAAATTCAAGTTCGTTGTAAATGTACTACTCTTTTTTTCTCTTGCAAAAAACCTTGCAAAGAAAAAAAGCGCGCCCGGCCTTTCGGCCAGGCGCGCTTGCCTTGACTTTTT
>DCEW01000080.1 GCA_002314265.1 Flavobacteriales bacterium UBA1820
CGGCCTTTTGCTTGCCCGCACCCACGCGCTTGGGGATATTTTTTCGGGATCAGTTCTCGCCCGCGTAGAGGAACTTCCCGTTGCGGATATCGAAGTAGAGGAACTCTCCGTCCATCACCACCTGGAGGATGTTCGGCGCGTATTCGCGCAGACGGTCGTATTCGATCGGGAGGATCACCGTCCCTTCCAGGTTTACGATACCGCTCTTCCCGTCCCGGGATACGATGTACAGATCGTCCCCCAGCGGCTCGATGTTCGAGTATTCGAGCGGGATCAGGATCTCGCCTTTGGGATTGATCACCCCCCAAAGGCCCTTGCGCACCACGATCGCCCGCCCATTCTTGAACGGCTGGGCCGCATCGTACACGCATCGGATCACGATGTTCATGTTCTTTCCCGCATAGCCCCACAACCCGTCGCGCTGTACCGGCACCGGCCATTGATGCGAAGGAATGATGTCGTCGAACAAGTTGGGCAGCAGGCGTTTTCCCGTGCTGTCGATCATGCCGTATTTTCCCCGGTAGGTCGTTTTGGCCAGTCCGTCGGAAAAGCGCGCGCGCGCCATATCGTCGAATGCCGTCAGATTGACCGCGATCGCTTCCTTGCCCTGCGGATCGACATAACCGTATTTCTGTCCCACCCGTACGGCCGCCAGACTGTCCGACATCTCCCCGACCTCGTCGTAACGCTTGGTGGAGAGCGGAGTAGCCCGGTAGTCGGTCAAGGACCATTTCCCGGTCGAATCCTTTACCGCCAGCATGCTTTCTCCCAGCGGTTTCAAGTCGGTGAAATCTCCCGGCAGCAGCGAACGCCCTTCCCGGTCGATCAGTCGCGCCTTTCCGTTGGCGACCACTACCGCCACAGAATCTCCCCGGAACAGTTCCGCCTTTTCAAACGGCTCGAACAACGGCTCCCCCCGCCGGGAATAATAGCGGTAAAGCCCTCCTTTCTCCGTGAGGATAGGGCCGGTTTCCCGTAAGTAGATCCGGTCGAATTCCATGGGAAGCACCTCGCCGCCCGCCTTGTTGATCACCCCTTCCAGCCCGTCCTGGATCACCACGGCCAGTTCTCCCTGAAACGGGAAACCGTCCTCCCAGCGGAAATCGTCCAACAAGCTGCCCCGCGTGTCGATGTACGACACCCGGTCGCCTTTTCCCACCAGCGCCGCCCGGCTGGAGAAATCGTCCACGAAGTCGTATTGCGGATCGACCGTCACCTGCCCCAGCGAATTGACAAAGCCGTAGAGTTTGTCCTTGGAAAGGATCGGAAAGTAAGTCACATCCCGCAGTTTTACATCCTCCTCCAGGATGGCCGGCATCGGGAACTGGGGATAGACCTGCCGGAATGCCTCCACCCGCTCGGGCGAAAGGTCCGAAAACCACAAACGATAGATCGCTTCCCAAGCCTGTCTGGCGTACGGATTGTCCGGGTACAGGCGTACGAAGTCAGAGTATTCTTCCAGCGTCCGATCGGCCGTGGTGAGTTCAAAAATGCGCTTTTGAGCCTGCGGCACATAAGCGTTGTCCGGATAGGCGCGCACGAAAGCCAGGTATTGCTCCGGCGTATCCCCCCGGGTGGTCTGCTCGAAGAGCAGTTTTTCGTACAGTTCCCAGGCACGGCCCGCTTGGGCGGACTGGGGATAGGTATCGGCAAAGGTCTTGTACGCGCTCCAGGTGTTCTGTGCCTGCGCCAGGGAAAATGCCAGAGCATCGCGGCGCTCTATCGCTTCTTCGGCGCGTTGGGAAAAGGGATACTTGCGGATCACGTACTCCAAGGCCGGCACGGTATTCTTCTCGATGGCCGCATCCAGCGCTAGGGAAGCGATCCGCTGGCGTTGAGCGTAGAGCGTGTCCTTGTTCAGAGCCTGTTCCTCGAAGATCTTGCGCAGGTCCTTGTCTTTCATCTGGTCGTAGGCCGAGAGGCTGCGTTCGATGCAGGCGTAGGCCGAGTCCAGCTGGTAGAACGGGTTGTTGTTGCGGGAAAAGATGACGCTCAATCCGTAGTTGGACAGCATCGGATCGCTCTTGAGCGATTTTTCGAACAACTCACGGGCTTTGAAATAGTCGTGTATGCTCAGCGCCTCGAATGCCTTGTCGAGCCTTCCGGCCGAAAGCGGAAGGGTGCATACCACCCATCCCGCAAAGATCCATATCGCTTTTCTGACAGATAATCTCATGGTTCGATGTCGTTAAAATACCGATCGGTTCCCCCGTTTTCTGCGGGGAAAAACCTCTTGCGACGAAAAGGGAATTCTCCTTACGCCTGCGGCCGGACCATCAGGAAATATCCTGCGGTTTTCGCGTCGCATTTCCCGTTCGGGATTTTCTTGCCCCCCCTCGGATCCTTGCGCCCTTTACGGGTACAACCCTTGCCTCCGGCCATTCGAGCCGGGAGGAATCGTCGGAGGAGTTGTCGGGGAAAGAGTGCTTTCCGAGGGATCAGGCCTTTTCTCCCACCAGTTTTTCCAACTTGGCCGAGAGGGCTTCCACCGTAGCGTCGAATTCCTTGCGGGCGGCTTTGGCGCGGGCCGCGGAGTTCTTTTCCTGCTGGCGGGAGAGTTTGTCCAGCGAAGCGGAATAGGCGTTTTCTATCTCTTGGCACAGTGCCTGGGCTGCCTCGGGGTCAACCTTGGGGAAAACCATCTGGATCAGATAGCACTGGTCTAGCAGCGCACCGTAGGTATACAGGATCTCTTTTTTCAGATTTTTGATGCTTGCCATGGCAATGATCGGTTTTGTTAAGGGATTATTTGCAGCACAAAGATAGTTTTTTATTCCGTCGAATGCCAGCGGAATGCGTAATTTTGCATTTGTTTAATACCCGCAAGGGCCTTTTTTGTCCAAAAACACATACCGTACGCAATGAATACCCGCAAGAAAAGGGTGGTGGTCGGGCTTTCCGGCGGAGTGGATTCCTCGGTGGCGGCGTACCTGCTCAAGGAGCAAGGCTACGAAGTCATCGGACTGTTCATGAAAAACTGGCACGACACCTCGGTCACCATCTCCAAAGAATGCCCCTGGCTGGAGGACAGCAACGACGCCATGCTCGTGGCCCGTGCCCTGGACATCCCGTTTTCGGTAGTCGATCTGAGCCAGGTGTACCGCCAGCGGGTGGTCGATTACATGTTCGAGGAGTACCGCCGCGGACGTACCCCCAACCCCGATGTGCTGTGCAACCGGGAGATCAAATTCGACGTCTTCCTCCGGGCCGCATTGGACCTGGGGGCCGATTGCGTAGCCACCGGGCACTATGCCCGCATCGGGACCTTGCAACAGGACGGGAAGACCGTGTACCGTTTGTTGGCCGGTAGCGATCCCAACAAGGACCAGAGTTACTTCCTGTGTCAGTTGTCCCAGGAGCAGCTCTCCCGGGCCATGTTCCCCATCGGCGAGTTGCTCAAGCCCCAGGTGCGCCGCATCGCTGCCCAGGCCGGGCTGGTCACGGCCGACAAGAAGGATTCGCAGGGCATCTGCTTTGTGGGAAAGGTGAAGCTGCCCGAGTTTCTCCGCCAGCGCCTTGCCGCCCGCGAGGGGGACATCGTCGAGATCCCGGCCGACAGTCCGGTGTACCGAGTGCGGGAGGAAGCCTTGGCCGCCGCCCCGGACGAAGCAGCCCGCCGGGCAATCCGCGCCCAGCCCTATGTCTATGCGCCTTCCGACGGGAAAGTCATCGGGCGGCATCACGGAGCGCATTTTTTCACCGTCGGTCAGCGCAAAGGGCTCGATGTGGGCGGTCGTCCCGAACCGCTTTTTGTCATTGCGACCGATACCCAGGCCAACATCCTGTACGTGGGGCAGGGGAAGTCGCATCCCGGACTTTACCGGAGAGCGCTTTGGGTGCCGGCCCGGGACGAACATTGGGTGCGGGAGGACCTGCGCCCGCCTTTGGGAGAGGGGATGCGGGTGCTCTCCCGGATCCGTTACCGTCAGCCGCTCGAACAGGCCACCCTCTGGCGTACCGAGCAAGGGGTGTGTCTGGATTTCGACCGGCCGCAGAGCGCGGTAACGGCCGGGCAGTTTGCTACGGCCTATCTGGGTGAGGAACTGTTTTTCAGCGGGCCTATTGCTTAAAAAACACATAAAACCCCGAAGATCGGGGTATCCAACCGCCTAAAATTCGTATCTTTGCACATCTACCCGGTTTTGTCCCGGGGATGGACCGCAAGCGTTCCGAAAGAGAGGACGCACAAGGGTCGGGTTAAAGTTTTATTAAAAATAATATAATGAAAAACAAGAGGATATTGTACGTTTCTTCGGAACTGGTGCCTTATATGCCCCCGAGCCGCAGAGCCGACGTATCGCTTGAAATCCCCCGTCTGATGCAGGAAGCGGGGAGCGAGGTGCGTATCTTCATGCCGCGCCACGGCAATATCAACGAGCGCCGGCATCAGTTGCACGAAGTGATCCGCCTTTCGGGGATGAACCTGGTAGTCAATGACATCGACCAGCCGCTGATCATCAAAGTCGCATCGGTCCCTCGGGAAAGGCTTCAGGTGTATTTCATCGACAACGAAGAGTATTTCCGCGGCCATGAACGGGAAAAGGCACAGGGCGGAGTGTTCCGCGACAGCGACGAACGCGGCATATTCTTTGCCAAAGGCGTGTTGGAGACGGTCAAAAAACTCAACTGGAGTCCGGACATCGTCCATGTGAACGGTCCGTTGTGCTTCATGCTTCCCTTGTACATCAAGACTTTGTACAAGGACGATCCGGCGTTTTCCGATACGCGGGTGGTGGCTTCGATTTTCGGGGAAGGTTTTTCGGGGTCGCTCGGGGAGCATCTGTGCGAGAAACTCTCTTTCGATCATATCGAGGAACCGCTTCTGGCCGATCCTACGTACGAGAATTTAACAAAAACTTGTCTTAAATACTCCGATGCGGTGGTGGTCGATTCGCCGGAGCGTGCGAAATGGGCGGAGGAAATGGCAAAAAATCGTAAATTGCCGTCCTTAATCGATCCGGAGCAGCAACCGGCAGGATACGATCAGTACGCTGCCTTGTATGCCGAGATATTGAACGAAGAATAATCTTTTTCATCGATGAGAACATCTGCAAGCAGGGACTTTTTTGCATCGGCGCGCACGGTGTTGTGCCGTCTTTCCGCAGTTGCGGCGTTGATGTCGCTGTCCGCCTGTATGAACGACGAATTCCGCACGGGGACCGACTTGGTCAACGGCGAAGACATGGTGATCGGGGAGACATCGTTTCCCGTCAAGGCCTGGACGGTGCCGGATCCGGTTCGCGACACGCTTTCGGCCCGCGTGGAAGCCGACATCGTGTATCAGATCGGCGACCCGGTCAACAACAACAAGAAGGGCTACAACTTCTGCATGTTGGGCAACTATTCCTATCCCGGGGTGTGCAGCGTGGAAGCCGGTTTTGCCGTTCAACTGCAGGTAGGCTCCACCTTGCCCAACTTTGGGGACATCGTGGTCGATTCGGTCAAGATGTTCATTTCCTATACGCCGATTCAGGATTTTTCGGGGGATGCCGCCACCGATGCGTTCACCGGTTTTTCCACGGAGGAGAACATCTACAAAGGGCTGTACCCTTCGGGATACACCTTTTTCGGGACCCCGTTGAAGAACAACAAGGTCCAATTTGAGATTTACCGTTTGGCTGAAGATATCCCCTTGCCGGTAACCGAAGATGGCGTGGTGATGACGGCCAAGAATTACATTCCTTTGGCCAAGAAGTGGCAGACGGCCGAACTGCTCCAGAGTGAAAATTTCGAGATCACACTCGATACGCTCTTTTCCACTACGGAAATTACGGATACTTCCTATACCTACGACGAGGAAGGAAACATCCTGGATACCACGTACAAGTACGCGGACTCGATCTATCCCCGCATGGAACTCAAACTCAACCGGGATTATTGGCAGAGCCTTTTCGATGAGTTCAAGGGTCAGATCATCACTTACGAATCTTTCGTCAAGCATTTCAAAGGACTCTATTTCAAGTCTGCCGAGGGTGTGCGGATGCCGTTCATGATGCTCAACATGGGACAGGAAATCGGCCTGACAGGGCGTACCTGTGCCGTAACCTTGTATTACCACACCGCTACCTCTACCGGGATGACGATGGATCTGGTGTTCTACCAGAGTGACTATTCGGGCGCCATAGCGGCCAACTCCATCCAGGTAACGCTCGATCCGCGCATCGAGGCGATGATTCAAAATCCCGATACGCTCAACGGCGAAAAAGACCTCTACATTCTGCCCTTCGGACAAACCGAGGTCGTGGTCGACCTGATCGACCAGCAGACCATCGAGACCATCCGGCAGAACGGTTGGACGATCAACGATGCCTACATCGACTTCACGACCAAGAACGACGATTCGTACAGCGGCATCACCCCCGCGGCCGAACTCTGGATGTATGTTTATCCCCATGCCGACCAGTTCGTATTTTGGGATCCGGAGACGGGCATTCCGACCAAGAAAGTCGATTTTTACCTCCCGGACGAAGCGACCTTTTCCCAGGAGGAAGGCGAGTGGTACTATTCTCCGCGCTCCATCTATGGGCTCAACGGGGTGATCAACGAAAATTCGACCGCCTCCGAGTTTGCCAATCCCGGCAAGTACCGCATGCGGGTAACCCGCACCCTGATCGATGCCGTGTATGGAGAAAACGGCGGACCGGTGCGCGTAGGACTCCGCCTGCCGATGGGCGCGGCCCAGAAAGCCCCCAACCTGTCGGTGCTCAACGGCGAAAACCTGCGGCTTATCGTCAAGTACACCAAAAAGAAAGATCTCGACGGCCCTCAACCGTTGTAAGCGGTCTCGAGGCGGATATCTCGTATGGAAAAAGAGCGTCCGGAGCAAAGGGACGCTCTTTTTTTACATACCTTTGCAAGACACGGATTTTTTTTGTTGTAGAAAGAAAAGCATGATCTTAAGCGACGAAAGCATTCTCGAGATCCTTCATGCCGACACCGGCATGGCATTGGGTTGCACCGAGCCCATCGCGGTGGCCTTGGCCGTGGTCAAAGCGCGGGAAATCCTGGGCAAGACACCGGTTCACGTGCATCTGCGCGTAAGCGGAAACATTTACAAGAATGCCCGGGGAGTAGGCATTCCCGGTACGGATCAGCGCGGACTGGAGGTGGCGGCCGCCATGGGTTGCCTGACCGGTTCGTCCGACCGAGCCTTGGAAGTGTTGGAAGGAGTTACCGACCAGATCGCTGCCCGTGCGGCCGATTTTGCTGCCCAGGGAGGGGTGGATATCTCCATCGCCGAGGAGGTGGACAAACTCTTTATCGAAGCCACGGTCCGTTCCGACGACGGGCATACCGCCTCGGCTACCGTTGAAAAACACCATACCCTTATCACCCGCGCCACCCACGATGGGACGGTGGTTTGGGAAAAGGAAGAAACGCCCCTCTATCGGCAGGACGAGCAGGGCAACATCGAAGGAATGTCCGTCGCTCGTCTGTACGAGTTTGCCCGCAGCGTCGATGTGGAGCGCCTTTCCGATTTGGCTCGCGGAGCCGAGGCCAACTGGCGCATTGCCGATGCCGGCCTGAAGAAACGGTACGGTTATTGCCTGGGCAAGATCCTCTCGGCCAAGTCTTCGTCCGACTCCGACCTGATGCGCCGCTCGATGGCCAAGGTCGCCGCCGGGATCGATGCCCGGATGTCCGGATCTATGTTGCCGGTGATGACCAACAGCGGCAGCGGCAACCAGGGGATCACCATCTACGTACCGGTGATCGAAGCTGCTCTGGCCGCCGGATCCGATACCGAACAGCTCCTGCGCGCGTTGGCTTTTGCCAATCTGGTCCCCATCCACATCAAGCACCGCATCGGACCTCTGTCCGCCCTGTGCGGGATCGTTCCGGCCTCCATCGGGGCTGCCTGCGGGATCGCCTTCCTGCGCGGAGCGACTCTCGAACAGATCGAGAACGTCATCCAACTGATCATCGCCAACATCTCCGGTCTTTTCTGCGACGGAGCCAAGGCTTCCTGCTCGATGAAAGCTTCGGTGGGCATCGCGGCGGCCTACGAGGCGGTGTACATGGCGGTGGAAAGCGGGGAAAAGGCCCAATGCGAAGGCATCCTCGACCCCGATGTCGAACATTCCATCGGCAATTTGTCGCGGATCGCTATTTCGGCGATGGATTCCACCGACCGGGAGATCATCGACATCATGACTTGCAAATAAAAAATTGTCCCTTTTCACTTATTCGTGCCGCCCGTATGCGAAAAGTCCTCATCCTGATCAATCCTCACTCCGGGGTTCATTCACTCGAACGGGTAAATGCTCCTTTGGCGCACGTATTTCGTGCCGCCCAAGGGGTGGAGATCCATACGCACCTGATCGACGGGTATGACGATTCCCGTCGGGCGACCCTCGAAGCCATCCAAGGGGGCTATTACGCCGTCGTAGTGGTAGGCGGCGACGGTACGGCCAACAGCATCGGAGCCTTGCTGCGGGGTACGGATACGGCCCTGGGCTTGATCCCCGCCGGCAGCGGCAATGGGGTGGCACGGCACATCGGCATGGACACGGATATTCCAAAGGCCTTTTCCCAGCTCTTGGCTTGCCATAGCGAGGCGGTGGATACCCTCGAGGTCAATGGCCGCTTCTGTTTGGGTTTTGCCGGGACGGGCTTTGAGGCGGCAGTAGCGCACAATTTCGCACAAAGCCGTCACCGCGGACTGATGTCGTACACCACTTCGGCACTTTCCGAAATATTGCGTTACGAACCCTCGGAAGTGGAGATCGACCGGGATGGGGAGCATTTGGAGCGGCGACCTTTTACCATGACGTTTGCCAATTCCTCGCAGTGGGGCTTCGATTTCCGGATCGCGCCCACGGCCTCGATGACCTCGGGCACCATGAAACTGGTCATTCTCTCCGACATTACCCAGATCAATGCCGTGCAGGCGGCCTACAGTCTGTACAAAGGAAAGATCCATCAATTTCCCGGTTGCGAGACCCTCGATGCCCGCCGGGTAGTGGTCTCGGGGAAAAACCTGCTCTACCACATCGACGGCGAACCTTACCCGGCAGTCGGGAGGATCGAGGTCGAGGTACATCCGGCGTCTCTGCGCATCCTTTCTCCCCGCAGGAAGATCTGAGAGTTTTGGGTAAGAGATAGACCGTCCTGGTCGAAAAGAAAAATAAACGTGTAAAAAATATCGGAATAGCCATGAATCTGTTGCTGTCCTTGTTCTTTCAACTTCAGGCCCAATTGCCTTCCGTTCCCCAGGCGGTCGATTCGCTGGAACGTCATGACGTGAGGGCGTTTATCTCCCAACTGAAAACCATGACGCTCGATCAGATCGTCGATGCGGCTGTGCGGGGATTGGTCGGGGCTGTGATCCGGGTGGCGCTGGCCGTTCTGATCTTTTACATCGGGCGCTGGATCATCCGCCACGTGATCCGGTTCTTCCAACGGCTTTTTACCCGCCGGAAGGTGGAAGCCTCTCTGACTACCTTCCTCTTGTCGATGCTGCGCGTGGCGATGATGTTCCTGCTCTTTATCGTCGTGATCAGTTTCCTGGGCATCGACACCACGTCGTTCATTGCCCTGTTCGCCTCGGCCGGATTGGCCGTCGGTATGGCTCTCTCGGGGACTTTGCAAAACTTTGCCGGAGGAGTGCTGGTGTTGTTGCTCAAGCCGTATCGGGTGGGGGACTACATCGAAGCGCAGGGGCAGGCCGGTACCGTGCGGGCCATTACCCTGTTTACTACTCAACTCGCTACCCCGGACAACAAGATCATCCTGCTGCCCAACGGCGGCATGTCCACCGGCATCATCAACAACTATTCGCATCAGACCCTCCGAAGGGTCGATTGGACCTTCGGCATAGCCTACGGCGACGATTACGACCGGGCCAAGGAAGTGCTTACCCGCCTCTTGGAGGACGATCCGCGGGTGCTCAAAGACCCTCCGTACCTCATCGCACTGGCTTCCTTGGGCGACTCCTCGGTCAATATTACGGTCCGGGCTTGGGTCAAGAGGGAAGAGTATTGGAACGTGTTTTTCGACATGAACGAAAAAGTCTATAAGACCTTCCCCTCGGCCGGGCTCAACATACCCTTCCCGCAGATGGACGTGCATGTGTACGACGAGAACCAACCCGCCTGATGGTCAAGGAAAAAAGATAGGTTGTTATGATCAAGACACTCTTGTTCGTCGGTTTGGGGAGTTTCCTGGGAGGAATCTCCCGGTTCGGGCTTTCCCGTTGGGTGCAGGGGCATGGGACGGGGGACTTCCCTTATGGAACCCTGGTGGTAAACCTGCTGGGGTGCCTGCTCATCGGGGTGTTTTACGGGTGGTTCGATCGTGCCCGGATCTTCGATCCCGACCTCAGACTGTTGCTCACGGTGGGATTCTGCGGAGGGTTTACCACGTTTTCCACGTTTGCCCACGAAGGCTTGTCGCTGTTTCAGTCCGGCAATTTCTTCGCAGCCGTAGCCTATGCCGTGGTGAGCCTGGTCGTCGGCTTGGTCATGGTATATCTGGGACACCTCCTGGTGCGGATTCTTTGAGGGAAACCTCGGGATGCGGGCAAGCGAAAGGCCG
>DCEW01000052.1 GCA_002314265.1 Flavobacteriales bacterium UBA1820
GCAGCCGGGCAATAGCCCGGCTGTCCTGCCCCCAGGATACCGACGTGGTGATGTTCTATGCCTACCACAGCGAAGGCGATTTCGATTTTTCTTCCCTGGCGGGATACCCGCAGCGCGAAGTGGCCGCCTGGTCGATGGGGGTGTGGTACGCCTCTCGCCTGAAGGCTTTGCAGGACGTGCAACCCACCCGGACGGTAGCCCTGTGCGGCACGCCGTGGCCGATAGACGACCGCTACGGAATCCCTTGTGCAGTATTCGACGCTACGCTCGCGGGACTCTCGCCGCGTTCGGTGGAGAAATTTGCCATGCGGATGGAGGGAGGCGTTGCGGCCTACCGGCAGAGCCCCCTTTCGCAGCCGGGAAGCCGCAGCTTTGAAGATGTACGCAGCGAGCTGGAATGGTGGCATCGGCAGTGTCTCTCGCAAGGGGAGGCGCCCCTCACTCTTGGTTGGCAAAAGGCTCTGGTAGGGCTTTCGGATGCCATTTTCCCGCCGGAGAACCAGCTCCGCGCCTGGCAGCGCGCAGGCGTACAACCCTGTAGCCAGGCCCAACTGCCGCACGATCCTTTCTCTTCGTTCGGGTCGTGGGATCAGGTGTTCGACTTCTGACCCGTTCGGGAAAGGGAGAAAGCGGGGACAAAAGAGAAAAAAGAAAAAAGGAAGGGAGAAAAACGGATTTGAACGCGTGAAAAACGAAACGATACCCGAAACGAAACCAACGGAGGCCACCCAGCGCGTGCGCCGTGCCTTTTCCCGCGCGGCCGATCGCTACGAAGGGTCGGGACAGATGCAGGAATATGCCGCCGCTCGCTTGGCCGAACTGTTTCGAAGGTCTTTGGGAGGGAAAAAGCCCCGCCGCGTGCTGGAGATCGGAGCCGGTTCGGGTTTTTTGACCCGCAGGCTGTGCCCGGAAGTGTTTCCCGGAGGGGTTTACACGGCCAACGACCTGACGGAGAGTTTTGCCCATCGGTATCGTTCCTGGGGGTGCGCGCCCCTGGTGGGCGATGTGCTGCAGGTGGCGTTGCCCCAGGGACAGGACGCGGTGGTTTCCTCGAGTTGTTTTCAGTGGATAGCCGACCTCTCGGGGCTGTTCCGCCGCTTGGCCGCTTGTCTGACCGAGGGGGGTGTGTTGTGTTTTTCGACTTTCGGGCCGGAGCATTTCTTGCAGGTCAAGTCCCTCACGGGGGTCGGTCTGGAGTATCCTTCGCCCGAGCGGATCGCCGGGGAGTTGCTCGGCGCGGGATTTGAAGTAGGGGAATCCCTCCGGGAAAAGGACCTGCTCCGTTTCGATACGGCCTGGGAGATGTTCCGGTATTTCTCCGCAACGGGGGTCAATGGCATCGCCCATCCCGCCGGAGGGCTTTGGACGCCGGGTCGCTTGCAGGACTTCGAGCGGCGCTACCGGCAGCGATACACCGCTTCGCCGGGCGAGCCGCTGCCCTTGACGGTGGATTATCTCTGGTTTTCGGCCCGAAAAAGGCGTTGACCCGGACAAGAGGAGAAAGCAGGGGGTGTTCTCTTTTTACTATCTTTTCATAAGATAGGATGCGCCTCGGCAAATCCTTCAGGGAAAAACTTCGTTTTCCCCCGAGGCTTTGCACTCGGCTTTCTTTATCTTTGGATAAGACAGGATGCGGCTCGGCATCGTTAAGGTTGAAAACTTCGTTTCCCCCCTTTCCGCTGCGCTCGCCTTTCTCTATCTTTGTCCTGCCAGCCATGACAGAAGAACAGCTCAATATCCTTCGCAAATATTTTCCCGCTCCGGCCCTCCCGTCGGTGGCGCAGTGGATCCCCCGTTATGGGGTGTATCTGTGTATTACACGTACGCGCAGGAGCAAACACGGCGACTTTACGCTCGCTCCGGTGCGGGGAATGCACCGTATAACGGTCAATGGCTCGCTTCATCCGTATGCTTTCCTGCTTACCTTCGTGCACGAGTTGGCCCATCTGCGGGTGCTCAAACGCTACGGCTCGCGGGTGATGCCGCATGGAGCCGAGTGGAAGGCGGAATTCCGCGCCCTGATGCTCGCTTTGGACCTGCGGGCTATCTATCCTTCGGATGTGCTGGTGCCGCTGGCCGACTACCTGAAAAACCCGAAGGCTTCTTCCGACCGCCATACGGCCCTCGCAATGGCTTTGGAACGCTATTCGCAGCCCGAAGCCCGGGAAGCGGAAATGACGATGGTAAGCGAACTGCCTGCCGGGGCGCATTTCTTGTTTCGGGGGCAGCGCGAGTTCGTGTTGGGAGAAAAGCGCAGAAGGCTGTATCTTTGCACCGAAATCGACACGGGGAGGAAGTACCTGTTCCAGCCCCATATACGCGTGAAATTGAAAACGAACGATGAATAAGAATTACTATGCGGTCATCATGGCCGGCGGGGTGGGCAGCCGTTTTTACCCGATGAGTACCCGCACCCGGCCGAAGCAGTTCCTCGATATTCTGGGTACGGGCGAGACCTTGATCCAACAGACTTTCCGCCGTTTGAGCGATGTCGTGCCGCAGGAAAACATCTTTGTGGTGACCAATGTCATTTACCACGATGCGGTATTGGAGCAGTTGCCCGCCTTGACCGACGATCGGGTGCTGTGCGAGCCTTTGATGCGCAATACGGCTCCCTGCATCGCCTATGCTTCGTACAAGATCCGCAGCCGCAATCCCGAAGCGGTGATGGTGGTGGCGCCCTCGGATCATTACATTACCAACGACCGGGCTTTTTCGCACGATGTGCTTCTGCTGTTGGAAAAGGCGGCGCACTCCGACCGCCTGTACACGATGGGGGTGCGTCCTACGCGGCCCGATACGGGCTACGGGTATATCCAGTACGTGTCCGACGAAGACCAGGCGGCGCCCGACGATGGAATATTCCGCGTAAAGACTTTTACCGAAAAGCCCAACCTGGAGATCGCCAAGGCTTTCCTGGAGAGCGGAGATTTCCTGTGGAATTCCGGGATCTTCGTTTGGTCGGTGGAGGCCATCGTCCGCGCGTTCAAACGCTTTTTGCCCGAGATGCATCTGGCTTTCAACGACATGAGCGATGCGTATTACACCGAACTGGAGCCGGTGCTGCTCAACGAGATTTACGCGGCTTGCCGCAAGGAGTCGATCGATACGGGAGTGATGGAGCGCGCATCGAACGTATATGTCCTGCCGGCTACCTTCGGGTGGAGCGACTTGGGGACTTGGCATTCGCTCTACGACAAACTGGTCAAGGACGAAAACGCCAATGCGCGTTTGCAGGGCGAGATCCATACGTACGATTCCCGGGGAAATATCCTGTGTTCGGACGGCTTGATGCTGGTCAAGGGGCTGGACAACTTCATCGTGGCGTCGGTCGGCGGAGTGGTGGTGATCTGTCCTCGGGACGACGAGCAGTTTATCAAACAGATGACCTCCGATGTCAAGGCCAAGGGTATTACGCTCGATATTTGATCTTTTTTTGAGAAAATACTGTTTTCCCCGTTAAGGGCGGGCAAGCGAGAGGGCCGGCGCTTTGCGC
>DCEW01000044.1:0-4157 GCA_002314265.1 Flavobacteriales bacterium UBA1820
CTTCGGCGCCCCCGCTTGCCCGCACCGGTTGCAATATATGTTTTTTTACGAAGCGACTTTGATCCCGATCACCCCCACGATGATCAGCAGCGCGGAAAAGAGCCGCAGCATGCTCGCGCTGTCGCCGAAGCACAGGATCCCGATCAGTAAGGTCCCTACTGCGCCGATCCCCGTCCATACCACATAGGCCGTTCCCACCGGGATCGTCTTCTGCGCCAGGTAGAGAAAATACCCGCTCAGCGCCATGCTCGCTACCGCCAAGGCAATCCAAAGTATTTTGTGGGGCGACCCATGCGAGAGCTTGAAACCCAGCGGCCAGCCGATTTCAAAAATACTGGCCAGCAGCAGGTAAAGCCAACTGATACTCATCTTATTTTCTTTCTATGGTCGGAAGGAAATTAGTCCTGTGTCCAGCTTACCGAATCGCCCACCTGGATGCCGCGTGCAGCGCACATCCCGCCGGGAATCTCCAGTACGTACTGCGCCGGAGCCTGAGAGGGCAGGGAAGTTTCGTCGTACGGCCGGGCGTTTTCCGCAATGCTCACGATCGTGCCGTTTGCTCCGATGTAGAGGATGTCGAGTGCCATCCGCGTGTTTTTCATCCAGAAAGCCTGCGGAGCTTCTGCGGGGAATACGAACAGCATTCCTTGGTCGGCTCCCAGCGAATCGCGGTACATCAGTCCCTGTTCGCGTTGTTGGTCGGTCGAGGCGATCTCGATCGTGCCTTGGTAAAGCTGCTCTCCCTGCGGGTTGCTGATGGTTACCGTCCCGTCGGCGCGGAAGGGAATGTCGATGTGCGTGGTCTGCTCCGTTTGGAATCCCGGAGCGGCCTCGTCGAAGAACGAGATGAACAGGTAACCCAAAACAAACAGAACCGCCAGCGCGATGGCCGCGGCACTCAACCAAAACTGTTTCTTTTTCTTGTCCATAGTTTTTGAAGGTTTTTTATAGTTTACGCGATTGTTTCTGCGAGAAATACAGGATCACCCCTCCGGCCAGAATAAAAGGAATGCTGAGCAGCTGTCCCATGTTCAAGGGCAAGGCATCCTCGAAAGCCACTTGGTTTTCTTTGAAAAATTCGATGACAAAGCGGATCGTGAAGAGAGCGATCAGGAATATTCCGAAGAGGAAACCGACTTTTTGCCCGTAGCCTTTTTTGTAGAGAACCCACAGAACGAAAAACAGGATCAGGTACCCGAAGGCTTCGTAGAGTTGGGCCGGATGGCGGGGAAAGTCTTCACCCAAGCGTTTGAAGATCACCCCGAAGGACGACCCGGTCGGTTTTCCGATGATTTCCGAATTGAAGAAATTGCCCAAGCGGATAAACATCCCGCCCAGAGCCACCACGATGCATAGACGGTCCATTATCCACAGGAAGGGTTTTTTGATCTTCCGGGCAAACAGGAGCATTGCCACGACAATCCCGATAGCCGCCCCGTGGCTGGCCAAACCTTCGTAGCCCGTGATGCGGAACTTTGGGGAAAACTGCACCGGGAGGATCATTTCCAACAGATGATCCTTGTAATATCCCCATTCGTAAAACACGCAATGACCCAACCGCGCTCCGATCAAGGTCCCGAAAAATACGTAGAACAGCATGGCCGTCAGCTGGTCGTCCGTCAGACCGTCTCGTCGTCCTATCCGAGTCATCAACCACACCCCGCAGATAAAGGCCGCGAACCACATCAGACTGTAAAACCGCAAGGTATATACTCCCAAATCTATGCCCAGCGCAGGGTCCCAAAGGATAGCCAAAGTCGTCATTGTCTTTACTTTTTTCAGGGCGTTTTTTGCCGATGGCACAAATGTACGCAAAAATGTGGTAAAGCCTCTTTGCGTGTGGATTTATTGTTGGTCGTCCGGGGAAAAGTCGTTATATTTACCTGTTGTTTTCCCCACGGACGGGAGCGGCAACACCTTTACCAGACGACCGATGAAATCATTGTTGTACCAAGAGTTGCGGGATCTCGCCCGCCGGATACTCGACACCCCGGAGCAGGACCTGTCTTCGCTTCAGGGGCAGGCGCGCGTCTTGTATGAAAAATTGACGGTCCTTCGTTACACCGACGGGCTTCTGGAAGAACTTCGGGAAACGATGGAAGACCAAACCCCACCGCACCCCCTCGCGGAATCGCCTGCCCTGGAGCAGACTCCCGCAGCGGCTTCTCCCGCGTTCCCCCAGGACGCCTCCGGGGAAAAGGAAGTCCCGCAGCCCGCACCGGAACTTTCCCGGGAAGAGCCGAATATTTCGGCCCGGGAAACCCCGGTCGAAGAATCCGCCAAAAAAAACGGGGAAACGATCGCCTCTGCCCCCAAGTCCCCTGCAACAGCTTCTACCGGAGGAAAGTCTTCTTCCGGAAAATCCCGGGGGAAGGACTTCGACGAATTCCAGCAATCGCTCTTCGGAGAAGACTTCTTTACCCAGGAACTGAATTTCGATCCCGATGAGGAGCTTTTTGAAGAACTTCCCGTAACCCCGCCTTCGCCGTCCCCGTCGCTCGATCCGGAAGGCCCGCTCCCGGAGGAAACACCCTCTGCTGCGCCGTCCCCGTCGCTTGACCCGGAAGGCCCGCTGCCGGAGGAAGCATCTGCTGCCGCGCCGTCCCCGTCGCTTGACCCGGAAGGTCCGCTGCCGGAGGAAACACCCTCTGCCGCACCGTCCCCGTCGCTCGATCCGGAAGGTCCGCTGCCGGAGGTTCAGGAAATGGAAGAAAAACCCTTGGAGGAGTCCGTAGAGGTCTCTTTCTCCGGGGAGCAGGATAAAGAGAGTGAAGGGACGACTTCTTTCTTTTCTTTCCAGATGATTTGTGAAGAGGAAGAGGTTTTGTCCGATGATGAGGGATCCCTCTCGGCTCAGTCGGTCGTCGAGACGATGGAGGAGGGCGAACCGGCCGGGGAAGGCGAAGTTTCTTCGGAGCAATTAGGGACGGTCATCCAGCCGGAGGAAGCCGCCGAAGTGCCCTCGCGAGACGATGCTATTGATATGCAGCCTCAGGAAGAACCTCAGTCCGAGGCTCCGGTTGTTCCGGTCGAGCCGGAATCTTCGCCGAAGGAAGAAGAGCCGCGTCCGACGATCAATGAAGTGGCCGCCGAGAAAGAACAGGCGCGGCGTCCTTCGCTCAATGAAATTCTGGCTCGCAGCAACGTCCGGATGGATATGAACGATCGGATTGCCTTTATCAACAACCTGTTCGACGGCGATGCCGAGGCGTTCGAGGCTTCGGTGCGGTATATCTTCTCGCTCACGGACCTCGATGTGGCCAACGAATACATTATCGAGATCCTCAAGCCTTCGTACAACAACTGGTTTGAAAAGGAAAAATACGAACGCCGTTTTTCGGAAATCGTTCTGCATCATTTTATCGAGCAGGAAAAAAGGCGCTGACGGGAGGTCCAGTCATAAGAGCCAAATTCTGGAAGAAAGGCGAGAAAGCACGCGGGACTTTGGAAAGCGGGATGGCGATGTGTGCGCTGTACTTGCAATACAAAAAGGGGCGATCCCGGATGNNCGGATGGGATCGCCCCTTTTTTTGACGAAAAAATCGTCTCTTTCGTTTAGGCAATGGTTACGCGGACGAAAGCCACCACTTTCAGGTCTTTGTTTACCGAGGCTACGTACTGGGCAACCGATACTTTGTTGTCCATGATGTATTCCTGGTGAACCAAGGTGTTGTCCTTGAAGAAGCGGTTGAGCTTGCCTTTGGCGATGTTGTCGAGCATGGCTTCGGGTTTGCCTTCCTTGCGGAGGAGCTCCTTGGCGATCTCGATCTCTTTCTCGATCACTTCCTTGGCTACCTGTGTTTCATCCAAAGCGATGGGGTTCATGGCCGCAGCCTGCATGGCTACGTTGTGAGCAGCTTCCTTGGCACCCTCAACGTTGGCCGAAAGACCCACCAGAGTAGCGAGTTTGTTGCCATTGTGGATGTAGGCGCCTACCAGCGGAGCTTCCAACCGGGACAGGTTGCTGATTTCGAGCTTTTCGCCGATCACACCCGTCTGTTCGATCAGTTTTTCACCGACCGTCAGGCCGCCCTTGAAGGGAACTTTCAGAAAGTCTTCTACCGTAGCGGCATCGCAGTTCAAAGCCGTCTGAGCCAATTCGCGTGCCAAGGCGACAAAGCCTTCGTTTTTGCCCACGAAGTCTGTTTCGCAGTTCA
>DCEW01000044.1:4210-20873 GCA_002314265.1 Flavobacteriales bacterium UBA1820
AGCGCTTTTTTGCAGTCCATCATCCCGGCGCCGGTCTGTTGGCGCAGTTTGTTTACGTCTGCAGCAGTTATATTTGCCATTTTCTTTTCAGGGTTAAGAGGTTAAAAGATTACTCGGCTTTTTCTTCCGCCTTGGGAGCTTCCTGGGCCGGAGCAGCTTCTGCCTTGGGAGCTTCAGCGGCTTTGGCATCGGCTTCTTCCTTCTGGCTCTTGCGCTCGGCCAAACCTTCTACGACACATTCGTAGAGGTAGGAAACGATCTTCTGGATGGACTTGGAGGCATCGTCGTTGGCCGGGATGGCGAAATCCACGCTCGTGGGGTCCGTATTGGTATCCACCATGGCGAATACCGGGATGCCCAGTTTGTGGGCTTCGCTGACGGCGATGTGTTCGTGCATGGCGTCCACCACGAAGATAGCTCCCGGCAGACGGGTCATGTCGGCGATGGAACCCAGGTTCTTTTCCAGGTTTTCACGCGTACGTTCGATCTGGAGTTTTTCGCGTTTGGACAGCGTGTCGAACGTGCCGTCGGTCTTCATGCGGTCGATGGCCGACATCTTCTTGACAGCTTTGCGGATGGTAACGAAGTTGGTGAGCATGCCGCCGGGCCAACGTTCGGTGATGTAGGGCATTCCCATTTTGGAGGCGAGTTCGGAGACGATCTCCTTGGCCTGTTTCTTGGTGGCTACGAACATGATCTTGCGACCCGAAGCAGCGATCTTCTTCATCGCTTCGCCGGCTTCCTCCATCTTGGCTGCCGTTTTGTGCAGGTCGATGATGTGGATGCCGTTGCGCTCCATAAAGATGTAGGGAGCCATTTTGGGGTGCCATTTGCGGGTCAGGTGGCCGAAATGTACGCCCGCCTCGAGCAACTCCTGGATATCGATAGTCTGTGCCATTTTTGTTGTTTTCTTTTGTAATTAGTTTACCTTCTGTTAGCTTTAACTTGTGCAACCTGCAAGTAGCCCGCCGGGCGGCGTTTTTTCCCTTTCTCCTGCGGAGTCTTGCCGGTTTGGATACTAAACTAATCTTGCACTATTAAGTATGAGTAACAGAACTTGATTGAAAAAATAGGTGAGAATATCCTCCGGATTAACGTTTGGAGAACTGGAAACGACGGCGAGCTTTCTTCTGACCGAACTTTTTGCGCTCGACCATACGCGGGTCGCGCATCAGCAGGCCTTCGGGTTTGAGCTTGGCACGGTACTCGGGGTTCACCTCGCACAGAGCGCGGGAGATACCCAGGCGGATAGCCTCTACCTGACCGGTGATACCGCCGCCTTCAACCGTAGCTACTACGTCGAAAGTGCCTTTGGTGTCGGTCAGTTCGAAGGGCTGGTCGAGTTTGACGCGCAGCAGTTCCGTGGGGAAATATTCGGCTGCAGGGCGTTTGTTGACCGTGATTTCGCCTTTTCCTTCGGAAAGGAAAACTCGGGCTACGGAAGTCTTACGGCGCCCGATGGTGTGGATGGTTGCCATTTACTTGATGTCGTTAAGGTTGATTAATACGGGTTTTTGTGCCTGCTGCTGATGTTCGGGGCCTTCGTAGATGAAGATGTTCTTCATCAGCGCAGCGCCCAGACGGTTTTTGGGCAGCATGCCTTTCAGGGCGAAGCGCACCAGACGGGTAGCGTCCTTGCTCATCACTTCGCGAGCGGTGAGGGTGCGCTGTCCTCCCGGGTAACCGGTGTAACGGGTGTAAACCTTCCCGTCCATCTTTTTGCCCGTGAGAACAATCTTGCCGGCATTAATGATAACGACGTTGTCGCCACAGTCCATGTTGGGCGTATAGCACGTTTTGTACTTGCCCCGGGCTATGTTGGCAACCTTCGAAGCGAGACGTCCCAGTGCCTGGCCTTCTGCATCGACCAGAACCCACTTTTTGTCGGCTGCTTCTTTGTTTACCGAAACTGTTCTGTAACTCAGTGTGTTCATTACTTGTACTTAAATATGTTAAAATATACTCATATCCCCGCTTTTCGGGGAGTGCAAATTTACTATTATTTTTTCGATATATCCTAATCCCGGCGCGATTTTTTGCCTCCGGGCTATTTCAAGGCGGGAAACCTCGGGAGGCACCCCGAAAATGTTATTGGAACAGCCGCAGGATGTCGTTGCCGAAGGCCAGCACCATGATCAGGATCAGGATGACGAAGCCTACCATTTGTGCCCATTCGAGGACCTTTTCCGAAGGCTGCCTCCGGGTGATCATCTCGTAGAGGATAAAGACGGCGTGTCCTCCGTCCAAAGCCGGGATCGGCAGGATGTTGATCACCGCCAGCATGATGGACAGAAAGGCTGTCAGTTGCCAAAAAGCCGTCCAATCCCATACGGGCGGGAAGAGGCTGCCCATCGTGATGACGCTGCCCACGCTCTTGTACGCGCCGCTTTCGGGATTGACCAGTTTCTTGACCTGGGCCCAATAATTGGCGATCTTCTCGCCGGTAACGCCCACGCCCCGTCCCAGTGCCGCGAAAAATCCGTACTGTTTTTCCGTCACAGGGAGGATCTCCAGCCGGATCAGCGTTTGGGGGGAAAGGTCGTTGATGATGCCCAACAGGCCCTGTGGCGATACCTTGGCACCCAGGAACAGGGTAGTGTCGGCCCGGTGGACTTCCAGCAGGACGTTCCCCGAGGCGTGCGAGCGAAGGACCTCCTTCGCCTGATCGAAAAAGGGTACCGGCGTTCCCGATATCGACACGATGCGGTCGCCGGGACGCAGGCCGCAGTGGGCGTTGATCGACGAGTCGGGCACCGCAGCGACGATCATCGGTACGCGCGGGTAGTAAAAGTACGGGGAGTCGTAGTCCTTGAACGTGTCGATGAAATCCACGGGGATCGTCAGGGTGGTATCGCGTCCCTGGCGTTGCACGGTGAGTTGCGAGCCGAGCAGGATGGCCGAATACGTGTCGAAGAAATTCTCGTATTCCTTGCCGTCGACCGACACGATGCGGTCGCCGGGGCGCAGCCCGATGGTGGAGGCCAGCGTCGAATCCGTGATGGCGATCCCGTCTTTTACGTCGCGGGTGGCGATGTACGTCTCGCCGTACTTGTAGGTCATCATCGAGTAGATGAACCAGGCCAACAGCACGTTCATCACCACGCCGGCCACGATGATGATCAGGCGTTGCCAGGCGGGTTTGGAGCGGTATTCCCAAGGTTGGGGTTCGCTCTTGAGTGCTTCGGTATCCATCGATTCGTCCACCATGCCGGCGATCTTGCAATAACCGCCCAGCGGCAGCCAGCCGATGCCGTATTCGGTTTCGCCGATTTTCTTCTTGAAGAGCGAAAAACGGGGGTTGAAAAAGATGTAGAACTTATCGACCCGTGCTCCGAAGGCTTTGGCGGCCAGGTAGTGGCCCAATTCGTGAATGGTCACCAGGATGGTGAGCGAGAGCAGCAGTTGAAGAATGCGTATCAGTATGTCCAAAACGAATGTATGTGGGTTGGTTGTGGTTTTGTCGTCCGCCGGGGCGGACGGCCCTTTCTTGGGCGAAGCCAAAGATACGGAAATCTTGCGTTATTCCTTTGGCGGGAAATACTCTATCCGTGTTAATTGTTGCAGGAACTCCAGCGAGCGGGGGCGTTGGAAACCTTCGATGTGCAGGGAAAAATACGTCATCAGGATGTGCCAGAGGTTCAGGTAGTCTTTTTCGTGGGCGAAGTCGGGGCTCTTTTCCGGGTCGCCCAAGGCAAAGAAGGGGGCGGCATGGGCCGGGGTGAGGTAGTAGTTGTGCAGCGGTTTTTCGGCCACGAATATGCCCGAGCGGAGGTCGAAGTATTTCCTCTCGGCCCCCTCCGGGTAGCCTGGGGCGAAACCGAGCAGGCGGGCGAGTTGGTAGGTGTACCGCAGGCAGAGGAAACGTTCCCCCTGGTGGCACAGCGAGCGGATGGTCTGGTAGAGCAGTTCGTAGAGACGGGGACCGCTTTCCTGTTCCCGGGTGGTGTGGGCGGTGAGCTCGCAGATGAACAGCAGTTGGGCCGAGCGGTAGGGGGACAGCCGCGAGATGTCGGCCGCAGCCGTGTCTGCGACCAGTTCTCGCACGGAGGGAAGAGCCGACCCGCGGGGATGTCCCACCACGAGCGATACGAAGTTCCCCGGTTGGGTTTCGGCGGTGAGTCCCCGGTTTTTCCCGGGAAGGATGACGGCAGTCTTTTCCGTCGGGGTGAGGATGTCCAGGATGACGCCCTTGGACAGGTACGGGATGCGGCGCAGGACGATGCCTTCGATCCGGTTCATCGTCCGGCCTGTTCGAGGCGCGAATCGATGAGGTCGAATACGCGCTGTTTGAGCGCTTCCTTGTCTTCGATGGTCATACCGGCGGTCTCGATCGGGTCGTCGATCACGGCGCGGATCACACCCGGATGGCCGTCCGGTTTTTCACTGGGGAACAGCCGGCAGTTGTCCAGAAAGGTAACCGGCAGGATGGGAATGCCGCAGTCGATGGCGATCACGAAAGCACCGTCCTTGAACGGTACCAGGCGTTTGGTGATGTGTTTGGATGTCCCTTCGGGGTAGATGCAGATGCTGCGTCCCCGGGCGATCTCGGCCTTGGCTTTGGGCAGTACGCTGCGGCGGGATTCCAGCGAAGTGCGGTCGACCAGGATGTTGGAGGCGCGGTAGATCATCCCGAACACGGGGATGCGCGCCAGGGATTCCTTGCCGATGAACATCATGGGCAGGGGAACGGCTACGTAGCTGAGCATGATGTCCAGGATGGAGGAGTGGTTGGCTACCACGACGTATTGCCGCTTGCGGTCGATCTTGCTGCGCCCTTTCACCCGGAAAAGGAATCCGGAGCAGAAAAGGATCAGCACGCTCCAGATGCGCGCCAGCACGGAGAAAAATCCGTAGAAGCGCGGCGTGGACACCGAGATGAACAGCGGAATGGCCAATATCAGGGTAACCAGGCTGGCTACCACAACGGCCCACAGTTTCCAGATCTTGCGCAGGATGTTTTGGATCACTCGTATCATCGGACTTGGGATGCTTTTTTAAGGGATGTTTGGTGGGAAAGGAGGGGCGGGGTTCAATCCAGCCGGTGCATGAATTTTTCGGGATCGACCACCACGCGCGTGTGTTTGGCGCGGCCTATCAGGTCGTTCCGTTCGTTTTTCACTTCGATCTGGATGAAGATGCTGCTGCCTTCGTGCGCTTTCATTTCGGCGGTGGCGGTGAGGGTTTCGCCCACTTTTGATGCGCGCAGATGTTCGATGAATATTTCGGCACCTACAGTAGTTTCTCCTTCGGAGAGTTCGCCTTTTACCGCTTGAATGGCGGTGTTTTCCATCAGAGCCCCCAACGAAGGGGTAGAAAAAACCTCAAGAGAACCCGAGCCGATGGCTGCGGCGGTCTCTTGAGGCTGTACGGTGTGCTTTTGGGTGAATACCGACGGTTTTTTCATTTTTGCCTGTATTTTCGACAGGCAAATATACGGAAAATATCGGTATTCCGTCCGTCAGAACCGGATGTCCACCCCGAGCATGAAGTTGGTCCCTGCCTGAGGGAAGTAGTAGGCGTCCGTGCCATAAATGGCTCCGTTGGAGATGTACATCGCGTTAAAGACGTTGTTGAGCTGTCCGCGGACGGTGAAGGCCGGCAGATACCGGCTCTTGGGCACGTTGTAATTGATGGCCAGATCGCTCACGAAATATCCGTCGAGTTTCGACTCGGGGATGTTGTTGTTGCTCATGTACTGCTTGCCTACGTAGCGGCTGGAAAAGGCAACGCTCATGGCTTCCAGCGGACGGAAGGTCAGCAGGTTGTTGAAGAGAATGCCCGGCGAGTAGGAGATCTTGGTGTCCTTGCGGGTGCCGTCGGAGAGTTCGAGCCCCTTGATGACGTTGTCCGAGAAGGTGGCGTTCAGGCTCCAGGTAAACCATTTGACGGGGCGGTATTCGGCCTGGAGTTCGATACCCAGGCGGTAGCTCTTGTCCACGTTCATCTGAATGGCGTAACTGCCGTCGTTCAGTTCTCCGGTGGGCACGAGTTGGTCGAGGTAGTTCATGTAGTACACGTTAGCCGAAGCATCGAAACGGGAGGAGGTAAAGCCGTATCCCAGTTCGAAATCGTCGAGGTATTCGGGGCGCGGCGTTACCGGCGAGTCGGTAAAGTCGGCCCGGGTAGGTTCTTTCGAAGCGCGGGCATAGCTGGCATATACGCGGTGAGCGGCCGAAATCCGGTAGCTTACCCCGGCCTTGGGGTTGAAGAAGGAGTAGTCCCGGGTGATGTTTACCGGCACGTCTTCATCCTCCATGCCCCGCATCTTGAGGGTTACGTTGCGGTACTGCAGGTCGGCGTAGATCGAGAGACCCTCCACCGGACGGTATTCGGCCTTGAGGAAGACATTGCCGTCGTTCTTGTCGGTGTGGTTGTCGTAGTAATGCTGGTCTTTCGGGGCATTGGGCGTGTACTGTGCCCAGATGACTTCGCCGTAGTGGTCGCCCTCGTAGCGGTTGTACGCTCCGGAGAGGGTGGCGGTGATCTTCTTGCGGTCGTAGGTAAGGCGGGCCGTGGCTCCGTAGAAGTGGTTGTAGAGCCACTTGCGGTTGATCAGGTCGCAGGTCTCGATCGTCTGGTCGCCCACGGTGATCGGGCCTATCTTGTAGCGGGCCATGTCGGCATCCTGCTTGTAGGATTCGTAGTATCCGCGCCCGAAGGTGTAGTGCAGGGTCATGCCGGCTTCAAAATCGCCCATGCGGCGATTGAAGATAGCCTGGAGGTGATCCTGCCAGTAATTGTCCGTTTCGTCGTCGTAATAGCCGATGACTTTTTCCCAGTTCTCGTCGTAGATGGCGCCGCAGGAGTTGAAGCGCCGGTTGGTCTTCATCGTTTCGGCATCCACACCGTTCCAGGCTTGATACGTGGTCTGTTTTCCGCCGAAGCCCAGTACTTTGATGGTCGTCCGGTTGTCGTAGTATCCGCCCGAGAGGAAATACGAACTCATGTCCGAGGAAGCCCGGTCGATGTACCCGTCGGAGTAGGCGCGGGAGAAGCGTCCCGAGAGTTCGTAGTGATCGTTGAGCAGTCCCGAGGTGAAGGCTGCCGAAAATTTCTGTGCGCCGAACGAACCGACGTTGTAGCTCAGGTCTGCGCCGGCTTTGTCCGAGGGCAGGGAAGTGCGGATGTTCACGCTTCCGCCGAAGGCGGCCGCACCGTTGGTCGAGGTGCCGGCCCCGCGCTGGATCTGGATGTCGTTGGCCGAAGCGGCGATGTTGGGCAGGTTGACCCAAAAGACGGATTGCGACTCGGCGTCGTTGAGCGGTACGTCGTTGATGGTTACGTTCACCCGCGTGGCGTCACTGCCTCGGATGCGCATGTAGGAATATCCGTATCCTGTTCCGTCGTCCGAGGTGAAGACCAGCGAGGGAGTCCCGCCCAAGAGGAAGGGGATGTTCTGCCCGTAGTTGTTGCGTTGCAACTCTTCGGACGAGACGACCGTCTGGGCAAAGGGGTCTTCTTCGCCGGCTCGGGTGGCCGAAATGACGACTTCGTCCATGAGTACGACGTTTTCCTTGAGTTCAAAATTTTCGGTCTCGATGCCCGAAACGGTCAGAAAACGTTTTTCCGGTTGGTAAACCACGTGGGTGGCTTCTACCGAGGCATTGCCCGAGGGGATGTCCCGGAGTTGGTAATACCCGTCCATGTCGCTTTGGGTGGCACGTACGAGCGATTTTTGCCGCAGGGTGATGTTGGCGCCCGGGATGGGCTCTCCCTGCGAGTCGGTAACGCGGCCCTTTACCGTGTTTTGCGCCTGGAGCGCAGAGAAGGAAACTGTGGTGAGAAAAAGCGCCGAGAGTGCAGCGCGTCGAAAAACATAAGCCATTGCTTTAGCGTGTTTTTAAGTGAAACAAAAGCAAGGGCGTACCTTCGTGCGACCCGAAGGCCGACACGTGAACAATAAAAGTGAGAGGTCGAAAAATTTGTCCCTCCGCCGGCATTACCCGGTTCAGGTTCAAAGGGTATGATCTCAGCCGTTTATTGTGGCACCCCTAAATTGATCTATTTTATCGGTTTATGATTCCAGTTTCGGTACAGATGCCCCATTCGGATGGCATCCACGGCGCATTCCACGCCTTTGTTGCCCAGTCGGCCTCCGCTTCGTGCGCGGGATTGGTCGATGTGGTTGTCGGTCAGCACGCCGAAGATCACTGGCGGAAGGCCTTGTTCCCCGGCCCGTACGTTGAGCGATCCGATGCCTTGCGCTACGGCCGAACAGATGTATTCGAAATGCGGGGTTTCTCCCCGGATGACGCTTCCCAGCACGATCAGCGCGTCGTACTGCCCGGATGTTTGCAGGGCAGAGGCGGCGTAGATCAACTCGAAACTGCCGGGTACCTCCCAGCGGCGGATGTCTGCCTCGGCTACCCCCAGTTCGCACAGCGTTTCAAACGCTCCGCGGTACAGGTTTTCGGTGATCTCGCTGTTCCAGCCGGATACCGCAATGCCTATGCGCAGGCCGGCTCCGTGGGGAACCTTGGTGGGATCGTAAGCGGAAAGATCGGTCGTGGACACGCTCGGGAGGGTATCGGAAAGGAGAACGATTTACTTGAAATTCTTGGCCGCGCCGGCAGCGAATTCGATGTACTTGTCCACCGAGGCTGCCTGAGCCGATTCGGGATAGTTGTCCTTGATGGCGCGGAAGTGTTTCTCGGCTACCGAGTATTTCTTGAGGTAGATCGCCGTATTGCCGGCCTTCATCAGGTAGAAGGGAGCGGTAAAACTGTTGTCGCGTTTGGCGGCGGCTTTTTCGTAATACTTCAGCGCTTCTTCCGGACGGTCCAGTTGGGCGTAGCAGTCGCCGATCATTCCCAGGGCTTCGGCGGGCGTTACTTCATCCTTGCCGACGTATTTTTCCAGGTACGAGATGGCTTGTTCGTATTGTCCCAGCCGGTAATAGGCGGCACCGGCCAGGTATTTGGCTACGTTGCCGGCCTCGGTGGAGGAGTAGCGGTCGGCGATCTTGACCAGTCCGGGGTTGGCCGGAGTGCCGTCCAGCGCCAGGCGCAGCGAGTCCATTTCATAGGCTTGCTGGGCAAAGGTGAGCTCTTCGGTGGCTTCGGCCTGCGAAGGTTTGGCCACCCACGTGTGGTAGCCGTATCCGCCCAGTACCAATACGACCAGGATGAGGACGACGTAGGTCAGTTGTTTCTTGTATTTTTCGAGGAAGGTTTCGAAACGGCCGGCGCCTTTGTCCAAGCGGTGGACGATTTTTTCGGCGGCATCCGTTTTCTGGGTCTTCGTGCTCTTGGGTCTTTGATAGGTTGCCATATCGGTAGGCGAGTGTTAGGTTCTTTTTTTCTTTAACAGGTGCAAAAGTAATACAACTTTGCGAATTACGAAATATTTTTCGCCGGGAAAACAGCGGGTGGGGTTACAAGTCGTCCACGATGATCAGTTCGGGCTTTTCCCGGGTCTGTTCCTCGGTGATGGGGGTGATGTTTTCGGTGGTGATGTTCAGGATCTTGGTATCGCTCTTCAGGCCGATGTACAGCGAGGGTTCCTTTCCTCCGCTGGAAATGACGGCTTGTCCATGCGAATAGCTGTCGCCCCGGTAGAGGCTCTCCCCCCGGCGGACGAAACGGGAGGTCATGCGAAATTCGCCTTCGACTTTCTTCAGGCGGAACTTGTCAAACTCCCGGTCGCTGATGTTGAGAATGTTGAGGTAGGGAAGCGCCTGTTCGGGCAGCCTTTTTCCGAAGGGAATGTTCACATAGATGGCCATGATGGCCTCGGCACGGCGGATGCTGTACGTCTGGCTGTCCACGTACAGGACGAACTGTTGTCCCAGGCGGAACATTCCCAGAAAGCGAATGATCTCGAAGTACGTGACCACGATCTCATCGTTCATCTGTCCGAGGTATTCCCATTTGCTGTCCTTCTCGCGGAGGATCTTGCGGATCATGCCTTCGGAGACCGTCAGCCCGATGATGTTGACCGTAGGGTCGAGGTTGCGCAGGGTATCGACCTGCTGCATCCGTTGGTAGGCCTGTCGGTCGAAATACACTTTCGTCTTCAGGCGGCGGGTCATGTCTTTCTGGCGGTGCCCCGGGTCGTAGGTATCCACCAGGTTTTCCTGGTAGGCCAGGATCTTGTCCGAGGAGGAGAACGACGTATTGGTCTGCACGCGGTACACGGCCTCGATCTGGGCGAAGTCTTCCTCCATCCGGGCGCGGATGCGGTCCAGAATGTCGCCCACCTGTACCTTGTAGCGGCGTTTGGCTTTGGCCGAGACCACCGGGCCGGTCAGCTCGATGATGTTTTGCCGCAACAGCGCCTCGATGCGAACAGTATCGGGCGAAGGAGCGATCGGGTAGTACTGTGTGTGGTAGCCCACGAACGAGATTACGAGGGTATCGGGCAGCAACGTATCCTTTATCCGGAGGGTAAACGAACCGTCGCTCGCCCCTTGGGTGCCCTTGTCCGGATGGCCTTTCAGGTACACCGAGGCGTAAGGGACGCGTTGGGTCGAGTCCTGCACGAAGCCTTCCACGATGGTCTGTTGGGCCGAGAGGGGAGAGAAGGCCAGGCAAGCGGCGATCCACAGGGCGGCAGGTATTCTCATCATCTTTTTCATTGCTGATCTTGTTTTATTACGAGGACTCGTCCGCTTCGTCCACATCGTCCGGGGTATCCGGATCGTCCTCGTCGAAAAGATCGATCCAGTCTTCGGTAAATTCTTCCATGTCCCGGCGGTCTTTTTTCGTCGGTCGGCCTTCGTGATAGGCATTTACATAGACGGTTCGGGAGAGGCGCATCCGTTCCATCCGTTCGATTTCCTCGGGCGGGGTGATGTTTTTCAGGTACAGCGGGACGAGTTTGGCGCCTACGCGGCTTTTGGGGAGGTCCAGTACCAGAAATTCGAAAAATACCTGATTGCGCCGCAGGCGGATTTTGTTGCCCGGATGGACCTCGCGGGCGGCTTTTACAACTGCCCCGTCCACCTGTACCTGGTTTTTCCGGCAGGCTTCCGCCGCCAGGGAGCGCGTTTTGAACAGGCGCACCTGCCAAAGGAATTTGTCGGCTCTCATCGTCGTTCGTTTTTTTCCATGCGGTGGAAAAGATACGGCGCGGCGAGCATTCGGGTGTCGGAGAACCGTCGGTTTCTCCCTTTTCGGGCCGCGATCGCCAGGTCGCACTTTGTCCACCTTAATTCAAAGGTAAGCAATTTCTCTGTGGAAGCGTTCTTAATGAAAAGATAAAAAGCAAAGAGTTCGCCGGTAGACAAAAAAGCCGCGCTCCCGAAAGGGAGCGCGGCGTTATGGATCGGGAGAGCCCGTCCGGAACTTATCGCAGGAAACTCAGCAGTACGCCGGCTGCGATGGCCGAACCGATCACACCGGCTACGTTCGGAGCCATGGCGTGCATCAGCAGGTGGTTTTTGGGGTCCACCTTGAGGCCTTCCATTTCCGATACGCGGGCAGCCATCGGCACAGCCGATACACCGGCCGAACCGATGAGCGGGTTGATCTTGTTCTCTTTCTTGAGGAACAGGTTCATCAAGCGGGCGAAGAGCAGTCCAGCGGCCGTAGCGATCGCGAAGGCTACCACTCCCAGGAAGAAGATCTTCAGGGATTTCTCGGTCAGGAATACCGAAGCCTGCGTGGAAGCACCCACCGTCAGTCCCAGGATAACGACCACGATGCTGTTCATCGAGTTGGCTGCCGTGTCGGCCAGGCGTTTGGTTACGCCCGACTCCTTCAGCAGGTTACCCAGGAACAGGGTGCCCAGCAGCGGAATGGCATCCGGTGCTACGAAAGCGCACAGAATAAAGCCGATGATGGGGAACATGATCTTCTCCTTCTGGGTTACGATACGAGCCGGTTTCATGCGGATGGCGCGTTCGTGCTTGGGAACCAGCAGGCGCATCAGCGGAGGTTGGATCACCGGAACCAAGGCCATGTACGAGTAGGCGGCAATGGCGATGGCACCCATGTAGTCCGGGTTGAGGATGCTGGTTACGTAGATGGCTGTCGGGCCGTCCGCACCGCCGATGATGGCGATCGAGCCGGCTTCCTTGGCATCAAAGCCCAGGGCGATGGCGGCTGCGAAAGTCCCGAAGATACCGATCTGAGCGGCGGCTCCCAAAAGCATCAGTTTGGGGTTGGCGATCAGGTTGGAGAAGTCGGTCATCGCGCCGATGCCCAGGAAGACCAGCGGCGGGTAAATGCCCAGTTTGACACCTTGGTACAGGTAGTACATCACCGAGCCTTCTTCCTGCGCGTACACGCCGATGTGTTCCGCTCCGGGAATGTTGCCCAGGATTACACCGAAACCGATGGGAACCAGCAGCAGGGGTTCGAATCCCCAGAAGATGGCCAGCATGATGTAGGCAAAGCCGATGACGATCATGATGAGGTTTCGGTAGTCGATGTTGGCGAACGAGGTGGATTTCAGGAAGTTCTGAAGTCCGTCCAGCGTTTCGTAGAAGATGTTTCCGCTGGAAGCGGCTGCCTCGGGAACAAACGTTCCCTCGGCCAGGGCCGATACCAGTCCGAAAGTCGCCAGAGTGATCAGTACGATCAGAAAACGTCTCATGTTCTTACGCGATTTCTACCAGGATGTCTCCCTGAAGTACGGAGTCCTGCGGTTTTACTTTCACTGCTTTTACCACGCCGCCCACTTCGGCCATGATGGCGTTTTCCATCTTCATGGCTTCCATGACCATCAGCGTATCGCCGGATTTTACCGTGTCGCCTTCCTTGACGTTGACCGAGAGGATCACGCCCGGCAGGGGAGCTTCTACCTTGGATACGGCCGAGGAGCTTACCGGCTGTGTCTTGGCGTTCTGAGCTACGGGAGCATTGACCACCTTGGGCGTCTTGGGAGCGGCTTTGACCGCTTTCTCCATTTCCACCTTGAACGGAGTGCCGTTTACTTCGAGTTCGATGATGTTGTCTTCAGCGCCGGTAATGTCCACCGTAAAGTCGCTGTTGTTGATCTTGAATTTGTATGATTTCATTGTTTGCGTGATTTATCGATTGGAACAATCCGTGAACGGCTCATCGCCTGGATTTGAAAATGCGCGCATGGGTTGCATAGATCTTGGAGCTCCACGGGGAGTAGATCTTGGCTGCGCGGTCGATGGTGATGATGGTATTCTCCTCGGCCATCGAATCCTCCATGTACCGATAGATGGCTGCCGAGATGGCGGCTACCGTATTGGCCGGCAGTTTGCCTTTCAGAGGAACGGGCGCATCGGCGGCCTCCTTGTTGACCGTTTTCTTCATGCGCAGTCCCTTGGACATGTAGCGGAACAGCAGGATGAATATCACAGCGATGACGGCCATGATCAGGATGACCAGAACCGATCCGCCTACACCGATAATGAACGCAGTATCTCCGTTGGCCGGCATTTCGGCCGATGCTGAAAGCAGGAAATTCGTCATGTTCACCATGGTTTACAAAGGAATGTTGCCGTGTTTCTTGGCAGGGTTCAACTGTTTCTTGTTGGCCAGAGCCTCCAGGGCGCGGATGATGCGGAAACGGGTGTTCTTCGGGATGATCACGTCGTCGATGTAGCCCAGCGAAGCAGCCTGGTACGGGTTGGCGAATTCCTTGGTGTATTCGTCCTCCTTTTCCTGGATGAATTTGGCTTTCGCCTCGGGATCTTCCATCTTCTTGAGGTCGCCTCCATTGAGAATGCCTACTGCACCCTTGGCACCCATCACAGCGATCTCGGCCGAAGGCCATGCGTAGTTCATGTCGCCACGCAGCTGTTTGGGGCTCATCACGCAGTGTGCACCGCCGTAGGATTTGCGCAGGGTAACGGTTACCTTGGGCACGGTAGCTTCACCGAATGCGTAGAGCAGTTTGGCTCCGTGTACGATCACCCCTCCGTACTCCTGACCCGAGCCAGGCAGGAAGCCGGGAACGTCCACCAGTACGACCAACGGAATGTTGAACGCGTCGCAGAAACGTACGAAACGAGCCGCCTTGCGCGAAGAGTTGATGTCCAATACGCCGGCCAGGAACTTCGGCTGGTTGGCCACGATGCCCACCGGACGTCCGTTGAAGCGGGCAAAGCCCACGATGATGCTCTTGGCATAGCTGGAGTGAACTTCCAGCAGTTCGCCGTTGTCCACGATGGCCTTGATGACCTCCATCATGTCGTACGGTTTGTTGGGGTCGTCGGGGATGATGTCGTTGAGCGAATCTTCCAGACGGTCGATCGGGTCGTTGCACGAGATGATGGGAGCTTCCTCCAGGTTGTTGGACGGCAGATAGCTCAGCAGTTTGCGGATCAGCAGGATGCCTTCCTGGTCGTCCTTGGCCACGAAGTGCGTTACACCCGATTTGGTGGCGTGTACGCTGGCTCCGCCCAGTTTCTCGGTGGTGATGTCCTCGCCCGTTACCGATTTGACTACTGTCGGACCGGTGAGGAACATGTACGAGGTGGATTCCGTCATCAGGATGAAGTCCGTCAGTGCCGGGGAATATACCGACCCTCCGGCGCACGGGCCGAAGATACCGGAGATCTGCGGAATGACACCGGACGCCAGGATGTTGCGCTGGAAAATCTCGGCGAAACCGGCCAGGGAACGAACGCCTTCCTGGATGCGGGCGCCGCCCGAGTCGTTCAGGGCGATCACCGGAGCGCCTACCAGCATGGCCTGATCCATGATCTTGCAGATCTTCAGGGCAAACGTTTCCGAAAGGCTACCGCCGAATACGGTGAAGTCCTGCGCAGCGACATACACCACGCGGCCATCCACCGTACCGCGACCGGTTACCACGCCGTCGCCGTAGTATTTTTGTTTGTCCATGCCGAAGGCGGTGGTGCGGTGCGTGACGAACATGTCGAATTCCTCGAAGGAACCTTCGTCCAACAGCAGGTCGATGCGTTCGCGGGCCGTCAGTTTGTTTTTGTTGTGCTGGGAAGCGATACGCTTTTCCCCTCCGCCCAGGTAAGCTACGTCCCTTTTCTCGACGAGCTCGCGGATTTTTGCGGTGATTTCAGACATAACAGTATGGATTGTGTTTCTTTTTTCGTGTGAGAGCTATCTTCGGTAAAAATTCCGGAAATTATTCGCAGTCGCAGGATTTGCAGCCGCAGGAACCTTCGTTGGGGTTTTCACACAGTTCGGTCAGCACGCCGAAAGTGGACTTGGGATGCAGGAATGCGATGTTGAGGCCTTCCGCACCATGGCGGGGAGTCTTGTCGATGAGCATAACGCCTTTCTCTTCGGCATCTTTGAGCTGGGCAGGCAGGTCTTTCACGGCAAAGGCCATGTGTTGGATGCCCTGGCCTTTCTTCTCGATGAATTTGCCGATCGGGCCGTCCGGAGCGGTGGATTCCAGCAATTCGATCTTGGTCTGACCTACCTTGAAGAAAGCGGTGCGGACTTTCTGTTCGGCTACCTCTTCGATGGCGTAGCACTTCAGCCCCAGGGCTTCTTCGTAAAACTTGATGGCCTCCTCGAGGTTGCTCACTGCGATACCGATGTGTTCGATATGATCTACTTTCATGATTTAAAAGTTTATGAAGTTGATTTTTAAGGTGTTTTGTTCTTGTCCAAAATTTTTACCTGGCAAATTTCGGTATTTATTGTGTATAAATCGCGATATTTGCGCTAAAATTTTCAACAAAGTTTTTCCTCAAATGCCTCTAACCTACACACCGAGAAAACGTTTCTCTCCCCAAGAATACGCCCAGGCGATCCTCGCGGGAGACCGCATCATGCTTTCAAGAGCCATTACGCTGATCGAGAGCAAATTGCCTTCCGATGTCGCCCTGGCCGAAAAGGTGCTGGAGATCATCCTTCCCCACACCGGCAACAGCCTGCGCGTGGGCATCACCGGCGTGCCGGGCGTGGGCAAATCGACTTTTATCGAATCGTTCGGCAAACTGATTACCGGCATGGGCAAGAAGTTGGCCGTGCTGACCATCGACCCCTCTTCCCAACGTTCCAAAGGTTCTATCCTGGGCGACAAGACCCGCATGGAATCCCTGGCCAACGACCCGATGGCCTACATCCGTCCCTCGGCTTCCGGAGCTACTTTGGGCGGGGTGAACAACAAGACGCGCGAGACGATGTTGTTGTGCGAAGCGGCCGGTTACGAAGTGATCCTGATCGAAACGGTCGGGGTAGGGCAGAGCGAAACGACGGTGGCCGAGATCGCCGACTTTTTCCTGCTGCTGATGCTGGCCGGAGCGGGCGACGAGCTCCAGGGTATCAAGAAGGGCATCATGGAGATGGCCGATGCACTGGTGATCACCAAGGCCGACGGCGACAATGTTACCATGAGTCAAATGGCGGCCCGGGAGTACGCCAATGCGATGCGTTTGTTCCCGGCGCAGGATTCGGGTTGGGAACCCGAGGTACTCACCTGTTCTTCCGTGGAACAGCGCGGTTTGGATGCCGTCTGGGACGTGATCGTCCGCCATCATGAGCTGATGTGCCAGACGGGGTATTTCCAGGCCAAACGCATGGAACAGAACATCGCATGGATGAACGAGATCATCGACTACTACCTGAAATACGATTTTCTGCATGCACCTGCCGTGAGCGAGGTGTTGGACTTTACCCAGCATCAGGTCGAAAGCGGCAAGCTGCCCGCCATCACGGCGGCCAAACGCCTTTTGGAGCGTTTCCGGGGTGAAAGTGCGGAAGGAGCCGACGAGAAATAAAGGTAAAATCCCTCCTGTAAAAAAAGCGCTGCG
>DCEW01000054.1 GCA_002314265.1 Flavobacteriales bacterium UBA1820
GGTTTCAGCCACTCACCCATCTCACCGGATTGTCTCAAATGTCCGCCGCAGGGCGGTGTGAGGGCTTGCTCATGCGTTTTACGCGTGTGCAAATATAGGCGCATTTTCCCATTTGGCAAAACAAAATGCTCAAAAAATCCCCCGTTTGTCGCCTTGTCTTTGAAAAAAAGCCCGTTTGTCGTTTTCGGTTTCTGCGAAAGTGGAAAAATTCCGAAGCGGTTGCGAGCGAGCAAAAGGGACGGGGCCTTTGGCCCCGCCCCTTTTGCTCGCTCGCTCGCGGAGGATGATTACATCTTGGAGTAGAGTTCGCGCATCCGCTCGGGAGTCATGATCTTCTGCCAATCCTTGCCCAGGCAGTTCTCCCACAGCGGCACCATGCCCGAGGAAACCTTGATCATGAGGTTCATCTGCTCTTCGGTAGCGTTCTTGCACACTCCGCGCGGAAGGTCGATCTGCCACTTGTCCAGCATCTTGTGGAAGTTGGCTACTCCTTCGGGGTAGATGTCTTCCAGTTGGTTGAAGGCGATGCAGCAGCCTTCGCCGTGGCGTACGCCATAGACAACCGCCAGACCATAGCTCAAGGCGTGAGCCGCTCCCACTTGGGAGTAGGCAATGCTCATGCCGCCCATCCAGGAAGCCATCATCAGGTCTTCGTCGCATTTTTCAGTCCAAGTGTCGGTACGCAGGAAGGCGTTCAGGCACATCTCCTGTGCCTTTTCTCCGTAGGCTTTCGAGAAGGCGTTCAGGTACGAACCGTTGAGCGATTCCACGCAGTGGATATAGTTGTCCATCCCGGTGAAGAAACGCTGGTTTTTGGGCACATCGTGGATCAGCGACGGATCGAGCAGTACCTGGTCGAAAGGCGTGTAGTCCGAGTTGAGGCCGAGTTTCTTTTCCGGTCCGATAAGTACGGCTGTACGGGATACTTCGGCTCCCGTGCCCGAAAGGGTGGGGATGGCCATGTGGAAGATGCCGGGTACTTTGATCAGATCCCAGCCTTGGTAGTCGGCCGAGGAACCGGGGTTGGTCATCATCAGGGCTACGGCTTTGGAAATATCCATCGTAGCGCCACCACCGACGCCGATCACGCCCGATACTTCGCCGAATTTGTTCTTGAGGTAGTCGCGCAGTTCGTCCACCTGCCAAGTGGAAGGTTCGTGGGGGTTGACATCCACGAAAACGATCTCGTCGCGGCCCTTGAGCGGAAAACGGGAGGTGAATTCCGTTTTTCCGTTGAAGAAATTGTCGATGAAGAAGATGAACGGTGCATCGCCCTTGCGGTGGGGTTCGAGCAGTTCGCTTACCTGGTCCAAGCTGCCGCGGCCGAAGCACACGCGCGATACCTGGGGAAAGTTTTTGAATTTCATGACTTTATCGTTTTTTTTTTGTGTTTTGTTTTCTTTCTTTTTTGCGTGAAAAAATCACCCGTGCAGTTTCCGGAACAGCGCGCAGGCGGCCTTCAAGTCCTGCGGGGTGTCGATCTCCAGGCTGACGAACGGCGCCTCGACCATCTTGATGTGCAGGCCGTATTCGAGGTAACGGATGCATTCGATCTTTTCGGCCCGCTCGTTTTGCCGGGGGGCGTTTTTGGCGAAGTCCAACAGCGACTGGCGGCGGAAGGCATACACGCCCACGTGTTCGTAGTAGCGTGCTCCGGAGTCCTTGTCGCGCAGGTAGGGGATGGGCGAGCGGGAGAGGTACATGGCAAAGTTCCGGTGGTCCATCACGACCTTCACGTAATTGGGGTCGGCGATCAGTTCCGGTTGTTTGAGTTCCTGTACCATCGAGGCCAGGTCGATCCGTTGGGCGTCCGGGCCGGAGAAGACTCCGATGAGTTTTTCCAGGGGCTCGCGGGTGACGAAGGGTTCGTCGCCCTGGACATTGACCACGATGTCGCAGTCGATGCCTTCGACGGCTTCCGCGATGCGGTCGGAGCCGGTTTCATGGTGTTTGTGGCTGCGGAGCACCTGTCCGCCGTTGGCCTTGACGGCTTGTTCGATGCCGTCGTGGTCGGTTACTACGTATACTTGGTCGAAAAGTCCGGTGGCAACGGCCGCGTCGTAGGTACGGGCGATGACCGGTTTGCCGCACAGGTCGGCCAGCATTTTGCCCTCGAAGCGCGACGAATCGTACCGCGCCGGGATCATGGCGATGATTTTCATAAGGTCTTTTTCCTCTTTGCGTAAAAGCACCCTAAAGGTACGACAAAACTCGGGATCGGGCGCAAAAAAGGCAGGCGTTTTTCGCCTGCCTTTTTTGGTGTCTTGGGTTGGCTCTACCCGAAAGGAGGATTATCTAAAAATCTCTTTCAGACGGGAAGGCAGCGGATCGTCGTTCGGGTCGTATCCGATCTCGATCATCTCGATGTGGCCTTCGGGATCGATGAGCAGTTTGGTCGGGACGCCTTGCAGGTTGTAGAGCGTGGGAAGCGTCGGGTTGTTCTTGTCCTGCGACAGATCGACGTTGCGCCAGGTGATGCCGTCTTTGGCTATGGCGGCGCGAAGGTTTTCCTCCTTGTCGTTTACGGCCAGGCCGATGATCTCAAAGCCCTTTCCTTTGTATTGGGCGTAGAGTTTTACCAGCGAGGGGTTGCCCTGCCGGCAGGGTCCGCACCATGAGCCCCAGAAATCGACCAAAACCCACTGGCCGCGGTAGTCGGAGAGGCTGAAAGTCTTTCCTTCAAGGTCGGTTGCCGTGAAGTCGGGGGCTTGGGCACCTTCCCGGATGTTTTGGCTGGCTTGGAGGGCGGATTGCTGTTCGGAGAGGTTGCGACCATAGGTGGTGTTGCGCACCTGCGGGTCGAGCGTTTCGAAAAGCGCACGGATGGAGTCGGCCGGCAGTACCGATTGCAGTCCGAGGAGCAGATAGGCCGAGAAACCTTGCGAGGGGTTGTTCTTGATGTAATTCTGCGAGGCTTTCAGGTAGTCCTGTTGCAATTCGCCCATGCGTTTCGAGAGATCCATTAGCGCCAGGGTGTCGGAGGCTTGCAGCGCCTGGATGTACTCGGTGCGCAGGGTGTAAAAGTCGTCCATCAGGATGCGGATGGAGTCGTAGTCGGGCTGGTCGTACATCCCGCCGGTGGTCTGTATGTGGGTGTAGTCGTTGGCCTGCGTGGAGAGGCGAATGCACTCCCCGGCGCGGTTGACAAAGAGTTCGATGTAGAAAGGCTCGACGAGGGCATCGCGCGAGGCGTACTCCACGCCGATGGCCGAGGCTTCGACGAAGGGAGCAGCCAGGCGGACTTTTTGGTTTTCCTCGGTGAGCAGGATCAGGGTGTCGGCCAGGATGTTCTGTCCGGCGGAGGCTTTCAGATAGTGGAAACGCAGGGTGTCTCCGGTCTTTGAACCTTCGACGGTGGTTTCTACGCCCCAGTTGCCCTTCGGGGGGAAGGACTGGCAGGCGGCGACAAGCAGCAGGGTTGCCGCGAGTGCCAGCAGGGTTTTGGTGTGTTTTTTCATGGGTTGGATAAAAATGGCCGAAGCCGTGGTTGTCAGAATGATTTGTTTAGCGTGATACGGTGGGATTGGGTTACTGCACGTACGTCTCGCCCAGGGCGTCGATGAGCTTTACAGCTGCCGGATCGTCCGTTTCGTGGTAGCCTACCGAGATGACCGAGATGTTTCCTTCGGGGTCGATCAGGATCTTGGTGGGGAAACCCGATACGTTGTACTGTGCAGGGAGATCGTTTCCGCCTTCGTTCAAGGCCAGGTTGGCGTGCCGCCAGGTAAGGCCATCCTCGGCGATGGCTTTCTTCCAGTTGTCCTCCCGGTCGCGGGCCGCCAGACCGATGATCTCGAAGTCCTTGCCGCCGTATTTTTGGTAAAGTTCCACCAGGGCGGGATTGCCCTTGCGGCACCAGATGCACCACGAGCCCCAGAAGTCCAGCAGCACCCACTTGCCGCGGAAGTCGGACAGGCGGAGGGTCTTTCCGTCGATGTCCGTCAGGGTGAAATCCGGGGCGGGGCGTCCGGGCTGGATGGCCTGGATGACGGCCAAGCGGTCGGCGATGGCTTTTCCGTAGCGGGATTCCTTGACGGCCGGAGCGAAGGCTTCGAACAGCGGGACAAGTACCGAGGGGTCTTCACGCAGCATCCCGGAGAGCAGGGCGGCCGAATAGATGCTTTGCGGACGGGCGGCGATGTACTGCCGCTGGAGTTCCTGCATCTGACGGGTCAACTGGTTCAGTACGCCCACGAGCGAATCGACTTCCGCTTTGGAGGCGTCCGGAGTGCGCGCGAGCTTCTGATAGTCCAGAAACGCGGTATACATGGCGGCGTTGATGGGCTGGATCTGCTGAAGGATGGGGTCGTCCTGCACGCCGCCTTCGACCGAAGCGACCGGCAGCATCGCTGCCTGCGTGCCCGAGATGCGGATGGTCAGGGGCCCATCGATGAAAAAGGCATTGCCTGCGACGCCGGCGCGCTGTTCGCCCGGGGCGATGTACGAGAGGGTGAGGGTGAACGGTTCGGTGTATTCCTTTTTGAAGACGACCTTTTCCCCGTCCTTTTTCAAGGTGAGGGTATCGGAAAAGTTGTCCGTCAGGTCGCTCGAACGGAATACGTATTTCCCGCCTGCCTGGGTGTCCTCGAAGCAGACTTCGACTTTGTAACTCGGGTTGTTTTGCGCCTGGACGTTTCCTGCCAGCAGGGCGGCCAGGGCGATCAACAGGGGTTTGTTCATGTGGTTTTCTTTTTTGAGGTTTGGGGATCAGAATACGGTACGCAGGGCGCGGATCATGGCTTCGGTACGGGCTTTCACCTGGTCGTCGCTCCAGGAGAGGTTGATGGAGGTGGAAATGTTCCGGCTGATGATCGCATCCGACTGGGGGAAGGTCTTGGTGGCGTAGTCCGGCATGCCGTCGAGCACTTCCTGGGACAGGCGGTACAAGGTGGCGCGCTCCTTGAGGTGGTTCCAACGGCGGATGTAGTGCCAGTTGTTGTTGTAGTAGTGGAATACGCCGCCTACGCCGTTTTCTACCAAAGCGCGGGTGGCTGCTTCGGCCTGTTCGAGCGTCTCGAGCGAGAAGGACAGGAACGTGGCAATGTCGCCTTCCGGATCGAGTACCCGGCGGAAGGACAAGCGGGGGAATTCCGCAGCCAGGGCGTCCTTGATGTATTTCTTGGTCTGTTTCTGGCGGGCGACGATGCTGTCCAGTTTGCGCAGCTGCGCCAAGCCGATGGCCGAGGCCAGTTCATTCACGCGGTAGTTCATGCCCATGAAGGGATGGCTTTCCGCTCCGCGGTCGGAGCCTACGTGGTCGTGTCCGTGATCGACGTATCCGTCCGCTTTTTTGGCCAGCAGGTCGTCGTCGGTTACCACGGCACCGCCTTCGCCCATGGTGATGACTTTGGCGAAATCGAAGGAGAAGCAGCCCATGCGGCCGAAAGTCCCTACGGCTTTTCCGTGGTAGGTGGCTCCGGTAGCCTGGCAGGCATCCTCGATGAGGATCAGGTTGTGTTTGCGGCAAATGGCCATCAGTTCGTCGAGGTGGGCCTGCGCGCCGCACATGTGTACGGGCATGATGGCTTTGGTGCGGGGGGTGATGGCGCGCTCTACGGCCGCCGGGTCGAGGGTGAGGGTGTCATCGATGTCCACCAGGATGGGAATGGCACCCAGGGCGAGGATGGACTCGAAGGAGGCCACGAAGGTAAAGGTGGGCATGATCACTTCGTCGCCGGCGCCGATCCCGCATACGGCCAGGGCCGTCGATACGGCGGTGGTGCCGCTGGGGGTGAGCTGGGCATGGCGGGTGCCGAGTTTTTCGCACAGGGCTTTTTCCATTTCGAGGGTCTTGTTGACTCCGCCGCGCTGGTTCTCAAATCCGTAACGCATCAGGATGCCGGTTTCCATGACATCCATTACTTCCTTTTTTTCCGATTGGTCGAAAGCTTCGTATCCGGGCATGTTATATCAGTTTTTTTGGTTATTTTTTCGGTGTTTGCGATTCGTGCAAAGTTAATCAATCCCTGCGGGATATTCTCGCCCCGGGGTGTTGTTTTTCTCTTAACGAAGGGTTAAATAGGAACGTGCGGGGAGTGCACCCCGGAAAAGGAAAAGAAGGGAAGGGGGTGTAACCTTTTGCTGCAGGGAGGCGTCTAATGGGACAGAAACGAACATTAAAACGTACGAGAAATGAAACTGGAACAAAAACGGAACTTCGAGGCTCTTTTGGGGGATACATTCGGATTTGTAGGGGAAACGGCCCGGCATTTTTTCCCGACAATGCTGCGCGTGAACTTCCTGTACCTGTTGGTAGTGGCGGTGATGGCTTACGTAGCTTTTTCGAGCGGGTACGCAGACGTGGATTTCCTGTACAAGATGCACGGGACGATCGGTTGGTGGGATTGGGACGAACTGGGCATGGGGATGAACTGGCATCCGGGTTTGGCCTGGTGGGAGATGGCGTTGATGGTGCTTTGCGGTTTGTTGCTGCTGGTGGGGGGAGCGATCTTCGTAGCCTATACTCCGGTTTACATGATCCTGTGCCGGGATGAGGGGCGTGTGCCGGCGTTTTCCCGGATCGTCGCTTTCCTCTGCTCGCGTGCCGGGCGGCTGGTGATCTATTTCCTGGCCATGCTGCTCTTGATGATCCTGGTGGCGGTGGTGTGTATCCCGGTGATGATCCTGCTGGTGCTTTCGGTGGTGGGGATTGCGGCGATACCTTTTATATTGCTGGCGATCCTGATGCTGTCGATGCTTGTTCTTTATGCTTATCTCGACCAGGAGCGTCCGGACTTTTTCGGGGCGATCGACCTGGCCTGGAAAGCGTTTCGGCAGTCGTTTTGGCAAAATATCCTTTCCAATGGACTGATGTACCTCGTAACAGCGATCCTGGGGGTTCTGCCCGGGATGTTCACTTCGCTGGTGGGGGACGACACCTTTTCGGCCGGGGGGGTATACTTGGGCATGGTGGCGGTGTTGGCGGCGTTGGTGTTGCACTTTGCCATTTCGGCCCTTTACAGTGTGAACGTCGGGATGATTTATTTTTCATCCAGGGTGAAAAATGAGGAAAATTTTTATTCGATGTAGTATTTTCAAGGGGTATGATTTGAAAAATGAATAAAAATCCAAGAACACCCCCTATTTTTTAGGGGGGTATTCTTGGATTTTTTCGTATTGATGCTGTATCTTTGCCTCGACAAAACAAAACATACGACATTCAATCATTATGGCAGAATTCAGAATCAATGCGGTCCGGGAGTGCGAGAAACACCGGCCGGTGGCTCCGGAAATCGAATCGGGGCGTTATTCGGAGATCTTCGGGAAAAATGTGTTTAACGAAGATGCGATGCGCCAGTATTTGTCCAAAGATGCTTTCAAGGCGGTAATGGCTGCCATCGAGAGCGGCGTGCGGATCAATCGGGAAAATGCCAAGCAAGTGGCTTCGGGGATGAAGCAGTGGGCCATCGACCACGGCGCAACACACTACTCGCATTGGTTCCAGCCTCTCACGGGCGCTTCGGCCGAGAAGCACGATGCGTTCTTTGAACCGATTGCCGGCGGACGGGCCATGGAGCGCTTCGATGGAGCACAACTCATCCAGCAGGAACCCGATGCCTCGTCTTTCCCCAACGGAGGGCTGCGCAATACCTTCGAGGCGCGCGGATACACGGCATGGGATCCGACCTCTCCGGCTTTTGTCGTAGGGACGACCTTGTGCATCCCGACGGTGTTCGTGGCCTATACGGGCGAGGCTCTGGACAACAAGACGCCGCTGCTGCGTTCGATCTCGGCAGTGGATGCCGCTGCGACGGCGGTTTGCCAGTATTTTGACAAGAATATTACCAAGGTGGTTTCGACCCTCGGTGCCGAACAGGAATATTTTCTGGTGGATACGGCGCTGTACGATGCTCGTCCCGATCTGGTGCTGACCGGACGTACGCTCTTCGGGCAGGAACCGGCCAAAGGGCAGCAGATGGAGGATCACTATTTCGGGGCGATCCCTTCCCGGGTGCTGGAGTATCTGCGCGATGTGGAACAGGAGTGCATGAAACTGGGTATCCCGGTGAAAACTCGACACAATGAGGTGGCACTCAACCAATTCGAGATAGCTCCCATTTACGAGGAGGCCAACATAGCCGTCGATCACAACATGATGCTGATGGAGGCGATGCAGCGGGTGAGCGAGAAGCACAACTTCAAGGTCCTGTTCCACGAAAAGCCTTTCGAGGGCATCAACGGTTCGGGAAAACACAACAACTGGTCCTTGGCGACCAATACGGGGGTCAATCTGCTTTCGCCCGGAAAGACTCCTAAGAGCAACCTGCAGTTCCTCACCTTCTTTGTCAATGCGATCAAGGCGGTACACGATCATGCGGACTTGTTGAGGGCTTGCATTGCTTCGGCTTCCAACGACCATCGTTTGGGGGCGAACGAAGCACCGCCGGCCATCATCTCGATCTTCATCGGTTCGCAGCTCTCGTCCGTGTTGTCCGAACTGGAGCAGGTGTCCTCCGGGAAACTTTCGCCCGAGGAAAAGACCGAACTCAAACTGAACGTGGTGGGCAAGATTCCCGAGATCCTGCTGGACAATACCGACCGCAACCGTACTTCGCCGTTCGCTTTTACGGGCAACAAGTTCGAGTTCCGTGCCCCGGGTTCGTCCATCAACTGCGCGGTGCCGATGACGGTGATGAATACCATCATGGCTTCGCAACTCAAAAAGTTCAAGACCGAGGTGGATGCGATGATCGAGAAGGGCATCAAGAAGGACGATGCGATCTTCAACGTGCTGCGCGACTACATCAAGGCTTCGTCCCGCATTCTCTTCGAGGGAGACGGATATTCCGACGATTGGGTCCGCGAGGCGGAAAAACGGGGCTTGTCCAACCTCAGAACTACCCCCGAGGCACTCGACGTGCTGGTGAGCGAGGAGACCGAGCGTTTGTTTGCCGAGACGGGCGTGATGAAAAAGTCCGAAGTGGAGGCTCGTTACGAGATCGAACTCGAAAAATATCAGAAGACGATCCAGATCGAGGCCCGCGTGATGGGCGATATTGCCCGCAACCACATCATTCCGACGGCCATCGCTTACCAGAACCGCCTGTTGGAAAACGTGCGGGGTATGCGCGAGATCTTCGGCGAGGAATACATGGCGCACGCTCATTCGCAGGTGGAGCTCATCAAGACGATCTCCGACCATATCGTGATCATCAAGGAACTGGTGGACGAGATGATCGACGAGCGGCGGCGGATCAACAAGATCGCCGACGTGCGCACCAAGGCGCGTGAATATGCGGTCAATGTCAAAGACAAATATTTCGACAAGCTGCGCTACCACTGCGATAAACTCGAGATACACATCGACGATGAGGTTTGGCCGCTGGTGAAATACCGTGAACTTCTCTTTGCTCACTGAGCATCGTTTTATGAACGTGTGTGTTTTATTTTAAGCGCGAAACCCCGGCCGCAAGGCCGGGGTTCTTTTTATCTGTTTGCAGGGTACGGAAGGTAGGAAGGCGTTGAGGCGGGCAGGCGGGCGGCCTTT
>DCEW01000029.1 GCA_002314265.1 Flavobacteriales bacterium UBA1820
CCGGAGCTTTCAGCTCCGGCCCTTTCGCTTGCCCGCCCTATGCCCCTCGTTCAGAAAAGGATCACTACCGAACCAGCGACAATGAGCAATCCCCCCACGATGGTCTTCACATCGGGCGTTTCCCGCAGGAGGAAAAAAGCCAGAAGCATGGCCATGGCCACCGACAACTTATCGACAGGAGCCACCTTCGACACGGGTCCCGACTGCAACGCTTTGAAATAAAACAGCCAGGAAAGTCCCGTCGTCACACCCGAAAGCACCAAAAAAAGGATCGCCCGACGGGAAAGTTCCCGAATAGATTCCTCACGGCCCCATAACAGAACAACCCCCCAGGCAATGAACAAAATAACGGTAGTCCGTATCGCCGTTGCCAGATTGGAATCCACTCCTTTGACCCCCATCTTGGCAAAGATCGCAGTCAAGGCCGCGAAAAAAGCCGAAAGAACAGCATAAAACTTCCACATGATCCTTCCCCCCCCCAGTTCTACAACAAATCCAGAAATCGTTCCATCCGCATCCCGCGCGAACCTTTGACCAAATAGGCCGCCGAAACGGAAGGCTTTTCAAATGCCGAGGCAAACTCGTCGAAAGTGCGGAAAACGGAAGTCTTTCCCGAAGGAGAAACCGCCCGGGAGAAATTTTCCCCCACCAGGTACACCCTTTCGAAAGGCAAAGCAGCCGCCAAAGAAGCGATCCGGAGATGCTCCTGGCGGGCATACGTACCCAGTTCGAACATATCGCCCAGCACGGCGATCTTTTCCCGAGCGCCCGTATCGGTACGGGCAAAGTTTTCGAGCGAAAGCTCCATGCTGCTCGGATTGGCATTGTAGGCATCCATCATGAGGACATCCGCTCCGCGCTCCATCCACTGCGAACGGTTGTTGTCCGGTATGTACGAAGCAAGGGCCCGAGCGATGTCCTGCGGAGCGACCCCGAAATACAGTCCTACGGCAATGGCTGCACAGGCATTGGTAAAATTGTACTCCCCGCTCAAAGCAGTGGCAAACTCCGCAGAGGAGAAACGCCCCGTTACCCTCGGAAGCGACGAGAGCATCTCGATGGCTACATCGGCCGGACGGCCCTGCGAAGAGAAGGTATAGCGGCGGATACCCTCGCTGCGCTGCATCTGCAACGGATCGTCCGCCCGGACAAAGGCCAGCCCGTCGTTTTCCCGCAGAAAATCGTACAGTTCGGACTTGGTCCGGATCACGCCCTCCACCCCACCGAACCCCTCCAGGTGCGCGCGGCCGAAATTGGTGATGTAGCCATAATCCGGACGGGCAATGGCGCACAGATCGCGGATCTCGTGCGGATGGGAAGCCCCCATTTCCACTACGGCAAACTGATGGCCGGGGCGCAGCGAGAGCAGCGTGAGGGGAACGCCGATGTGGTTGTTCAGGTTACCTTGCGTGGCACACACTTCAAACCGGCAGGCAAGCACCCGGCGCAGGAGCTCCTTGGTCGTGGTCTTGCCGTTGCTGCCGGTCAGGCACAAAACCGGGATGCCCATCTTCATCCGGTGCAGGGTTGCGGTCTGCTGAAGGGCGGTGAGGACATCCTCCACGACGATCACTTGTTCAGTATCCGCATAACGATGGGGATCGTCGGTAACTACTCCGGCGGCTCCTGCCTGCAGGGCGGAGGGAACGAAATCGTTTCCATCGAAATTTTCACCCTTGAGGGCAAAAAACACATCGCCCGGGGCGATCTTCCGCGTGTCGGTCGTTACCCGAAAACCGTTTTCAACCAGGATCCGGTAGATTTGTTCGATCTTATTGTTCATCGTTTTCCGTAGTTCGTTTTCGCGATTTTTCTCAAAGAGTCTGCATACGAAAAACGCGGCGGAAGCTCCGCCGCGTTTTTCGATCCTTTGACAAGGATCACATGCCCATCATCTGTTGCTCGAGAGCTTCGTACTTTTTAACATTTTCCTGATCGTCCAATGCGGTATATACGCTGCGCAGGATGCGAACGATGTTCAACTCATCGGGCAATACCTTGTGTGCACCTTCCAGTAGATCGACCACTTCCTTGTACAGCGCCTTTTTCTGAGCGACCAGCTCGTCGTACTGTTTCTTCTGCTCGGCATTGAGCGAGAGAGGCAGCTTGTCGATCTCTTCATTGATGCGCTGCTCGCCGTTCAACATGGTAGAAGCCAAGTTGACATACGCATTGACATACTTGGGATCCACTTCGATGGCTTTCTTGTAGTATTCGATCGACTTGGCTTCGTCGCCCTTTTCTCCATAAATAAAACCGATGTTGTAGAAGATTTCGGCATCGCCTTCAAATACCTTTTCAGCATTGAGCAGGTTTTCCAGGAATTTGTCCAAATCACCTTTCTGATACTGGATCTGTCCTTCGAGCAAGAAGATATCCTTGTCCTTGGGATACTTCTTCAATGCCTTCTGGCAATATTCGAGAGCCTGATCGTACTCTTCGTCCTGATAGCACAACTGGATAAGCAGCAGATAAATACCGGGCTGCTTGTCTTCCTCGACCCGAACTTCGGGATCGGATGCGAGTTTGAGTTTTACCTGCATGTCCATGTCCTCCTTCGAGTTGTAAACACGGCGCTCACCGGTCAGGGCATCGGTAGCCTCGTAAATGGTCTCGATACCGGTGTAATCCATGTCGATCAGACGTTTGTAAAGTTCCTTGGCACCGGCATAATCTCTGGCTTGCAGCAAAGAGATGGCTGCGTTGTTCAGCAGGGCGGTATCGGCCTTGGGCGCAAATACCTTCTGCGCTTCGTACGTCAGTTCGAACAGTTCGGCTGCTTTCTTGAAATCGCGCGAATTGAACGCATTGACACTCTGCTGGTAGTATCCGTTGCCGAACTCACCCACCGTGGTGTGCATCTGCGGAGTGTAGGTAGCTATCCGTTTGGTCACCTTCGGCTTGCTGTACTTGCCGGAAGCGATGGCGTCGTCCAATTCTTTCTGAGAGTCGAAATATACCGTCTTTTTGGTTGCATTGTCGCGAGCCGAAAAGTTTTGTCCTTTCTCATACTCGGCCAGGGCGTTGAGTTCTTCGAGCGCCTGATCGATCATCTCCCGGTTGTCGCCGGCGAGCTGAAGTTTGGAAAGACCGACCAGATACATTGCTTTGGCGACCATGTCGGGTTTGGAAGTCTCATCCAACATCTGCTGACCCTTTTGAGCCTGAGTGAGGGCGGTTTGGTAATCTCCCTTGTCGAACGCTTTCTGGGCTGCGTCCAGTTCGGTTTTCTGGGCATAGGCCGATGCGACCAGGCACATCAAAGCCGAAGTAAGAAGTAAACGTTTCATGATAATTGATTATTGGCTTTTGATTTATCTTTCAGTTTGACATTATTTCTCTGCTGCACAAAAGTCGAGAATTATCTTGGCAAGACAAAATTTTCCGGATGAATTTTGCGCAGGTTCGTCGGTTTTTACTCTTTATGTCCCTCAGAGGATGCCTGGAGCGAAGCCGCATCGCCGGCTGTTTCTGTCGGCGATCCTTCCGTCGAATCTTCCTGCTGCTCGTCTTCGGAAATGACCTTGGCCACCGCCGCGATCTCGTCTCCTTCGCGCAGGTTGATCAGTTTCACCCCTTGGGTGGCCCGTCCCATCACGCGCAAGGTATCGATGCCCATGCGAATGGTCAGACCGTTGCGGGTGATGATCATCAGGTCTTCGTCGCCCTTGACATCCACGATGGCCACCAACTCGCCCGTCTTGTCGGTAACATGGATCGTCTTGACGCCCTTGGCACCCCGGTTGGTCTCGCGGTACTCGTCGAACTGCGAACGCTTGCCGAAGCCCTTCTCGGAGACTACCAATACGTCGGACTGTACGTCGTCCACGCAGATCATCCCGACCACCCGGTCGTCCGCCCCGTCGAGTGTTACCCCGCGCACACCGGTAGCATTGCGCCCCATCGGACGGAGTTTTTCCTCGTCGAAACGTATGGCCTTGCCCTTGCGGGTGGCGATCATGATCTTGGACGATCCGGTGGTCAGGCGCGCTTCGAGCAGCATATCGCCTTCGCGCACATTGATCGCATTGATCCCGTTGGTACGGGGACGGGAATACGCTTCGAGGGACGTCTTCTTGACCGTGCCGTCGCGGGTAACCAGCACCACGTAATGGCTGTCGATGTACTGCTGATCCTTGAGGTTGTCCACCATGATGTAGGCGCGCACCTTGTCGTCCTGTTCGATGTTGATCAGGTTTTGGATCGCGCGACCCTTGGCCGTCTTGGCACCTTCCGGGATCTCGAACACCCGCATCCAGAACACCTTGCCCTTTTCGGTAAAGAACAGCATGTACTGATGGTTGGTCGCCATGAACAGATGTTCGAGAAAATCCTCCTCGCGGGTGGAAACGCCTTTCTGCCCGACCCCTCCGCGCGACTGGCGGCGGTATTCGGCCAGACGGGTGCGCTTGATGTAACCCGCGTGGGAAATGGTAACCACCACTTCCTCATCGGCGATCATATCCTCGACCGAGAAGTCGCCGTCGGCACCGTATTCTATTTCGCTGCGGCGCGGATCGCCGTATTTCTGCTTGACTTCCTCCATCTCCTGCCGCACCAGTTCCATACGGAGATTGCGGTCGGCCAGCAGAGCCTTGTAACGTTCGATACGCCGGAGGATGTCGTCGTACTCGGCGCGGAGTTTGTCCTGTTCCAGACCGGTAAGCTGGCGCAGACGCATCTCGACGATGGCGCGCGCCTGGATCTCGGAAAGGGAGAAACGCTCCATGAGCCGGGTGCGGGCTTCGTCGGGATTGGAAGCCGCCCGGATGATCCGCACCACCTCGTCGATATTGTCCGAGGCAATGATGAGCCCCTGAAGGATATGGGCGCGTTCCTCGGCCTTGTTGAGTTCGAACTGCGTGCGACGGGTAACCACATCGTGGCGGTGTTCGACAAAGTAATGCACCAGGTCCAGCAGGTTGAGCAGCCGCGGACGGCCGTCCACCAGGGCGATGTTGTTGACCGAGAAGGACGACTGCAACGCCGTGTTCTTGTACAGCGTATTGAGCACCACGTTGGGCACGGCTTCGCGTTTGACCACATAGACGATACGCATCCCGCTGCGGTCGGACTCGTCGCGGATCGAGGAGATCCCCTCGATCTTCTTTTCGTTGATCAGGTCCACCGTGCGCTTGATCATCTCGGACTTGTTCACCTGGTAAGGGATCTCGCTCACCACGATGCACTGTCTGCCGTCGATCTCCTCGATGGTAGCCTTGCCCCGGATCACCACCCGGCCGCGTCCCGTGCGGTAGGCTTCGCGCACGCCGCTGATCCCGTAGATGATCCCGCCGGTGGGGAAGTCCGGTGCCTTGACATAGTTCATCAACTCGTCCACCGTGATGTCCGGATTGTCGATATAGGCATTGATCGCATCTACCGTTTCCGAAAGGTTGTGCGGAGGCATGTTGGTGGCCATACCGACCGCGATGCCGGCCGCTCCGTTGACCAGCAAATTGGGAATGCGGGTAGGCAGCACCGAGGGTTCCTTGAGCGTATCGTCGAAGTTGGGCACCATATCGACCGTATCCTTGTCGATGTCCACCATCATGTCTTCGGCGATCTTGCGCAGCCGGGCTTCGGTATAACGCATCGCGGCGGCCGAGTCGCCGTCCACACTACCGAAGTTACCCTGCCCGTCCACCAGCATGTAGCGCATCGACCAGTTTTGCGCCATGCGCACCATCGTGTCATAGACCGAGCTGTCGCCGTGCGGGTGGTACTTACCCAGCACCTCACCCACGATACGGGCCGACTTCTTATAACTCGAAGTGGACGTGATGCCCAGTTCGTTCATACCGAAAAGCACGCGGCGGTGCACCGGCTTGAGCCCGTCGCGCACATCGGGAAGTGCGCGGGAAACGATCACCGACATCGAATAGTCGATGTATGAAGACTTCATTTCATCGACGATGTTGATCGGTATCAGTTTTTCTCCATCTTCCATAATTTCAATCTATTATCCTTCTTTCTGTCTTTTTTCGCAATAGTTTTCAAAAGTACGGAATTTTCTCGGAACCTCCACAATGATTTTTGCGCAAAAAACCGCCTGCGAAAACCTTATTTGCCCTATCTTTACGGCTTGTAAGAAACAACGCTAAACACATATCGCATATCATGGCAATCGATCTTCTTCTGGGTCTCCAATGGGGAGACGAAGGCAAAGGAAAAATCGTGGACGTGCTCACGGCCGGCTACGACATCATCGCCCGTTTCCAGGGCGGCCCCAACGCCGGACACACGCTGGAATTCGGCGGGATAAAACACGTACTGCACACCATCCCCTCGGGCATTTTCCACGAAAAGTCGGTCAATGTGGTGGGCAACGGCGTGGTGATCGACCCCGTGATCCTGGCCAAAGAGATCGACGATCTGTCCAAATACAACCTCGACATCCCTTCCCGGCTGCTCATCTCGCGCAAGGCGCACCTGATCCTGCCGACCCACCGCCTGCTCGACGCAGCCTCCGAAGCTTCGAAAGGCAAGGCCAAGATCGGCTCCACCCTCAAGGGTATCGGACCGACCTACATGGACAAGACGGGCCGCAACGGTCTGCGGGTAGGCGACACCGAACTGCCGGACTTCATGGAGCGCTACCATGCCCTGGTGAAAAAACACCTAGCGATGCTCGACAACTACAACGCCCGCATCGAATTCGACCTGAACGAACTGGAACGCGAATGGTTCGCCGCACTCGAAGTGCTCAAATCGCTCACCTTCGTCGACAGCGAACACTACCTCAACCAAGCCGTCGCCCAAGGGAAAAAGATCCTGGCCGAGGGCGCACAGGGAGCGATGCTGGACGTCGACTTCGGCACCTACCCCTTCGTTACCTCGTCCAACACGATGGCCGCCGGAGCCTGCACCGGACTGGGCGTGCCCCCGAGAGCCATCGGTGAAGTATTCGGTATCTTCAAGGCCTACACCACCCGGGTGGGTTCGGGTCCTTTCCCCACCGAACTGAACGACGCCACGGGCGACCGTCTGTGCGAAATCGGTCGCGAGTACGGTGCGACCACCGGACGGCGCCGGCGCTGCGGCTGGCTGGACCTGCCGGTGCTCAAGTACGCGTGCATGGTCAGCGGGGTTTCGCAGCTGATGATGATGAAGGCCGACGTGCTCTCCGGCTTCCCGGAAGTGAAAGTCTGCACGCACTACGAATACATGGGCAAAAAGATCGACTACCTGCCCTACAACATCGAAGAAAAATACGTCCGCCCCATCTACGAGACCCTTCCCGGATGGAACGGCGACCTGACCGGCGTAACCGACGAAGCGGGCATCCCGCAGGAACTCCGCGCATACATCGCCTACATCGAGAAAGCGCTGGAGGTACCCATCACCATCGTATCGGTAGGGCCCGACCGCACGCAGACCATCCTGCGCGCTCACTAATCCCCGCGTAAGGCCATGTCCGCGCGCCCGACCCGCATCTACCTCTTTACCGACCGGTATCCGTACGGGCGGGGCGAGACCTTTGTCGAGGGAGAATTGCGCACCCGCACGGGAGGGACGGAGAAGATCACCGTCTTTCCCGCGCGCAAGGCGCAAGCGATCCGGCGTATGCCCGAAGGCATCGCCCTGAACACCTCTTTGGCCGAAGCGCCCCGATGGCGGAAAGCTGCCGCCGCATTCCGCGCACTGTTCAGCCCTTACCTGTGGAGCCTTCCCTTTCGGTCCCGGCGGCCGAACACCCTGCGGGGCTGGCGCAACGCTGCGGGCGGCCTGTACCGCGCCTACCTCACTTTTCTCACCTTGAAATCCTCCGAAGAGCTATTCTCCCGGGCGGCCATCTTTTACAGCTACTGGCTGGACAACACCGCTACGGGGATCGCCCTGGCCAAAGGCCGCCTGAAAACCTTGCGGGACAAACCGCTGGTGTGCCGTGCACACGGCTACGATGTGTTCGAGCAGGCCCGCGGCATCTTTTTCCCCGCGCGTCCACAGGCACTGGAGCGCATCGACCGGGTATTCCCGGTCTCCTTCGCCGGGGAAAGCTACCTCAAGGCGCGCTATCCCCGCGTGGCCTCCCGGATCGGCTACCGCCACCTCGGGGTGGATAGCCAAGCCGTACCTCCGCGGGAAGCCCCGCAGAAGGTCCTCCGCATCGTTTCCTGCGCCAACGTGATCGCCCTGAAACGCATCGACCTGACGGGCGAGTTTCTCAAACAATACGCCCGACTGCATCCCGAAACGCAGATCCGATGGACCCACTTCGGTACGGGCGTGCTGCTGGAACACGTAAAAACCCTAGCGGAAGAAGACGCTCCGGAGAACTTCCACGCGGTGTTCGAAGGGGCGGTGGAAAACCGGGAAATCCTCCGGCGGTATGCCGCAGGCGAATTTGACGTATTCGTCTCCCTAAGCCGCTCGGAAGGGATGCCGGTCTCGGCCATCGAAGCGATGAGTTGCGGCATTGTCCCCTTGTGTACCGATGCCGGCGGCACGCGCGATGCGGTGGATGCCTCCTGCGGAGCTCTGCTGCCCGTCGATCTGACCGCAGAAGCCTTCGCCGAAGCACTGGACACCATCCGGGAGCACTACGGCACCCTGTCCGCCGCTGCCCTCGAAAAACAAAGACGGGACTTCTGCGCCCGGGACAACTACGAGGCTTTCTACCGCACCTTGGATTCCCTGGCACGAAAAAAACAAGTCCTTTCCCGGAAGGGTTAAAACAAGCTCCCTTTCGCCTTTCTTCCCCCGGATCTTTCCGAAATCTCTCACTCACAAAAACCCGACAAACGACCGAGCGCCCCTCTTTGGAAGGGACGCCCGAACTTTTCCACCCCTTTCCCGGGGCCGACAAAAAAGACGAAGGAGCCACAACCCCTTCGGAGACCGCCTCAGAAACTATACGAAGCCGTAAAATACAACACCCGGGAGCGATAGCCCTCGCGGGATACTTCGTTTTGCAACAAACCGTCGCCTGCATCGACCACCGAACGGGTCGTGGAGCGGAAGGAATTGAACACGTCGGTAAGGCGGACAAAAAGATTCATCCGCCCTTCGAGCAAACTGTACCGCAAGCCGGCGTCCATCGTTCCGAGCGGATCGACTGTTCCCTGGATGAGGGTCTGACGCCCCGAGTAACGCCCCAGGAGCATGGCGGTCAAGTGGTCGTTCACCTGGAAGTTGGCCGACATTTTGGCCGTGAAATTGATCCCCGAAGCATTCCAGAAGGTATTCTCTCCCCGGGAATAGTCCGCATAGTAGGCATTGAGGCTGCCCGAAAGGTCCAGGCGATCCCACAACTGGAGCGAGGCGATGAGTTCCGTGCCGAGGAAATACGACGAGCCGTAATTCTTGTACGTGTTGTAAAGCACCCCGCGGGTTTGTTCGCCGGTCACGGGATGGATGGGCGTGAGGTACGACTGGATCACATTCTGGTTGTAGTTGTAATACGCCGAAAGACTTACGTCGAGTTCGTCCCACACCCCATGGAAGGTCAGTTCCAACGAATGGTTGTACTCGGGCCGCAGGAAGGGATTGCCCACGCTGGGACGGGCCGGGTTGGTCGATACCGCGTTGGGGTTCAACTGACGGGTATCGGGACGGGCTACCCGGGACGAATAAGACAACATCAACGACCGATCCCGATCTACCCGCCAGATGAGGCTGGCCGAGGGAAACACGTTGAGGCTGTCGTTGAGGTGGCGGTAACCGCCCGTGCCGTCCTCCTGGAGCAGGGAGCGCACCTGCGATTTCCAATATTCGCCCCGCAGACCAGCCGAGGCGGTCAGCGCGCCGAACGTGCGGCTGTAAGTAAGGTAAAGGGCATATACGTCTTCGTCGAACTGGAAATGAGACGTCGTTACGGTTTCAAGGGGAGGGATGGGCGAAGGCATCCGGGAGATACTCCGGTCGTGGTACGGATTGTCCATCGTGCGGAGGTTGGCACTCACCCCGGCTTCCCACTTGTACCGGTCCCGCTGATAGGTATAGTCCACCCGCGCCGAGAAATACGAATAGTCGTTGCGGTAGTGCGAGGTATCGACCACTCCGTCCGGCATGAAGGGCGAGGCTTTGACGGTAAAGTCCTGCGCAAACTCGGTGTCGGCTCCCGTATGGTCTATCTCGTAATTCACGTCCGCTTCCAGACGGCTGCTATTGTCGAAGGCATGGCTCAAGTGCGCCCCGGTGGTAAAGAAATCCATCTGGCTGGCGGAATACGCCGCGCTGGAATACGCCGAGGAAGGCTCCGCGTCGGAAGCTGCCGCGAAGGAACGGCTGTCGATGTCCATCTTCGAAGCGCGCCAGGCGTTGCGGTAAGCAGCGCTGTAAGAGATTTGCGTGCGGGAGGATAGGTCGTAGTCCACCCCGGCTTTCACCTCGTGGAGCCGTCCCAGGTAGTAGCCGCCTACCTGCTGGGCGCTGGTTGCCGGAGCTTCCTGCTCGGGCGAAGAGGGGATGTCGGTTTTGGAAACCTCGCCCGTGATTACACTCTTGTTCTGGAAAAAGGTGTACGCCCCCCAGATGTTTACCTTCTCCCACCGGCGATTGACGTTCAGGGCCAGGTCGTACTTTTCCCCGGTACCTACCCCGGCATCCACCGAGGCTCCGAAGCCTTGTTTCCGGCTCTTGGTCGTTACGATGTTGACGATACCCGAAGGACCGTCGGGGTATTCCTTGGCCGAGGGACTGGTGATGAATTCCACCCGCGCCACGGACGAAGCAGGCAGCAGGTTGAGCAGTTCCATCGAATTGACATTGGTCGGACGCCCGTCGATGAAATACCGCACATTGGACGAGCCGCGCAGGGTCATGTTTCCTTTCAGATCGGTACAGGCCGACGGCAGGTTGTTCATCAGGTCTTTCGACGCATTGCCCGAGGTCTGAAGGTCGCCTCCCACATAGACGGTACGCTGCCCCAGTCGGGTACGCACCGAGGACACCCGCGGGGTAACCACTACATCGGAAAGCAAACGGTATTCGGGTTCAAGGGCCAAGGACAAGGCAACCGACGACGACACTTCCACCGCCTGGCTTCGTGCGGGGAGATAACCCGACAGCCCCGCCTCGATACGATACGTTCCTTCCGGCAGACGGTCGAAGGTGTAATATCCCTGGTCGTCGCATGCGCTCCTGCGCACCACCTGTCCGGTGGCCGCTTCGTACAGCACGACCCAAGCTCCGGGAAGGGATTCCCCGGAAAGCCTGTCGGTGATCTGCCCGCCGATCGAAGGCCCCGAAGGACGGGAGGAAACCGTTTCTTCCTGCAGCTCGCTTGCAGCAGCAAAGAGGGCAAAGGACAAAAAATACAGCAAAAAGAGCTTCTTCATCTGGATTCTTACGGATACGGAAACGAGCGAGAAGCTACAGGAGGGTTTTGAGGTTGGTAGTAAACATCTGAATGGCAATGGCCAGCAGGATAATGCCGAAAATCCGGCGCAAAACCGACAGGCCGTTCTTGCCGATCAGCCGTTCGATGGCCGACGCTTTCTTGATCACCACATAGACCAGCAGCAGGTTGAGCACGATGCCGATGATCACGCACGCGAGCGAATACTGCGAGCGCAGCGAAAGGATCGTGGTCAGGCTGCCTGCCCCGGCGATCAGCGGAAAAGCCAAAGGCACGATGGAAGCCGTTTCGGGCTGTTCGTCCCGGAAAAGCTGGATACCCAGGATCATCTCCATCGCAAAGAAGAAAATGACCAGCGCACCGGCTACCGCAAAGGCATTGACCGAAATCCCGATGTAGTGCAACATCCCCTCGCCGAAGAACACGAACAGGATCATGATGATCCCCGCCGCCCATGCCGCCTTTCCGGCCTGAAGGGCGCCGGCCTTTTTCTTCAGATCGAGAATCACGGGAATACTGCCCACGATATCGATCACCACGAAGAGCGTCATGGTGATCAGGGTGATGTCTTTGATGTACTTCAAAAAATCCATATCCGCAATTTTTTAGATGATCTTCAAAATTCATTGCAAATATGAGGATTTTTTTGGGATTTCCGCAAAAACCTCCCTCTGTTTCTCTTCGTTTCGAGTTACGGGGCAAAGTACGCCCGAAAAAGCCCCTGCGGGCAATCGCTACTTGTAGTGATTTTGCACAAAACAGCCGAAGAGCAGGACATGTTAATTTCCACAGAAAACTTGCCGGAATCGGAAAAGCGGAATACTTTTGTCAATCATTTGATTGAATCGAACGCTTGAAGCAAACACTTGATCCATGAGCACCGCCGGAAACAACGTCGAACAAGACATCGTAAACGCCGCACAGGACATCTTCGTCGAGAAAGGCTACGACGGAGCCACCATGCGCGAGATCGCGGCCCGTGCCGGGATCAACATCTCGATGTTGCACTACTACTTCCGCAGCAAGGACAATCTGTTCGACATCGTGTTCAACCGCGTATTCCAACGCTTGTACGGCCGCATTTTCGAAGTGATGGCCTCCTCGGAAGACTTGTTTGCCAAACTGCAGACCATCGTGGACCTCTACCTCCAGACCGTCTCCGAAAACCCGCGCGTGCCCGGTTTTATCCTCAACGAGGTTACCCGCCGCCCGGTAGGCAACGGCCGTCTGGCCGACTACAAACGGCTCATCCACGAGCATGCCAAAACCTTCCAGGAACAGCTCGACCGCGCCGCCCGGGAAGGTCTCATCCGCCCCGTGGGTGTGATGGAACTCTTTGTCGATATCGAATCACTGTGTGTATATCCCTTTCTCACTTTTCCGCTATGGCAAAAACTCTTCGACACCACCCAAACCGACTTCACCCGAATGGTTCTCTCTCGCCGGGAGACATTCGCACAAAACCTGATCAAATCTCTCGAAAAATGAACCTGCGCACCGTTTCCTTCCTCCTCGGAGCGATCCTCCTGCCCGCCTTTGCGCCGACAGCCTCCGCCCAAGCCGCCTATTCGCTGCAGCAATGCCGCCAGATGGCCCTGGAAAACAACAAGCAGATGGGCATCATGAGCCAAAAAATGATCCAGGCCACCGAAGAGCGCAAAGCCGCCGCCACCAAACGTCTGCCCTCCATCTCGGCCACCGGAGCCTACCTGTTCAACAGCCGGGAGACCTCGCTCATCGCCCACGACATGATGCTGCCCATCGGATCGGTAGCCCCGGACGGGAGCTTCACCTTCACGCCCGACCAGGTAAACAACAGCTTTACCACCATCGACGGGCAAGTGGTTCCGCTGGACGCCTCCGGACAGCCGTTCGACCCGCGGACCAACCCCGAAAAGATCCTCTGGAAACAGTACACCACCATCCCGAAAGACCAGCTCACCTTCGACACCCGCAACGTATTCGCCGGGGCGATCACCCTGGCCCAACCGGTGTACATGGGCGGCAAGATCCAGGCCTACAACCGCATCGCACGCATGGCGGAAACCCTCTCGGTCCATCAGCGGGATGCCGCTGCCTCGCAGGTGATCCTCTCGACCGACCAGGCCTACTGGGGCATCGTTTCGCTCACGCACAAGAAACACTTGGCCGAAAGCCTGCTCGCCCTGCTCGAGAAGCTGCAGAAGGACGTCGCCGCCATGAAACGCGAAGGGGTCGCCACCCGTTCGGACGAACTCTCGGTCGAGGTGCAGCTGAACCAGGCGCGAATGTCCCTCACCCAGGTCGAAGACGGACTGACCCTTTCCAAGATGAACCTGGCGATGATCTGCGGCCTGCCCCTCGGGGAAGATTTCACCCTCTCGGACAGCATCGCCGTGAGCCAGCCTGACCCCGCTCCGATCACCGATGTGCAACGGGCCGTGGAAAACCGGCAGGAGATCCAGAGCCTCACCCTGGCTGTGGACATGTACCGGGAAAAGGAAAACGTCACCCGTTCGGACTACCTGCCTTCGCTGGCGCTCACGGGCAGCTATCTGCTCTCCTCGCCCAATCTCTACAACGGTTTCTCCTTCTCACCCAAAGGGATGTTCAACCTCGGGGTAATGCTCAAGGTGCCCATCTTCAGCTGGAACGAACGGGGACACAAGATGAAGATCGCCCGGGCCGACACCGAGATCGCCCGTTTGGAGCTGGATGAGGCGAAGGAAAAAGTAGAACTCCAGATCCACCAGAGCGAGTTTTACCTCAACTCCGCCCGCAAAAAGGCGGAGATGACCGCCTCCAACCTGGCCAAAGCCGTCGAAAACCTCCGTCAGGCTCAACTCTCCTTCCGAGAAGGGGTGGCCACGCTGACCAACGTTTTCGAGGCTCAAACCGCGTGGCTCTCGGCCAGCTCACAGCAGATCGACGCGCAGATCGACCTGACCATGGCACGGGTTTACCTGCTCAACGCCACCGGCCAACTGGTCCCCTCTACCCTTTGAACGACTTTTTGCAAAACGACATAAAAACAACCCCTAAACCTTTATAAAACCGCCCTGTGCGGAAAACCGACAAGACCAACGATAAACCAACCAGACGAACATGGAAGAAAACAAAGAAAAAACGAACGACAAGAGCATGGTAACGGGCTTTATCGTCACCATCGCTGCCATCGTGGTAGTCGCCCTGGTAGGCGTACTGTTCCTGCAACCCAAAGACCCGTACATCCAGGGACAGGCCGACGCCGATCAGGTTCGCATATCCAGCAAAGTACCGGGTCGGATAGAAAGCCTCCTGGTCGAGGAAGGGCAGACGGTTCGCCAGGGAGATACCTTGGGCCGTCTCTACATTCCCGACATCGAAGCCAAGAAAGCACAGGCCGCCGCCGCCCTTTCCGCGGCGCAGGCCCAGAACAAAAAAGCCCAAAAGGGCGCCCGCAGCGAACAGATAACCGCTGCCTATCAAGTATGGCAGAAAGCGGTTGCCGGCCTGGAAATCGCCGAGAAATCCTATCGCCGGATGGAAAACCTCTTCGGGGAAGGCGTGGTAACCGCCCAGAAACGCGACGAAGCTCTGGCCAACTACAAAGCGATGCAGGCCAGCGAGCGAGCCGCCCGTTCGCAGTACGACATGGCGGTCAACGGCGCGGAACGGGAGGATCGCGAAGCAGCTTCCGCCCTGGTGGAACGCGCACAGGGAGCCATGAGCGAGATCGAATCCTACATCGACGAGTCGATCCTCATCAGCCCCATCGACGGCGAGGTGTCGGACATCTTCCCCCTCGAAGGCGAACTGGTGGGTACCGGAGCGCCCATCATGAACATTCTGGACATGGAAAACCTCTGGGTGTCGTTCAACGTACGCGAAGACGAACTCGGAGCCTTGAAAATGGGACAGGAGATCTCGGCCCGCATCCCGGCCTTGGACGACCAGACGGTAACGCTGAAGGTTACCTACCTGAAAGACCTCGGTTCGTACGCCACCTGGAAAGCGACCAAGACCAACGGACAGTACGACATCAAGACTTTCGAGGTGCGCGCCCGGCCCACCGCTCTCGTCGAGGGACTTCGTCCGGGCATGACGGTGCTGCTGGAGCGCAAGTCGCTGAAGTAACCCTCCCGCTCGGAGGAAAACCGAAAGCGGGGAAACTCCGCAAAAGCCTCGAAAGAAAAACGAAGAACACCGAAGCGCAAACCGATAACCTTTCGTTGTCAAAAAGAACGAACCCATGAAAGACATCCGGGAAACAACCCGCCACATCGGAGAAATCGCCCGACGGGAAATCGGCATCCTGCGACGGGACAGAATCTATCTGCTCGCGATGGTGATCGCTCCCCTGCTGTGCGCGATATTCTTCCTCACCCTGATGGGAAGCGGACTGCCGAAAGACCTGCCGGTAGCCATCGTCGATCAGGATGGAAGCAGCGTCTCGCGCAACATCATCCGGCAGGTGGACGCTTTCCAACAGAGCGATGTGGTCGCCGTAACCCCCGACTTTTACCAAGCGCGGAAAATGATGCAGCGGGGCGAGGTCTACGCCATCCTGGTAATCCCCAAAGGCTTGGAACACGACGCTTCGAGCGGACGGCAACCCACCCTGGACTACTACACCAACAACTCGTTCCTGATCGCCGGTTCGCTGCTCTACCGCGACCTGCGGACGATGTCGGTACTGGCCTCCGGAGCTGCCCAGTTGCAAGTGGGACAGGCCCGGGGAAAGACCGATGCCCAGGTGATGGCGCAGGTACAACCCATCGTGGTCGATACCCATCCCATCGGCAACCCGTGGCTCAACTACTCGGTGTACCTGTCCAACATCCTGCTGCCGGGCGTACTGGGACTGATCATTTTCATCACCACGGTATACAGCATCGGCACCGAGATCAAGTACGGCGGCGCACGACGCCTGCTGGAAATGTCCCAAGGTTCGGTTTCGGTCGCCCTGGCCGGAAAACTGCTGCCGCACACGATCGTCTTCTATGCCGTGGGAGCAGCCATGCTGACGGTGATGTACGGCCTGTTGGGTTTTCCCCATCAGTCGGGCATCCTGCCGATGCTGTTGCTGATGCTGCTCTTTGTCCTCTCCGCCCAGGCGTTGGGCATCGTGATGATCGGTCTGCTGCCCGATTTCCGTTTGGGCATCAGTTTTGCCAGCCTGTGGGGAGTCATTTCGTTTTCGATCTCGGGCTTTTCCTTCCCGGTGAGCGCCATGCACCCTATGCTGCAGGCCTTGAGCAACCTGTTTCCCTTGCGACACTATTTTTTGGTATATGTGGATCAGGCGCTCAACGGACTGCCTTTGAGTTATTCCGCCGGGCAACTGGCCTATCTGGCGGCCTTCTGCCTGCTCCCCCTGCCGCTGCTGGGACGCCTGCGCCATGCCCTCCAACACGCTAAATACCGCATATGACGATGAACGAGAAGAAGAAACATCCGATCCTGGACACTCTGCGCGACATTTACCGATGCGCGGCGCAGGAAATGCGGGCCATATTCGGCGACATCGGCGTGATGACCTTTATCTTCCTGGTCCCGCTGGCTTATCCTCTGCTCTACACGTTCCTCTATACCAACGAAACGGTACGCGAAGTGCCTACCGTGGCAGTGGACGAATCGCCCACGCCGCTGAGCCGCGAATTCATCCGCATGGTAGATGCCTCTCCGGATGTCAAGATCGCTTACCGCGCCGCCGACCTCACCCAGGCTCAGCAACTCCTAGCCCGCAAGAAAGCCTACGGCATCGTCTATATCCCGAGTGATTTCGAAAAGAAAATCGCCCGGGGAGAGCAGACGACCGTATCGCTGTACTGCGACATGAGCAGCCTGCTATACTACAAAGCCCTGCTGGCCACCCTGACGGATGTCTCGCTCGAGATGGGACGGGAGATCGAGATCCAAAACATGGCCGGAGCCTCGCGCGAGGAAGAACTGACCAGTTCGATGCCGATCGAAAACCGCTGGACGACGATGTACAACGTCCACTCGGGATTTGCCGCGTTCCTGATCCCGGCCATCCTGATGGTCATCCTCCAGCAAACGATGCTGCTGGGCATCGGCATGACCACCGGCACGGCGCGGCAGGAGCGCAACCTGCGCAAACTCCTGGCCTCGCCCCGGGGAAGCATCCTCGATTCGATGGCGGGGCGAAGCGCCGCCTACACCCTGCTCTACATAGCCATCACAGCCTACATGATCGTCGTGGTGCCGGGTATCTTTTCGATCCCGCGCGTGGGAGACATGGGGACAAAAGTCCTTTTCCTGCTTCCCTACATCCTGTCCTGCACTTTCTTTGCGATGTTCCTCGCCAGCGGACTGCGCACCCGGGAGTCGTGCATGCCGGCCTTCGTCTTCACGTCGGTGCCTTTCCTGTTCATCTCGGGGGTTTCCTGGCCCATGGCCGCCGTCCCGACCGCATGGAAGATCGTGGGATGGTTCATCCCCTCCTCGCAAGCCATTCAGGGGTTTGTCAAGATAAACACGATGGGAGCCGACTTGGCGGACGTGCGGTTCGAATACCTTTCGCTGTGGGCATTGACGCTCCTCTATGCGGGACTGACCTACTTGGCCTACCGACGGCTCCAACGGCGATACGGGACTCTTCCCCCGCTTAAATCCGCACAAAACTAAAACTGCAAACCAAGACATACCATGGGATTTATTCAAGAATTCAAAACATTCATCAGCCGAGGCAACGTCATCGACATGGCCGTGGGTGTTGTCATCGGTGCGGCCTTCGGAAAGATCGTCAATGCATTGGTGGCGCAAGTGATCATGCCGACCATCGGGTTCCTCACGGGGGGTATGGACTTTTCAGACATGGCCTGGACAATCCAGAAAGCCAACCCCGAGACGGGAAAAGCGGCCGTTTCGATCGGTTACGGGATGCTGATCCAAGTGACAATCGAGTTTCTGATCATCGCGCTGTCCATCTTCCTGGTCATGAAACTGATCAACAAACTCAAGACTTCCTCCGAGCGGCTGGATTTCCTCAAGAAGAAAAATGCGGCCAAGGCTGCGGCTGACGCACCGGCCCCTGCTCCGGGACCGACGGCGCAGGAGAAACTGCTGAGCGAGATCCTCGACGAACTCCGCAAGGCCAACGGAGAAAAAGGGAAAGCATAACGGCTTTTTCTTACAGTCTGTAAGCACAAACGCGAAGGGGGGCGGGCAAGCGGTGCGCCTACGGCGCA
>DCEW01000036.1 GCA_002314265.1 Flavobacteriales bacterium UBA1820
CCGACTACCGGGGCGAGGTGGGCGTGATCCTGATCAACCTTTCCTCCGAGGATTTCGTGATTCGCGACGGCGACCGGATCGCCCAGTTGGTGGTGGCGCGTTGCGAGACGGCCGAGTGGGAGCCGGTCGAGGTGCTCGACGATACCTTGCGGGGTGCGGGCGGTTTCGGTTCGACGGGGCAGCGGGGATAAGGGCTTCTCCCCAAGCGCGCGCCGCTCACGCGNNGGCCCGAAGGGCCGGAAATCCGCCTGGCGGGAGAAAGGACAACGAAATGACGATACGGCACATGGATACTACGCAGCAGAACGATCGGGAGAATATTACGGAGGGGATTTTCGTCGTGTTCTTCGACCTGGACCATACTTTGTGGGATTTCGAGCGCAATTCCGCCGAGGCGCTCTCCCAGACCTTGCACCTGCTGGGACTGGTGGGCCGCAATGGATTGACGGAGCAGGAGTTCATCGCACGCTATCATGTGATCAACGACCGGATGTGGGACGAGTACCGCCGGGGGCTGATCGCCAAAAGCGAATTGCGCACCCGTCGTTTCGACCGGGCTTTGGCACTGTTTTCCATCCGGGAGGACGGGCTGGCCGAGCGTTTTGCCCGGACCTATCTCGACCTTTGTCCCCGCAAGCAGCATCTGCTCCCCGGTGCCCGGCAAACCCTCGAACAGGTCTCGGCGCGCTATCCCGTCTGGCTGCTGACCAACGGTTTTTCCGAAGTCCAGACGATAAAGGTGGACAATCCGGATATAAAACCGTACATTCGTGGGATGGTAACTTCCGAGCAGGCAGAGGCCAAGAAACCCTCGCCGGAGATATTTCTCTATGCGGCCCGGCAGGCGGGCGTGCCGCCATCCCGGTGCGCGATGATCGGGGACGACCTTCAAAACGACGTGCTGGCGGCTGTGCAGGCCGGCTTCTGCCGGGGGGTGTGGTTCTCGCCCCAGGGGGAGGAGCTCCCGCAGGAGGCGGATCGTCAGCGGGTGTGCCGGATAAGCTCCTTGCTGGAAGTGCCGAAATGTTTGTGATACCAAAGAAAAACGATATACCGATGAGGATTCATTTTATCGCCATAGGAGGAGCCGCCATGCACAACCTGGCGCTCACCCTGCAAAAGAAAGGCCATACCGTGACCGGGTCGGACGACGTGATCTACGAACCTTCCCGCACCCGTCTGGCGCAGGCCGGTTTGCTCCCGGCGCAGGAAGGCTGGTTTCCGGAAAAGATCACCCCGGAGATCGATGCCGTCATCCTCGGGATGCACGCGCGGATCGACAATCCGGAACTGATCCGCGCCCGGGAATTGGGACTGCCGGTGTATTCCTATCCGGAGTTCGTCTTTCACGAATCGGAAGGGAAGAAACGCATCGTGGTCGCCGGATCGCACGGCAAGACGACCACCACAGCCATGATCCTGCATGCGATGCAATACGCCGGATTGCGTACGGACTACCTGGTGGGTGCTTCGATCGACGGGTTCGACCGCATGGTGGAATTGACCGACGAGGCTCCCACGATCGTCATCGAAGGGGACGAGTACCTCAGTTCCCCACTCGACCGGCGCTCCAAATTCCTGCACTACCGTCCGCACGTGGCGGTCATTACCGGGATCGCATGGGACCACATGAACGTATTTCCCACGTACGACCAGTACACGGATTGTTTCGTGCAACTTATCTTGAGCCTCGAGCCGGGGGCTGTACTGATCTACAACCGTGAAGACCCCGAAGTGGTGCGCGTGGTCGAGCAGACCCTCGCCCGGCATCCCGAGCTTCAGGTGCAGCCGATCCCTTATGCCACCCATCCCTATGAGATCCGCCAGGGAAAGGTTTGGCTGGTGGACGGCTCGCACCGTTACCCGGTAACCCTTTTCGGGCGGCACAACATGTCCAACCTCTCGGCTGCACTGCTCGCCGCCCGGCAGGCCGGGGTGTCTTCAGCGGATTTCTACGCGAGCATGGCCGATTTTCGGGGGGCGAAAAACCGTTTGGAATGCCTCTACGACGAGCCCCGCACGGTGGTCTTCAAGGATTTTGCCCATGCTCCGTCCAAGGTGCGCGCTACCGTGGCGGCTGTCAAGGAGCTGTACCCCGACCGTCGCGTGGTGGCCTGCCTGGAATTGCACACCTATTCTAGTCTGAACCGGGATTTCCTGCCGCAATACCGCGGCACGATGGCGGGTGCCGACCGGGCGTTCGTGTTTTATTCCCACCATGCGATGGAGATCAAGCGGATGCCTCCGCTGGATCCGGCGTGGGTGGCCGGAGAATTTGCCCATCCGGCCCTGGAGGTCAAGACGGACATCGAAAGCCTGCGGGAGGCCGTACGGGCTCTTCCCGTGGAGGATACGGTGTTCCTTTTTATGAGTTCGGGCAGTTGGGACGGCACGGACTGGTTGGCCGAATTGGGCTTGGAAAAGAAGTAAAGAACAGAATTTTTAGAAGATAACGATAAAATCATACAGAAGAAAAGATGTTTACGGGAATCGTAGAAGCATTGGCCGTGGTAACCGACTTGAAAAAGGAGGGAGGCAACCTGCACATCACCCTTCGGTGTCCTTTTACCGAGGAATTGAAAGTGGATCAGAGCATCGCCCACAACGGTGTTTGCCTGACAGTGGTGCGGGTAGAGGGCGACCGTTATACGGTAACGGCGATCGATGAAACGCTGCGCAAGTCCAACCTGGGCGACTTGAAGATCGGCTCGGAGGTGAACCTGGAGCGCTCCATGAAGCTCGGCGACCGCCTGGACGGGCACATCGTCCAGGGGCATGTCGACCAGACGGGGGAGTGCGTCTCGGTCCAACAGCAGGACGGAAGCTGGGTGTACCGCTTCCGTTACGATGAACCCCTCTACGGCAATGTAACCATTCCGAAAGGCTCGATCGCGGTCAACGGCACCAGCCTGACGGTGGTGGACAGCGAACCGGGTGAGTTTTCGGTAGCGATCATCCCCTATACCTACGAACATACCAACTTCCACACGTTTGTCCCCGGGACGAAGGTCAATCTGGAGTTCGACGTGATCGGGAAGTACGCCGCCCGTCTGTTGGGCAAGTAATCCTCTGTCCCGTTCTCCGAAAAGGGGAGGGGGGAAAAGAACGGCAAAACGAAGGGATATGCGGGGGCGCATCGGACGTTTCTTCAGGGCAACCGCTGCCCAGCAGCGGGGGATGATCGTTCTGGTGATCCTCCTGCTGGTCTTGGTGGGTGCCGTCGCGGTGAAGGATGGCCGCCGGGAGATCCCCCGGGTAGAAGTCCTTCCGGCGGATTCAGTGCTTGGACACTCTGCCTTTCGCACGGATACGCTGTTTTATTTCGATCCCTCTTCGGCAGATTCTTCCGATTTCGTCCTGCTGGGGTTCTCTCCCGCCCAGGCACGCACCATCCTGCGCTTTCGGGCTGCGGTCGGGGGACGGTTTTCTTCGCCCGAGCAGTTCTCGCAGTGTTATGCGGTCTCGGACAGCATGTTCGCCCGGCTTTTGCCCTATATCCGGACGCAGGAGTTGCAGGAGGAAGAGACGGTGCGGGATTTCTCCCGGGTGGACCTCAATCGTGTTTCGCTGAAGCGCCTGCAGGCACATGCGGCACTCGACGAAGCCTTGGCCGAGAAACTCTTCCAGGGGCGCATCCGCTACGGCGGTTTTGTCGATGCCGACCAGTTGTGCGGGATCTTTGCTGCCGATTCGGCAGCGCTGCGACGGTTCTCCCGGTATGCGGATTTCGATACGACGGCTCTGGTGCGCTATGATGTCAATCAGGACAGCGAACGCTTGCTGGCCGAGCATCCGTACATCTCCCGGTTGTTTGCCCGCAGCATCGTCGAGTACCGCAGCAGGTGGGGCTCGGTGCCGTGCTACGATACTTTGCGGGGATTGAAATATTTTCCGCACAGCAAGGACAAGTATTTGCGATTTTACCTTAACTTTGACACCCTCAAAACCGAGCGTTGAAAAAGATGGAAAAACAGTACGCGCAAAACCCGGCGATCGAGAACATCCTGACCCGTAGAAGCATTCGCAGCTACACCGACCAGGACGTCGAACCGGAAAAAATCGAAGCGATCCTCGAGGCCGGCATGGCTGCTCCTTCGGGGAAAAACGGCCAGCCTTGGGACTTTATCGTGCTCACCCGCCGGGAGATCCTCGACGAGATGGCCGAGCGTTTGCCGTATGCCAAGATGTTGCGCGAGGCCCGCGTGGCCATCGCCGTTTGTGCCGACCGGACCAAGTCGCCGTACTGGTACGTGGATTGTTCGGCGGCGGCGGAAAATATCCTGCTGGCAGCTCATGCGCTGGGGCTGGGTGCGGTGTGGACGGCTACGTATCCGTATCGCGACCGGATGGATGTGGTCAAGGAGTTGTGCGGGCTGCCGGGCAGTTACGATTCGCTGTGCGTGATCCCGGTGGGGTATCCTGCGCGGGAGGCTCGCCCGAAGGACAATTTCGATGCGGGCAAGATCCACCACGAGGTTTATTGAAAAAAAAAGGGAGCGGGGCGTGGTTTTCGTTTGAAAGAAAAAGCGTATCTTTGCCCTCGCTAAGAAAGTGAATGAGAACCGAAAGAGAAATCTAAAGGAGGTCGTTGTCCAACAAGTTCGGAGAAAGAAGAAAAGTTACATATTTTCAGACAGCAGGCAGTAGGACGATCCCCGTGGGGGACGGCTTTTGCGACAACGATTTGATAAAAAGTTATTCACAAAAAAAACGATAAACCAATGCTTATTATTCCCGTAAAAGAAGGAGAGGCGATCGAAAGAGCCCTCAAACGTTTCAAGAGAAAATTCGACAAGACCGGCACGATGAAACAGCTCCGCGCCCGTCAGCAGTTCAACAAACCTTCCGTGGTAAAACGCCAGCAGAAAGTGAAGGCCATCTACGTGCAGAGCCTTCGCAACAAGGAAGAGGAGTAGTCCTGCCCGTTTTTCCGATAAAGCGTTCGCCGCGCATCCTGCAAGGATGCGCGGCGAACACGTTTTTGCCCGCACCGTCCGGCGGCAAGGGTGCGCGAGGGACGAACGGGGAGTGAGGGAGAAAGAAGCGGTTATTTCCCCTTGCGAGCCTTTTCCTTCGGAGTATTGCCGACCCACTCCAGCACCATGCACATGCGCGAGGGCAGGTAAACGCTCAGGAAGTCTGCCCCGTCCTTTTCGAAGGAGGTAAAGCGGTAGCCTTCCCGCACCCGGGAAAAGCCGCCCGTCTCGGGGTCGTCCGAGGAAAAGACAATGCGGTAATCGCCCCCTTGCGGCACGAAAAATTCGTAGTCCTCGATCGATTTTTGCGGCGAGAACGAAAAGAGAAATATGTACTTCCCGCGGGAGAAGATGAGCACCTTGTTCGTTTGGTCGGCATTGAGCAGGCGGGGGAAAGGCAGGCGAAGCAGCCCGGTCTGTTTCTCGAAGCCGATCATCCGCCGGTCAAATTCGCGCAGAAACTTGTACTTCAGGTGGTCGGTATCCGGCAGGCTCCACTGCCGGCGGGCGTACTTCGTGCTCCAGCCATTGCCCTCCCGGGGGAAATCGATCCATTCCGGATGGCCGAATTCGTTGCCCATGAAGTTGAGGTAGCCTTCCCCGCCCAGGGAGAGGGTAACCATGCGGATCATCTTGTGCAGCGCCAGCCCCCGGTCGATCACCGGGTCGGGCGTAAAGACGCTCATCGAGGTGTACATGTGGCTGTCCATCAGCCAAAATGCGACTGTCTTGTCCCCCACCAGCGCTTGGTCGTGGCTCTCCACGTAGGCGATGTTTGCTTCGCCCCTTCGGCGGTTGAGCAGCGTGTAGTACATCTGCTCCATGTCCCAGTCTTCGTCCCGTCGGTCGCGCAGCAGATGGATCCAATAGTCCGGAATGCCCATGGCCAAGCGATACCCGAACCCCAGTCCTCCTTCCTCCACCGGGCGGCAGGCTCCCGGCATCCCGCTCATGTCTTCGGCAATGGACAGGGCGGTGGGGTAGCGCGAGCGGATCAAGGTGTTGGCCGTCTGAAGGTACAGTACGGCCGAATTGTCGGTATCCTTGCCGAAATACTTGTCGTAGCTGTCAAAGGCCTGGTTGCCGTGGTGGTAGTACAGCATGGAGGTTACCCCGTCGAAGCGGAATCCGTCGAAACGAAATTCCTCCATCCAGTAGGCGATGTTGGACAGCAGGAATTGCTGGACGTACATCTTTCCGTAGTCGAACAGTTTGGAATCCCATCCGGGGTGGATGCCTGAAGGGCCGTCCACGAAGTAGAGTTCGCGTTTGCCGTCGAATTCGCAGAGTCCTTCCGCCCGGTTTTTCACCGCATGGGAATGCACCAGGTCCATCACCACTGCGAGCCCCATTCCGTGTGCCGTGTCGATGAGGTAGCGCAGGTCGTCGGGCGTGCCGAAGCGCGAGGACGGCGCAAAGAAATTGGACACATGATACCCGAACGATCCGTAATACGGGTGTTCCTGTACGGCCATCAGTTGCAGGGTGTTGTAACCCAGGTAGGATATTTTGGGCAGGACCGTGTCGGCAAATTCGCGCCACGAGCCCACATGCCCGTCTTCGGTGGCCATGCCGGGGTGCGCTTCGTAGATCAGGGGGGTGAAGTCCTCCGGCAGGCGGAAGTCCGGATTTTCCCATCGGAAGGTGCTCTCGGGGAGGAACTGTCCAGCGAAATCGAACGTCTTCGGGTCTTGAATCACCCGGCGGATGTAAGCAGGGATACGGTCCAGCGCGCCGTTGTCCGAGACGATACGCAGTTTTACCCTGGAGAAAGGGGTGAGGCGTTCCCGGTAGGTATCCTCATGGAGGAAGGTTTCCCAGGTGCCGCTTTCCAGGCGCGTGAGCGGGTTTTTCGCGGGATCCCACCCGTTGAAGTCGCCCATCAGGCTTACCGATTGCGCCGAGGGGGCGTATTCACGAAACCACCAGCCTTTTTTCTTCGGGTCGTAATTGAACCCGAAGTAGCGGTGTCCGCTGGCGAAATATCCCAAGCCGTTGCAGTGCTCTTCGATAAAGTGCAGGTGTTTGTGGTACCACTCCAGGCGGTTTTCCAGGTACTGTGCATAGGGTGCGAGCCAGGGGTCGTCGCGCACGATGGCCAAGGGTTGTTTTCCCGTTTTTTCTTTTTCTTCCATCTGGACGTGGGTTTTCTTTTGGACGAAAGTAACGACATTTTTCCGGGATAAGCAAAGGGTTTGGGGCGCATTCGGAGTTTGTCGGGCTTTTTTTCGGAAGGTCTGTTTCACAAGGCAAGTCCTTGAAAGGACAGGGTTGTGCGCAGTCGAAAAGAAAGGAGAGGAGCGAGAGAGGGGAGGGCGGCTTTGGGCAAGAAAAAACCCGTCGGAAAGATTTCGACGGGTTTTTTGAGGATTCGCAGTAGAGGGAGCGATTATTTCTCCTCCTCCACCGGGCGTTCCCAGCCTCCTCCGAGTGCCTGGTACAGATTGACCACGTTCTCCATTTGGGTGAGTTGGTCGCCGATCTGGCTGATGCGTGCCGAGAGCAGGCTCTGCTGTGCGGTGAGCACTTCGAGGTAAGTCGTGCTGCTGAGCTTGAACAGTTCATTGGTGGCATCGACCGCTATTTGCAGCTGCTCCACCTGTTGGGCGCGGGCATCCAGCTTTTGGGCCGTTGTGTTGTAGTTGTACAGCAGGTTCGACACTTCGATGCCGGCGTTGATCAGCGATTTTTCAAAGGCGAGCAGGGCTTCTTCCTGCTGAGCCTTGGCAATGCGCAGGTTGGCTCGGTTGGTCCCGGCATTGAACAAAGGCTGTACCAGTCCGCCGACCAGGTTGGCAAAGAAGGCACCGGGAGCGAAGCTGACCGTACCGTCATTGGCATATCCCCCGTTGGCCGTGATGGTAAAGCGGGGATAGAAGGCGGCACGGGCTACGTTGGTCTTGGCAAAGGCGGCCCGGACACCGGCTTCGGCTTGCTGTACGTCGGGACGGTTGGCCAGCAGTTGCGAGGGCAGACCGACTTGCAGGTCGGTGGTGAGTTGCTGGTCCTCGAAGGTGCCGCGTACGATTTCGCCGGCCGGTTGGCCGATGAGCAGGCGCAGAGAGTTTTCCGTAACGCGGATGTTGTACAGGATGTCCTCCCGGGCAGCCTGGGCGCTGTACAGGTTGGCACGGCTCTGCGTGACGGCTGCCAGGTTGGTAGAGCCGGCTTCCATCATGTCTTCCATGGTACGGACGGTCTCACTCCACAGGAGAATGGTCTCGTCGTATACGCGCAACTGTTTGTCCAGGCTGAGCAGCGTGTAGTACCCGTTGGCGACCGAGGCGATCACTTGGGTCTCCACGGCGCGCTTGTAGGCGATACTCTGCAGCAGGGCGGCTTTGGCCGCACGTTTGGCCGAACGCAGACGTCCGAATATATCCAGTTCCCACGACGCGGCTGCGGCGATGTTGTAGTATTCTCCGTGCGGGACGTCTTCCACTTTGGAGAGGGTGCCGTCGGCCGAGATGTTCAGGGTGGGGAAGAAGGCTGCTTTGCCTTGGGCGAAAGCGGCGTTGGCTTCTTCTACCATGTACATGGCGGTCTGGTAGTCGAAGTTGTTGACCAGCGCGGAGTCGATGAGGTTCCGCAGGCTCTGGTCGGTGAAGAGTTCCTGCCAAGGACGAAGGGCCATGTTGGCCGAATCGGCCGGGACATCCGTGCGGTACAGATCGTCCGTGTTCATTTCGGGCGTCTTGTACGGTCGGTAGATGTTGCAGGAGGAGAGTGCCAGCATCAAGGCCAGCACGGCAAATACCTTTATGTGGATCGTTTTCATGTTTTATCGGTGATTGGTTTTATGCCTCCGCTTCTACCGGATCGTTCTTTTTGAAACGCTCCTGCAAGCTTTGGAACACTATGAACAGCGTCGGAACAACGACCAACTGGAAGATCGTACCGATCAGCATACCTCCTACGGCACCGGCACCGATGGTGCGGTTACCGTTGGCCCCTACTCCAGAGGCAAACATCAGCGGAAGCAGTCCGATGATCATGGCCAGCGAAGTCATCAGGATGGGTCGCAGACGGGCGGCTGCTCCGTCGATGGCAGCCTGGACGATCGTTTCACCCTGTTGGCGGCGCGCCAGAGCGAACTGCACGATCAGGATGGCGTTTTTGGCCAACAGACCGATCAGCATCACCAGGGCGGTTTGCAGGTAGATGTCGTTGTCGGCACCCATCATACGGGCAAAGAGGAACGACCCCGACAGACCCAGCGGCAGGGACAGGATCACCGACAGCGGCAGGATGTAACTCTCGTACAAGGCACACAAGATGAAGTAGACGAATACCAGGCACAGTACGAGGATACCGCCGATCTGGTTGCTGGAAGACTGCTCTTCACGGGACAGTCCGGAAAATTCGAATCCGTAACCTTGCGGAAGGGTCTCCCGTGCGACTTCCTGTACGGCGGCGATGGCTTCACCGGAGGAGTAACCCGGTTTGGGCTGTCCGGTTACGGAGATCGACGTGTATAGGTTGAATCGCGTGATGTTCTCCGGGCCGTAGGTCTTGCGCAGATTGATGAAATTGCTGATCGGCGCCATTTCGTTGTTGCCGGTACGGATGTAGATGTTGTTGAGCGATTCGGGTTTTGCACGATACATGGTGTCCGCTTGGATGATTACGCGGTAGAGTTTTCCGAACTGGTTGAAGTTCGAAGCGTACAGACCTCCGTAATATCCCTGCATGGCTCCCAAGATAGCCGAAGGTGAGGTGCCGGCCATCTTGGCCTTGTCCGGATCGATGTCCACCATGTACTGCGGGAAGTTGTTTTTGAACGAGGTCATGGCGTACTGTATCTCGGGACGTTGGTTGAGTGCGCCCAGGAATTGCTGCTCGACGGCCACAAAGTCGTTCAAGTCACCGCCTGTACGGTCTTGCAGCGAAAATTCGAAACCGCCCGATGCACTGAAGCCCGGGATGGATGGCGGCGAGAAGATCATGATGGAGGCATCCTTGATCTGCGAAACGGCTGCCCGAATGCTTGCCGTGATGCTGTTGAGGTCTTCGCCTTTTCCGGTGCGCTCTTCCCACGGTTTGAGTTTGCACATGAAGGCTCCGTAGGAACTACCGTTGCTGCTGATAAAGCCGAATCCGTTGATCATGACTCGAGCGGCAACCAGCGGGTTGGAAGCGATGATGCTGTCCACTTTGTTCAGCACTTCCTGGGTGCGCTCCATCGACGTGGCCGGGGGCAAAGCGACATCGACCATGAATACGCCGTTGTCCTCGGTGGGCACGAATCCCGTCGGGGTGGTGCGCAGCAGCAGAACCAAAATACCGGTGAGCACGATGATGATCCCGAAGGCGACCGCTTTCATGTGCACCATCTTTCCGACCAGACGGCGGTATTTGTCTTTCATCGCCTCGAAGAATACGTTGAAAGCCTTGTGGAAACGTGAAGCAAAGGAAGTGCCTTTTCCGTGTTCTTCTTTGGCCGAAAGGAAGACCGCGCACAGTGCCGGGCTCAACGTCAGAGCGTTGACGGCTGAAATCAGGATGGCGATAGCCAGCGTCATACCGAACTGGGTGTAGAACGTTCCGGTAGTTCCTCCCACGAATGTGATGGGGATGAACACAGCGGACATGACCAGCGTGATGGACACGATGGCTCCCGCAATCTCGCTCATGGCATCGATGGAGGCTTTACGCGGCGACTTGTAGCCTTGGTCCAGTTTGGCGTGGACCGCTTCGACGACCACGATGGCATCATCCACCACGATGGCAATGGCCAGCACCATGGCAAAGAGGGTGAGCAGGTTGATCGAGAATCCGAATAGGTTCAGGAAGAAGAACGTACCGACCAACGATACGATCACCGAGATGGCCGGTATGAGGGTCGATCGGAAGTCCTGCAGGAAAATGTACACCACGATGAATACCAGGATGAAGGCTTCGATGATCGTCTCGACCACTTTGTCGATCGAGGCGTAGAGGAAGTCGGTGGTATCCATCAACACTACGTACTTGATACCATCGGGGAAGTCCTGGGAGAGGTTTTTCAATTCCGTTTTGATGCTCTCCACTACTTCCGTCGCATTGGATCCAGCGATCTGGTATACCGGCACCATGACCGAGGGCTTCCCTTGGGTGCGGGAGCTGATGGAGTAGTCCTGTCCGCCCAGTTCTACACGGGCGACATCCTTGATGCGGAGAATATTGCCGGAGTCGTCCGTGCGCAGTACGATGTTTTCAAACTCTTCGGGAGTTTTCAGACGCCCTTTGTACTTGATGACATACTGGAACGATTGATTTCCGTTCTGACCGAACTTACCCGGAGCGGATTCAATGTTCTGCTCGGCCAAGGCGTTGGAAATATCGGTAGGAGTAATCCCGTAAGTAGCCATCACGTCCGGCTTGAGCCAGATACGCATCGAATAAGTGCGGGCACCCATAGCAGCGGCATCGCCCACGCCATTGACACGTTTGATGGCAGGAAGGACATTGATGTCTGCGTAGTTTTGCACGAAGGCCTCGTCGAAGGCCGGGTTTTCACTGTAGATGGCAAAGGCCATCACCATGCTGGTCATACGTTTCTGCGTCATGACACCCGCTTTCGTTACTTCGGCCGGCAACAGGTTGGAGGCTTGGGTAACACGGTTTTGCACGTTGATGGCGGCCATGTCGGGATCGATGCCATGTTCGAAATAAACGGTGATACGGCAGCTACCGTCGTTGGAGGCGGTAGAGGTCATGTAGGTCATGCCTTCCACACCGTTGATCTGTTCTTCCAACGGGGTAACGACGCTGTTGAGGACCGTCTCCGCGCTGGCTCCCTGGTAATTGGCCGATACCGAGATGGTCGGCGGCGCCACATCGGGATATTGCTCGATAGGCAGGGAAGAAAGTCCGATGAATCCCAGAATGACAATGATGATCGAGATGACAGTCGAGAGTACCGGACGGTTGATAAATGTATTGAGTTTCATATTTTATCTTTTACCGGAAATTGAAAGATTACTTTTTTTCTACCGGGACGATCTTTTGTCCGTCGCGCAGTCTGGAAACCCCTTCGGCCACGATCTTTTGTCCGGCTTCCAGTCCCGAGGTAACGATGTAGTTTTTGCCGTCGCTATTGCTCAGGATCTCGATCTGAGCGGATTTTACCGTGCTGTCGGCGGCCAAGGTGTAAACGAAACGCTTGTCCTGAAGTTCGTAAGTAGCCGACTGGGGCACCTGCAGCACGTCGTTCTGGGTTTCAGGAATGCGTACCGTGGCGTAGGAACCGCTGCGAAGCAGGTTGTCCTTGTTGTCGAATTTCGCACGCAGGGTCACCGATCCGGTGGTCTGATTGACTACTCCGCTGATCGTTTCGAGTTGTCCCGTACGGGGAAATACGCTGCCGTCGGCCATCACGAGGGTAACCTCCGGGAATTTTTTGATCAATTCCGCCAGACTCTCGTCTCCCGAACGGGAAGTGATCTCCAGGATCTCTTTTTCCGTCATCGAGAAATAGGCATATACCGTGGAAATATCGGAAACCACGGTAACGGGTTGGGCGGTCGTACTGCTCACCAGAGATCCTACGCGGTAGTTGATCGCGCCGACCACGCCGTTGGTAGGACTGGTCACCTCGGTATAGCTCAGGTCGTTCTTGGCACTCACGTATTGGGCGCGAGCCTGTGCCAAGGCAGCTTCCTGGGCCTGATAGGTGTATTGGGCGGCCAGAAATTCGGATTCGCTGATGATGCCCTTTTCGTAGAGCTTTTGTTTGTTCTCAAAGGTGAGTTTGGAATTGGCGACATTCGCTTCGCTGGCTTTTACGGAAGCTTCGGCAGCGCGGACGGCTTCCTGATAGGCGACCTGGTCGATCTTGAAGAGCAACTGTCCTTTGCGTACGACGCTGCCTTCGTCCACCAGGAGTTCGGTAATGAATCCCCCTACTTTGGGGCGGATTTCAGTGTCGATGTCGCCTTTTACCGTAGCGGGTTTGGAAATATACACATTGGCCGGACCTTTCTCGACGGTCATTACGGCCAGTTGTTCCGGCGCGGGAGCCTGTTGTTTGTTTCCCGAGCAGGAACTTAAGAAAGCTGCGCACCCTACTGCAAACAGGGCTGAAGTGAATGTCTTGTTCATCTGCTATTACGATTTAGTTCTTTTTCTCGAAAAAAATGATTTACAACTAACAACAATGCAAATATCCTCCAACAACTCCTGCAGGAACGGAATCCTGCGCAGGGGTGTTGAAACATGAGTTCAAAGGTACGGATTATTGTCGAGCCGGGTATTTTCAAATCACTTTTTTGTTGTCCGCGATGTCGCATTTAACAAATATTTATAATATGCTGGCCGCTGTTTACCAGCGAAATATTTTTTCGTACTTTTGACCGAAAGTACCGATAGCAGCATGATAGAATACATAAAAGGAATATTGGTGGAAAAAACGCCTGCATTTGCCGTGGTGGAGTGTGCGGGAGTGGCTTACATGTTCCATATTTCCCTAGCTACGTATTCCGCCCTGCCGGCAGAAGGCGAGACGGTCAAGATCTACGCCCACCAGATCATCCGCGAGGATGCCCACTTGTTGTTCGGTTTTGCCTCGCGCGAAGAGCGGGAAGTGTTCCGCCGCCTGCTTTCCGTCTCGGGGGTAGGGGCCGGGACAGCGCGGGCCGTTTTGTCTTCGATGGACGTGAAAGACGTGGTGGCGGCCATGGAAAGCGGCGATGCGGCGGCTTTCAAGCGGGTCAAGGGCGTGGGACTCAAGACGGCGCAGCGCATTATCCTCGAACTCAAAGGCAAGGTCGATTTTTCTGCTTTCGACTCTTCGGCTGACGCTTCGGTGCACGCCGGCGGGATCCGTGCCGAGGCACTCGACGCGCTCGAGGTGTTGGGTTTCGTGCGCAAAAATTGCGAACCGGTGGTCGATGCCATCCTCACGGCCAACCCTTCCGCTCCGGTGGATCAAGTCGTGAAACTGGCTCTGAAAAATCTCTGACCCGATCTTGCCGGCACTCGCTTTTTTTCTGTAAATTTGACCGCTGCCGGTTACCGGTGGAAAAACCACACAACAAAAACATACGAGTATGAATATTCCTGAAGATCTCAAGTACACCAAAGACCACGAGTGGATTCGCGTGGAGGGAAACATGGCAACGGTAGGCATTACCGACTATGCCCAGAACGAGTTGGGCGATATCGTTTATGTCGATGTCGAAACCGACGGGGAAGTGCTGGCCCAGGAGGACGTCTTCGGTTCGATCGAAGCGGTCAAGACGGTTTCCGACCTGTTCCTGCCGGCTTCGGGTACCGTTACCGAGTTCAATGCGGCGCTGGACAGCGCTCCGGAATTGGTCAACAAGGATCCCTATGGCGAAGGTTGGATCATCAAAGTGTCGTTGAGCAAACCCGAGGAATTGGATACGTTGCTCTCGCCGGCTCAGTACCGGGAGATGATCGGCGCCTGATCGCTGCTTTTGAGCAAGATGGCGAAAAAAGCCTTGCGAGGTTCTCGCAAGGCTTTTTTCGTAAAGGTCGGGAAGGGGGACCGGCGTGAGTGCCCGGATTTTTCACGAACCTGATGTGAAAAAAGATTAACACAGCGTTCTTTCTCCCTCCGGCGAGGGTTTCGGCAGCTTTTTGTCCCTGGCTGGGGCGGGGCGCGAAAAAAAGTCTTGCTTTGCGGGAAAGTTTGCCGGATATTTGCACCGGCAAACGGTTCCCATAACCGGGATTAAAAGGGAACGCCGTGAAAATCGGCGACAGTTCCCGCTGCTGTGAACCCCGTCCGCTGCAGAGCGGTCGCAGCTTTCAAGAAACGTCACTGTCGTTTTACCAAAAGACGATGGGAAGGCTTTGGAAGTGGGGTGAGTCAGAAGACCTGCCTTTGCGACAAGGGATTTTACAGCCTGCGGAGAATGGGCCGGTTAAGTCGAATCAGGACGGGAGATACGCCTGGGAAGGAAAGGCGAACTTGTATTTTCCGTCGGACCTTCGGGTCGCAGATCGCTTGCTGTAAAATCTGCAAAACGCAGCAAGCATGAAAACAGTCAGTTGTTTTATTGGTCGGAAAAGCCAACCCCGCAAGAAGACAGTACGGGGCCGGTCTTTTCATGTTTGCTCGTGCGTTGCTTTTGCCGGGAAGAGCAAAAACAATCACTATTAATCCATAAGCAATAGAAATGAAAAGACTGTTTATCCTCCTTTCGTTTCTCCTGGTGCTGGCCTCGTGCAGCAAGGAGAACGTTATCCTTCCGGAACCGGAATCTTCCATCGTCCTTTCGGACGGTACGGCGCCTTCGGGCGATCTGACGCTTTCCCTCGGGGAAACGGTAACCTTGTCGGCCCTGTGCACCAACGTGGAGGCAGCCCGCTATGAGTGGCGTCTCAATACGGTGCTCAAGAGTGTCGAGCAGTATTATACGTTTACTGCCGATGCGGCTGGGACGTACACCGTAAACCTTCTCGTGCGCAATGCCGACGGAGTGGCCGGGAAGGCTTCCGAACTGACCATCGTGGTGAACGGCCCGTACAAGGAAGGGACGTATTTCCTGCTGGAAGGCAATATGAGCAATGATAACGGCAATATTTGCTTTGTCGATGCCAACGGTACGTTCTATGCCAATCCTTACGGCGAGGCCAACCAAAAGGACGGAAAGCCCACCTCACCGGGGAATGTACTTCAGGATATGTTTATTTACAAGGACAATGCGTACTTCATCACCCAGAACGGCGCAGCCAATGGACAGGGAGCTCGCCTGGTGATTGCCGACGCACAGACCCTGAAGGCAAAGTCGCTGGTTACCGGTTCGATCGACGATGCGAGTGTATGGCCGCAGCACATCGTGGTGATCGACGAAAACAAGGCGTATATCCGTTATTCGACCTCCGATTACGAGTCCCGTTCGGGCATCCGAGTGATGAACCTTTCGACCGGTGTGTGGAACGAACAGGACATCGAAGGGACGGCCGGAGCCTTTACGGTATCGGGTTCGACCAAAGCGCGCATGCTTCTGCTGGGCGACAAGGTGTATGCGCCTTGCGGGCAGTATCTGCAGGTGATCGATACCAAGACCGACAAGGTGGTCAAGACTCTTGACTTCGGGGCTACGCGCCAGACCAAGGACATCGCCAGAGGTCTCGACGGCAAGGTCTATCTGTTGGTTTCGGGGACGTTTACGGGCAACTTTTATTCGCCGGTCTATACCTCTTCGGCGACGGTGGTGTGCGTGGATCCCTCCAACTACGGTTATACCGAGACGGAACTTCCGGACGAATTTCAGATGCCGGTGGCTACTTGGTCGCCCAATGTGGGAATGTGCGCGTCGTTTACCGAGCACGCGCTGTTTTTCCGCATGGGTTCGGGATTTTCCACCACGCAGGTGGCCCGGTACGATTACAAAAGCGCTACGGCTACCAAGTTGCTGGACATAGCGGGAGAAAGCGGCCTGGGAATGTACGTGTACGGTTATCTGGGCGTGGATCAAAACAATGTACTGTACGTGGGGACAACCGACTACACCCGTTCGATGATCGCTACCTACGATGCCAAAACGGGTGCTCGCCGGGAAAATACCTACACCATCTCGTCCGGATCTCCGGCGGGGATCGACTTCACGTACCGTTTCTCGGACTCGTGGACGCAGCGATGAGACCCAAGGATGAACGATCTATACGCGGAGCGTCATGAATAGAAAGATACGATCCATAGTAATTTTTTGTATGCTTTGTGTTGCGATATGCGGTTGTCGGAAAGACGACGCCGCAATCGCAGTACAGGGCTTGAAAATAGATTCACAGCGGACGCTGTCTTTGTCGGACAAGCCGGTACGGCTGTCTGTGCAGACCGTTCCTGAAAAAGTAACCGAGCATTATACCTTGGTGTGGGAGAGTTCCGATCCGGAGGTGGTCCGGATAGAGCCCGACGGGACGGCAATCCCGGGAAAGAAGGGTTCGGCATCGGTTTGTTGTTATTTGGCGGAAAGGCCGTCCGTACGGGCCCTGTGCGCTTTCCAAGTGGTGTCCGATGCGGTGGTCTTCGAAGACGAGCGCTTCGAGAAAGCCTTGTTGTCCTTGTGCGACCGGGATGGCGATGGGGAGATAAGTCCCGAGGAGGCCGCTTCGGTCAAACGGATCAATGTGAGGAATTTGCGCATCCGTTCGCTGAAAGGCATCGAGTATTTCGAGAACCTCGAGGAACTGGATTGCAGCATGAACCTGCTTACGGCCGAGGGCTTGGATTTGAGCCGGAATACAGCCTTGCGGGTATTGGATTGCTCGGGCAACAATGCGCTGGGCCGGCTCGACGTAACGCACAATCCGGAGCTGGAGCGTCTCCATTGCAAAGGGGCGCGCCTTTCCGGACTCGACGTGACGCACAATCCGAAGCTGGTCTATCTGAATTGTTACTATACGGAGATCCCCTCGCTCGACGTATCGAAAAATGCGCATCTGGAATATCTCAGTTGCGGGTGTAATGCGTTTGTCGCGCTCGATCTGTCGGGCAATCCGGCCTTGAAGAACCTGGAGTGCACCTTTGCCAGGATCCCTGCACTCGACCTCTCGGGCAATCCCGCTCTGGAGCAGGTGGACTTGCGCTGCGGGGTTCTCGCGGAGTTGGACGTCCGGGCCAACCGTGCGCTCAGGAGCCTCCATGTGCAGTACAACCCTGCGATGACCGCCCTCGATGTAACACAAAATACGGAGCTGCGCAGTCTCTGTACGGCGCAAAATCCGATCGAGCACTTGGATGTGAGCAAGTGCGTGTGGTTGGATACCCTGTGGTGCGACAACAATCGCCTGACCGAACTCGACCTTTCGGCACACCGTTCGCTGGTTTATCTGCGTTGTGCGGGCAACCGGATCGCCGGACAACTCGACCTGTCCGCTTCGCGGCTCGAATACTTGGAATGCCAGGACAATGCGTTGAGCGACTTGAAACTCCCCCCGACGACGAGCTACCTGAAGTGCTCCGGGAATCGGCTCGAAATGCTCGATGTGAGTGCCTGCACGGCTCTTACGTGGGTGGAGTGCGGCAGTAATGCGCTGACGGAAATCAAAGTGGCGGGCATCGCAGGGCTGAAAGGGCTTTTGTGTGCCGGCAATCGTCTGGAACGTCTCGACCTGTCGGGGCTTGCCTCCATCTGGAAATTGGAATGCGCAAACAATCGTTTGTCCTGGCTCGATGTAAGCGGAAATACTTCGCTTTCGTCGATCGATTGCCGAGGAAACGCATCCCTGAACGAAATATTCGTTTGGGAGGGGTTCGATCCGGACAAGCAGACTTGGGATCAAGGCACTGCGTTGTGTTACCGGAAGGATGCCTCCGCTCGTTGGGTGGTTCGTTAAAGGCAAACACCGGGAAGATGTCCCGGATTTTGCCATGGAAGTTGGCTGATTGATTTTTTATACTCATCTTTGTTTGGTGGCGGCAACCGGTCGGAAACGGCAGGTTGCCCCATTTTTGGTAGAAAAAGAAAAAAGGAAACTATGCTTAGAAAAAGTGCGTTCTGTGCCCTTGCAGCGCTGCTTGCGCTCGCATGTACCAAGTATGGTCCGTTGGGGGGCGACGGAGAGGCTCAGTTTGATGTGCTCACCGCCCGGGAAGCGACGGCTCCCGTGTACGGGAAAACGGTGTTCGAGCTCGGGGTAAAGGCCGATGGGTACCATTGGTATCTCGACGGGAAGGAGGTCGCCACTTCTGCGCGTTATGAGTTCACCCCGGCCAAGCAGGGAGTTTATCGCTTGGAGCTCAAGACCTCGGCTGCTACTTACGCCACGGAAGTCTATGCCGTGCGCCCCGTGCTGGAGACTTCGTCCAAGTGGATATCCGACATCGTGGAATACCGTCCGGCACCGGGTCAGTTCGTCAATACGGCCGCATGGGGGACTCCCGAGCGGGCGCGGAGTATCATCGGCCCTCAGGAACTGTTGGGCGAGCAGTCCGGTGTTTCACTCGGGGCTTTCGGTGGATACATCGTGTTCAAGTTCGACCATTCGGTGCTCAACCAGTCGGGCTACGATTTCGTCATTCGCGGCAATGCGTTCGATGGCAGCAGCGAGCCGGGTGCGGTGATGGTAGCTTTCGACCGCAATGGCAACGGGCTGCCCGATGCCGACGAGTGGTACGAGTTGGCGGGTGAGGATTACGACCTGGCTTCGACCAAAAAGGACTATACCCTCACGTATTTCCGGCCGGCAGACGTATCCTCGGCACAGAATGTGTCTTGGACCGCTTCGGACGGCGGCAGCGGCTGTCTGGATGTTTCGGGGACCATCGCATTCCATAGCCAGTCCTATTGGCCCTTGTTCCTTTCGGACAATCCGGCCGAGTTGTCCTTTACCGGGACATGCCTGCGCAACCTAGTGGAAGACCGCAGCCAGGAATACGGTCAGGAGTACTGGTACAATGCGGCTGCCGGACGGGGCTATGCGGACAATTATTCGGATGACTACGAGACCATCGTCAACCTGGACGAGGATACCAAGAAGAGCAACAAGTTCGATATTTCCAACGCAGTGGATGCCCAGGGACGGTCGGTTTCCTTGCCGGCGGTGGATTTCATCAAGGTCTATACCTGTGTAAACCAAGGCGCAGGATGGTTGGGCGAGGGTTCGACCGAGGTATGCGGGGCCATTTCCCTTTCGGCTTCGACGGCCGGGGCGACTTCGGCAGCCACCGGGGAGAGTTCGACCGAAGTGTGCGGAGCCATTTCCCTCTCCGCCCCCAAATGATGTAAAGACCGCGCAATGAAAAAGTACTTGTTTTTGCTCGTTGCCGGGGGACTTTCGGGAGGGGTAGCTGCCCAGGAAGTCGAGGGAGGAATGCTGCACGATGTGGTGGTAACCGCCCGCCCGGTCAAGGAACAGGCACTCACCCGAACGGTGATCGATTCGGTACGCATGGCCGAGTCGGCCACGGACTCCTTTGCCGAACTGCTCACCAAGCATTCGTCGATCTTTGTCAAGACCTACGGGCAAGGCTCCACGGCGACCGTCTCGTTCCGGGGTACGGCGGCTTCCCATACACAGGTCTTGTGGAACGGGGTGAACATCAACAACCCGATGCTGGGGCAGGTGGATTTTTCCCTGATCCCCGTGTGGTTTGTCGATCAGACGGAACTGTACCACGGGGGAAGTTCGCTGCAGGACGGCAGCGGGGCTTTGGGCGGGGAGGTGAGCCTTTCCTCCCGGCCGCGGCGGGGGGAGAAGATCTACACCTCGCTCATGCAGACGGCCGGCAGTTACGGGACTTGCCAGACCTTCTTTTCGGTCGGGGGCGATACGGGAAAATTCCAGGCGCGTTTGCGTTACATGTACGATATGGCCGAGAACGACTTCGAGTATCTCAACCGGGCCATCCCGCCCTTCGAGGTGGTCAAGCAGACCAACGCCGACTACAAGAAACACGGCGGGGTGCTGGACCTGTACTACGATGCCGGGCGGGACAATTACCTTTCGGTCAACGCCTGGTTTACCCATGCCGATCGCAACCTGCCCACCATCATGTCCTATCAGGGTTTGGGACGTACCGAAAAACAGACCGACAACGACCTGCGCGTGGTAGGGCGCTGGGACAAGTTCTGGGACAAGTTCCGCAGCAACTTCACCACCGGCTTTACCACCGGGAACATCGACTACTACCTGGCCAATGAGACGGAGCTCGGGCCGTTTGTCAGCTACGACTCGCGCAGCGTGATCTACAGTTTTTACAACAAATACACCCTGGAATACAACCCGTCTTCCCGACTGTCGGTCAAGGCGATGATCAACGGCAATTACCATGCGGTCAATATCTTCGACCGGATCACCGAGGAAGGGTATTCGGCCGAGCGGACCGAGTTCGGGGCCAGTCTCTCGGCGCATTACCGTTTTACGGACTGGTTTTCGGGATATGCCTTGCTGCGCGAGGACTTGACCGATGCCGATTTTTCCCCCTTGATGCCTTCGGTAGGGGCGGAATTCCGTCCTTTTTCCCGGGAAAAACTCTATGTCAAGCTCAACGGTACGCGCAACTATCACCAGCCTACCCTGAACGATCTGTATTGGCTCCCGGGCGGCAATCCCCATTTGCGTCCCGAGGAAGGCTATACCACCGACCTCTCGGTGGACTATTCCCGCAGTCTCGGGCGGTTTACCTTTTCCGGGACCTTGACCGGGTATCTGTCCTGGATCGACGACTGGATCATGTGGCGCCCGAGCGAATTCCGGTATTGGACGGCCGAGAACGTAAAGAAGGTCTTCTCCCGCGGGACGGAGATCGAACTTTCACTCGGATATGCCCACCAGGGGCTTTCGCTCAACCTTTCGGGCAACTACGCCTATACCCGCACCACCAACGAAGACCCGACTCTGGAGGACGACCAGTCCCGGGGACGGCAGCTCATCTACATCCCGGTGCACAAGGGCAATGTGATGTTCGATGGTGCTTACCGGGGATTTTACCTGTATTACGTCTGGTCGGCGGTCTCGGAACGCTACACCACTTCGAGCAACGAATCCACGCGGCACACCCTGCCAGCGTACGACATCCACAACATGACGGTGGGCAAGCGCTTTGCCTGGAAAAACGGCTGCGCCGTGGAGGTGGCGGCCAAGATCAACAATGTATTCGACCGGAAGTATCAGGCCATCCTCTGGCGGGCGATGCCGGGGAGGAATTATCTGTTTTCGGTAAAAATCTCGTATAAATGATGACGATGAAAGGAAAGTGGGGCAGAATACTGCTTTTGCTTTGCGTAGTGGGGCTTTGTTCCTGCGCAAACGACCTGATCACCGGAGGGCGGCAGTATGACTGTCCCGGGGAGGGGGTGTTCGTATGCAATGAAGGCAACTTCATGTACGGAAACGCCTCCCTCTCGTACTACGATCCCGCCTCCAAGACGGTTTACAACCAGGTGTTTTACAATGCCAACAACTTTCCCTTGGGCGATGTATGCCAGTCGATGGCTATCGTGGACGGGAAAGGGTTCGTGGTGGTGAACAATTCCGGCAAGGTCTATGTGATCGACCTCAATACGTTCAAGTATCTCGGGGCCATCTCGGGACTTACTTCTCCGCGCTACATCCAGGTGATTTCCGAGAACAAGATCTATATATCCGACTTGTACAGCCCTTCGATGGCGGTGGTCGATCCCCGTACATACGAGATTACGGGGCATGTTTACATGGGCACGACCAAGGGCCCGGGCAAGGTGAACGGTACCGAGCAGATGGTCCGCTACGGACAGTATGTCTATGTGTGCAGTTGGTCGTACAACGACAAGGTGTACAAGATCGATACCGAGACGGACAAGGTGGTCGATTCGCTCTCGGTGACCCGCCAGCCGAACAGCATGGTGCTGGACAAGAACGGTAAACTGTGGGTGCTCTCCGACGGCGGATACGCCGGCTCGCCGTATGGGCAGGATCAGGCGACGCTGATCCGTATCGATGCGCGCCTGTTTGCGGTAGAGGCGATCTTCCGTTTTCCCGACTTGCAGGCATCTCCTTCGGAACTTTGCATCAATGCGCAGGGCGACCGGCTTTACTACATCAACGGCAGTTGGGCCAGCGGCACGGTGCCCAACAGCGGGATTTACAGCATGGGTGTGGAGGATGCCGCCTTGCCGGACCAGCCGCTCATTGCGGAGGATTCCCGTTTGTTCTATGCCTTGGGGGTCAATCCCTATACCGACGAGCTGTACGTGAGCGATGCGATCGACTATACCCAGCGCGGGACGGTTTTCCGTTTTACCCCACAGGGGGAGCTGGTCGATGAATTCAAGGTCGATATTATACCCGGGGCGTTTTGTTTCAAGTCGGGAAAAGAGTAGGGGCAATCTTTCAGAAAGGCGTGCAAGCAAAA
>DCEW01000077.1 GCA_002314265.1 Flavobacteriales bacterium UBA1820
CCTACCTGATTACAACAAATATAGTGAAAGGCGAGCGCAGCGCCAAACCGAAAACGCAGTTTTTAGTGTTTGGCTATGCCGAGCCGCATCCTGTATTCTGGAAATATAGGCAAAGGCGAGCGCAGCGTCAAACCGAAAACGCAGTTTTTAGCGTTCGGCAATGCCGAGCCGCATCCTGTATTCTGGAAATATAGGCAAAGCAGGAATGCCTCATGGAATAAAAGGGTGTGGCAGGCAGCAGCGAAAGATTACCGCGATGCCTGGAGGAGTTCCCGACACCGCCGGGCATCCTTGGCCAACTGTTGCTTGAGGTTGTCGAGGGAGCTGAATTTGACCTCGGAACGCACCCAGGCGAGGATCTCGACAGAGAGCGTTTGCCCGTAGATGTCCCGGTCGAAATCAAACAGGTTTACCTCGATCGAACGTCCGGGATAGTCGTCCACCGTGGGGCGCATCCCGATGTTCATCATGCCGCCGAAGACCTCCTGCGATACGTGTACCTGCACGGCATACACCCCGTCGGGCGGCAGGAGTTTTGCCGGTTCCTCGACGCGGATATTGGCCGTAGGGTATCCCAAAGTGCGGCCCAGTTGTTTTCCCCGGACGACGGTCCCGTAGAGGCTGTACGGCCGTCCGAGCAGCGTGCGGGCCAGAGCAATATCGCCCCCCTCCACGGCACGGCGCACCGAGGACGAGCTGACGGTGATCCCCCCGATTTCCAGACGGGGGATACGGATCGCCTCGACACCGTAACGCGGGCCGACTTTCGTCAGAAAGTCAAAAGCGTTGTATTTTTCCCGGCCGAAACTGTGGTCGTATCCCGTCACGACGAGCGTGGTGCCCAGTTTGCCCACCAGGTCTTCACGCAGGAATTCTTCGGCCGAAAGTGCGGCAAAGGCTTGGGTGAAGGGCTGGACGATGAGCAGATCGACCCCGTATGCTTCGATCAGGCGGGCTTTCTCCCTCTCGTCGGAGAGCAGGCGTACGCCCGCATGGGGCGAGAACAAAGCCCGGGGGTGGGGGGAGAAGGTAACGACGGCACTCGTGGCATTTCTCCTGCGGGCTTCTTCGACCAGGGTTTTCAGGATTTCGGCATGAGCTGTGTGGACTCCGTCGAACGTGCCGATAGTAACCACCGTGCCGCCTGTCCGCCGTTGCGAGGGGGAAAGTTCGTCGAATCCTCGGTAGATGTTCATAACGGAGGCAGTTTTACGTCCTTGAGGTATTGCAGGGAGTCCGGCCCGCAGCAAAACAGCAGATCGACGATGCTCAGGTTGGGTTGGAATCCGAAACGGTCGTCGAATACCTGGGTGTAGGCCGGAAATTCGGCGAGGCTTTCTTTTTTCGGGGAAAAAGCCTTGCGCAGGTCGAGCGTATCGGCGGGCGAATCTTCGTAGCACGAGGTGGTCGCGGGGTTTTCCTCGATCCCGAGCAGGTGGCAGACCAAACGGTGTGCCCGCAGGTTGAAATCGAGCAGGCCGACGGGCTCTTCCTCGAAGTACAGGTCGCGAAACAGGTCTTCGTAGTACTCGAAATAGGGAGAAGTGCGGTAGGCGGTCTCCAGCGAACGGAAATGCTGCCGTGCCCAGCGAAATTCGGTTACGGTGCGCGCTTGATTCATCTTCTGGTGCCCGATGGCCTCGCCCGGGTGTTCCACCGGGATGTTGAGCGTCAAGGGACCGTTGGCTCCGCCGATGCAGGTACGCGAGCGGATGGTCTGTTTCTGGTAGTTTTCGTGGACTTCGAGCAGGGGGGCTTCCGCCTGCACCCACCGGGCGTAATATTCCACCGGAGCCAGGTATGCACTGCAAAACAATGTTTTCATGACCTTTGTCCTCAGGATTTCTTTTGGGCTGTTTTTTCGCCTTTGGATTTCTTGCGTTTTCTGCGCCACCATTCGTACCCTCCGTACAAGGCACCTCCTACCAGGATGATGGGCCAGAAGTACGAACGGAGCGGGCCGTCGCCCCCTTGCGGGAAGGAGAAGACGCGTTCGGTGCGGATGCGCTTGAACAGCGGGGTAGAGCCGTCATCGGGGGCGATGCTCAGCCAGATCATGGCCGGCGAACCGACGATGTGGTCGGCTGGGACGTATCCCCAGTAGCGCGAGTCGAGCGAGTTGTCGCGGTTGTCTCCCAGCATGAAGTAGTAGTCCTGGGCAATGGTGTAGCGGTCGGTGGGTTCTCCGTCGATCAGGATCCGATCCGGGAGCACCTCCAGGGTGTGCCCTTCGTATTTTTCGATGATGTCCCGGTATTGCGGGAGGTTCTCGGGGGTGAGCAGGACCGTATCGCCCTGGCGGGGAACGTACAGCGGGCCGTAGTTGTCGCGGTTGTACGTGCTCCCGGACGGGAAAAGGGCATGCCCTTCCGGATCGCCTGGAGCCAGGACGAGGCGTTCGGCCGTTACTCCGGGGAACATCGCTTTGACCTTGTCGAGGTTTTCCTGCGAGAGGAAGGCCTGCACCACTTCATTCCCTTGGGCGTCCGTATCCAGGTAGGAGAGTTCCAAGCCCATTTTCAGCAGCTGGCGGAACGGCTCGTAATACGTCTTGGGGAAAGTCAGGCGGTATTCCTTTTGCGGCCGGGCGCGTTGGTTCCAGGTCTGCGGCTGTCCGTTCACGTACAGATCGCCCAAGCGGATCTCCAGCGTGTCGCCGGGCAGGGCGACGCAGCGTTTGATGTAGTTGGCCCGTTTGTCGATCGGTTTGTCCCGGCTGTCGGCCGGCCAGTTGAACACCACGATGTCGTTGCGTTTTATCTTGCGCAGGGCCGGCAAGCGCAGGTAGGGGAGGCTTACCCCCCGGATGTACGAGCGGGTCTTGACCACCGGGATGGTGTCGTGTACCAGCGGGAAGGACAAGGGGGTCATGGCAATGCGCGTGCCGTAGCTCATCTTGTTGACGAACAGGAAATCGCCCACCATCATCGAGCCTTCCATCGAGGACGTGGGGATCGTGTAGGCTTCGTAGGTGAAGGCTTTGATCACCGAAGCGGCCACCGTGGCAAAGACGATCGCCCCCAGAACGCTCGAGTCCAGAGCCTGCCGGTGGTCGCGGTAGTGTGCGTCGTAGCGGGCGCGCCCTCCGTAGTTGATGTAGGCCAGAAAGAGTCCCAGGGTGATCAGCGTCAGGATCACCTGTCCTACCCGCCGGAATCCGAATGCCCGGCAGGTGTCCGACCACACCACCAGTGCCATCACGTTGCCCGCTACCGGGACATACAGCAGAATGACCCACCACCACGGGCGTTGGAGGATACGCATCAGGATCACGGCCGAATAGATGGGGACGGCCGCTTGCCAAGCTTTTTGTCCGGCCAGGATGTAAAGCCGCCAGGTGCAGGCCCAGTGCAGCACCTGCATGATCAAAAGAAGTAAAAGAATACTCGTCATCGTTCGTCTTTCGGGGCGATCCCGCCCTCCTTTTCTTTTTTTAAGCGCAGCCCCTTGATGGGCGCCTCGCTCGGTTTTCGTGTATCGACGGGTGATCCCGTCTCGTTTTTCTTTTCTTAATTTAAGAGCCTCGCTCTGTGTTCCGCCTTTTTTTCCACGTTTACTTCTCGGCGCACAAAACGTCCCGCATGGAGAAGATCCCCCGACGGCCGACGATCCATTCGGCTGCTATGACGGCGCCAAGTGCGAATCCTTCCCGGGAGAAGGCTTCGTGCCGTATCGCGAGGGTATCCACAGGACTGGTGTAGCGCACGGTGTGTATGCCCGGGATTTCACCTTGTCGGATGGCGCGGATGGGGAGCTGGTCTTGCGGGGCGGGGGTGTCCGTTTCCAATGTCCAGCCGGTGTACCGGGGGTTGTGTTCCAAAAGTCCTTCCGCCAGCGTGATGGCCGTGCCGGAAGGGGCATCCAGTTTGTGGATGTGGTGTACTTCCTCGATCTCGGCGCGGTACTGGGGGTAGGGGGCCATCAGGCGGGCAAGGGTTTGGTTGAGCGCAAAAAACAGATTGACACCCAGGGAAAAGTTGGAACTGTACAGCAGGGCGCTTCCGGCTTTCTCGACCGCTTGGCACACCTCCGGGTAGCGATCGGCCCAGCCTGTGGTGCCGCATACGGCCGGGATGCCGGCGCGGGCGCAGTCCAACAGGTTGTCCGGTGCGGAGGCCGGGGTGCTGAAGTCCACCACGACATCGGCTCCCGCAAAGTCGGCCGCTCCGGTGTGCGTGTCGATCCGGGCGACGATGCGGTGTCCGCGTTGCAGGGCGATCTTCTCGATGAGCCGTCCCATTTTTCCATATCCCGACAGGGCGATGTTCAAGGCTGTTTTCATGGGGAAGGAATAGGTTAAAAATGAATGGCCAGTTGCAGCCCGGGGGCTGGATAGCGGTTTACCCCTTGGTTGGGGTGGACCATGGCCGGGGAGAAAGTCAGGGTAGAGGTGGCGTCCTGCCGCTCGAACATTTCCTGAAGTTCCAGCATCTTGCGGTGTTTGCGCTGGGTGCGGAACTCGGAGAGCTGGACCGATACATTGGCGTGCAGGATGTTGAGCAGATAGACCCCGACGGTGCCCAGGATCCACAGGTCGCGTTGTTGTTCGGCGTATTGCATCTGGCTCACCAGGGTGGCATCGTCGTAATATTCATAATCGTGCACCTCGCCAGTGAGGATGCGGTTTTTGTATTCCTTGCGGAAGTCGTTGTAATACCCGTTGTAGAACGATACAGCCAGCAGCGTACCGGTCATCCCTCCCCAGAAGGCCGGCGCCATCCACCATTGGGAACCGCCGTAGATCTGTCCCAACCCCGGAACGATGGCCGAAAGGAATGCCGCATGGGCGGCGCTTTTCGGTTTGGGGGCCGGCGGTTTTTTCAGCATCAGCGCCTCGCCGATCATCGTCGAGTCGTCCTTGTGGTATTCGGCCGTATTGGGGATGGAAAGGCTGTCGAGCAGCGGATCGGGTTCGGCCGGGGGAACGACCTCGGCCCGGGAAGTGTCGGTAACCACGTGGGTGAAGTATTCCTGAACCTCCCGGCGCAGTTTTTCCTGTTTCTTGAGTTCCTTGGCGTGGCGTTTTTCCTCGCGCTTTTGGAAACGGGCGAGTTTTTTCGCTTCACGCGGCGAAAGGGTGTCTTCCTCTTGTGCCTCGAGGAGAGCGATGGCCTCTTGAGGAGTCATCCCGTCGATCGACGCAGCCTCGGGTTCGGATCTCTGCGGGACAAAGCGCGCGGTATCGGACGTTTCCCGGGGTGCAGGGAGCGTATCGACCGCCTGCCCGCACAGGGGGATCGACCACCCTGCGGAAAGGAAAAAAAACAGAAGGTACTCTCCGATCTTCTTCAAGGCCATGCGTGCGGTAGGTTCAGTTTTTTTCCAGCAGATTTTTCAAGCGTTCGAAATCTTCCCGGGAAGAAAACGGGATGACGATGCGCCCTCGTCCTTTGGCGTTTACCCGGACGTCTATCTTGGCTTGGAGGGTCTCTCCCAGGCTTTTTGCTGCCTCGGCCCACTCCTGCGGCAGCGCCGTGGCGTCGGCCTTCTGTCCCTCGGGCTTTTTGTCGTCCAGGCGGCCTTCCTGGTAATCCTTGACCAGTTTTTCGGTTTGACGCACCGAGAGGCTACCTTCGACGATCTTTTGGTAGATGCGCATCTGGGCATCGGGGTCATCGACGTTGATCAGCGCCCGGCCGTGGCCCATCGAAAGGATGCCATCGCGCATTCCGGCCTGGATGACCGGCTCCAGACGCAGCAGGCGCAGGTAATTGGTGATGGTGCTGCGCTTCTTGCCCACGCGTTCGCTCATCTGCTCCTGGGTGAGGTGGCAGCTGTCGATCAGTTGGCGGAACGAAGTAGCCACTTCGATCGGGTCCAAGTCGCGCCGCTGGATGTTTTCGATCAGCGCCATTTCGAGCATCTCCTGGTCGTTGGCCAGGCGGATGTAGGCCGGGATGTGGGTCAAGCCGGCCAGACGGGCGGCACGGAAACGGCGTTCGCCCGAGATGAGCTGGAAGGAATTGAACCCCGTCTTGCGCACCGTGATGGGTTGGATCACACCGAACTGGCGGATGGAAGCCGCCAGTTCCTCCAGGTGTTCTTCCGAGAACTGCGTGCGGGGTTGGAACGGGTTGGCCGAGATGGTCTGGATGTCGATCTCGGCGGTTTTGCCCACGATCTTGCTCGCTCCCTCGTCGCTGGCGGAGTTGATGTCGTTTTTGGCGTCGCTCAGCAGGGCGGCCAAACCTCGGCCCAGTACTTTCTTGCTCATAGGAGGTTCATGTGGTTTTTCTTGATGATTTCGGCCGCCAGGCTGATGTAGTTTTCAGCCCCCCGGCTGGTGGCGTCGTAGTGGAGGATGCTTTCCCCGTGCGAAGGCGCCTCGCCCAGTTTGACGTTGCGCTGGATGATGGTCTGGAACACGATGTCCTCGAAATGCGTGCGCACTTCCTCGACCACCTGGTTGGACAGGCGAAGGCGTGGATCGTACATGGTGAGCAACATCCCTTCGTAGGTGAGCGAAGGATTGAAACTGCTTTGGATGCTCTTGATGGTGCTCAGGAGTTTGCCCAGTCCCTCCAGCGCGTAGTATTCGCACTGGATAGGGATGATCACGCTGTCGGCTGCCGTGAGCGAGTTGATGGTCATCAGTCCCAGGGACGGCGAGCAGTCGATCAGGATAAAGTCGTAGTCCTCCCGCACGGGGGCCAAGGCTTCCTTGAGCATGTATTCGCGTCCCTGCATGTCCGAGAGTTCGTCTTCGGCCGCGACCAGGTCGATGTGTGCCGGCAGCAGGTCCACGCCCGCCGCCGAAGTGGGCACGATCAAGTCCCGCGCCTGGGCCCGGTGCTCGATCACTTCGTAGGTGCCTCCCTGAATATCGTTTTCATTTACCCCCAGGCCCGATGTAGCATTGGCCTGGGCGTCGGCATCCACCAGCAACACTTTCTTTTCGAGCGCCCCCAGAGAAGCCGCCAGGTTCACGGCCGTGGTGGTCTTTCCCACGCCGCCTTTCTGGTTTGAAATGGCGATGATTTTTCCCATAGCTTTTTCGTAACACGTTCCCGGGCTGTCGGCATATGGCGAGAAGGCCGGGAAATCTGGCGTAAAATTACTCATTAATATCCATCTTCCCCCGTCCCGGGGCGAAACTTTATCCACAATTTGGATATTTTTAACGCCTCCGGCGGCTCATAAAAGGCGGAGTTCCGCCACGATTTCCCCGCCAGCCTGTGCGTTGAGCGCTGCGCAAAGACGGGTGCGCTCCAGCAGCAGTTCGTTTTTCCAGGCATCGTTCGAGACTTCGACCGTCATCACGCCCCGGGAAAAGTGCACCTGCACCGTGTAGCGCCGCGCCCGTTCGCCCAGCAGCCGCATCCAGACTTCTTCCAGACGCCGGGCGGTGAGTCCGTCGGAAAGGTTCGGGTGGCGGGCGGAAAGGTCGGCCAGCACGCGGCCGGCCTGGCGGGGTTCGTAGTCTTTCATGGGCGGCGAGGGGAGAGGCGGAACGAAGCGTAATCGGTGTGCGGGATCCCCTCCATCAGGGCATCGACGCGCTCGGGGTGGGTGTCCGAGAGAAAGATCTGCCCGAAGGCCTCGTCCCGTACCAGCGAAAGGATGTATTGCACGCGCGAGGAATCCAACTTGTCAAAGACATCGTCCAGCAGTAGGATGGGTTTTTCGCCCTTCGCACGGGTCATGAACCGGAATTGCGCCAGCTTGAGCGCCGTGAGGAAGGTCTTTTGCTGCCCTTGCGAGCCGTAATTCTTGACCGGGTAGCCGTCCAGGGTCAGGCGCAGGTCGTCCTTGTGCACCCCGACGGTGGAAAATCCCAGAGCGAGGTCCCGCGGGCGGGCCTGAGCGAGAAGTTCGGCCGGGTTCGGATCGTCGAACACGCTGCGGTAGGCGATCTCGGCCTGTTCGCCCCCTCCCGATATTTCGGTGTACACCTGCCGGAATACCGGCACGAAGGCTTCGAGGAAGGATTTACGGGCCGCGTGGACCTTTTGCCCCAGTTCGACCATCGGCAGGTCGTACACGTCCAACTCCAGCGGGGATACGCCCGGCCGTTTGAGCAAAGCGTTGCGCTGTTCCACCACCCGGGCGTGTGCCGTGAGGAGGTTGAGGTAGCCCGGAACGGTCTGGGCGATGACCCCGTCGATGAACTTGCGGCGCTGGGAACTCCCCTCGGCGATCAGGTCGCTGTCCGAGGGGGAAACGATCACCAGCGGGTAGAGACCGGCGTATTCGCTCATCCGGTCGATGGGTTTCCCGCAGCGTTTGACCGACTTTTTGGCTCCGCGTTGCAGGCTCATCAGCACCGGGTCGGTGTCCTCGCCCCGGCAGAAATTCCCCTCGAGCATCATGAAATCCTCGCCGTGGCGGATGTTTTGCCCTTCGGCGGCGGAAAAATAACTCTTGGTAAAACACAAGTAGTACACCGCGTCCAGGATGTTGGTCTTTCCGGTGCCGTTGGGGCCGGTGAGTGTGTTGATCTTGGGCGAGAAGTCCGCCTCGAACGCGTCGAAGTTCTTGAAATTGACCAGGCGGATATTCTTGAGATACATAAGGCAAAGGTACTTTTTTTTCCGGAAAAAAACTCCCCCGGCTTCCCGCGCTTCTGCGTATTTTTGGGGGAGGGGAGCACCCCGGGACTTCGTATCCGAGCCGGGAGGAAAAAAACGAAAAAACTTTTCGCCGGTGAAACTTTTTTTCGTCCCCCGAGGTCTAATGCAGTAGAAAGTTCACAGAGAAAAAACGACGAACAACCACAAAAAAGAAATGAACGGCATGAAAAACAAAATTTTACTCTCCGCGGTATCGGTCCTGGGAACCCTGTGTGCGCTCTCGGCCTCTCCGCAGCAGACTTCCGACGAGCAGGCACCCGCCCGGGAAACGGTCGTGGTGGCTGATACACTTTCGCCCGAGGCCTCTTCGCAGTATGCGCTCGATTCGCTGCGTTACGCCTGGGAGTACAAGCAGAAAACACGGCTCGAGGAATTGCGTACCGAACGCTACCTGGATTCGGTGGTGTATGCGCAGATGAACGAAAACCAGCTCTACCGCCTCCAGATGAGCCGTCAGGACCGGTATTGGAAAAGCGAAACCCAACGTTTTTTCGAAGGCCCCTTTATCCTGTTGGTAATCCTGATATTCATCCTGCTGGTCTTCGGAATGGTGCTGCGCGCCCGCGACCGGGGCAAGCAGCGCTCCCAGGAACTTAAACTGGCCCAGATAGAAGCCATGAAGAAGGGGCAGATCGTCTTTCTGGATCGCAAAACCGAACAGGACCGCTCCTGCGCGCCGGACGAACCGATCTCGGAGCCTTACCCCGGCGATGTGTCCGATTACACGGCCGTCTTCGAACAAACCCGGCGTCAGGCCGCCCGTTACCTGCGTTCGCCCCGGCGTTACCGCAAGACAGGGGTACTGTTGATCCTGTTCGCTTTCGGGACGATGCTGTTCTTCGGCCTGGTGGGAAGCGGCGATGCATGGGTGCTGGGGATCGTCCCGCTGTTTATCGGTTTTGCCTACCTGTACCTGGACTATGTTTCGCTCAAGACCGAGCAGCAGCGGCGCGAGATGGAGGAATTCCGCCGCTACAAGGCCGAAAAGGCCGCCGGGAAGTCTTCCGCCGAGGTGCCCGAGACACCGGCTCCGCAGTCCGATTCGCAGGCGCAGGAGGGCGCTGACCGGGAATGATCCGGGAAAGAAGGAACGAACGCCTACTCATGAATACCTTTAGCCACCGAGTGCTGCGATGAGCCAAGCTGAAGATTTGATCCTGGTGGGGCAGGTAACCCTCTTGGGCAGCCGCCGTGCATTCGACACCCTGGTGCGCAAGTACCAGGGGGATGTGCGGCGACTGCTGCTCAACCTCACCGGCGGCGACGCGGATCTGGCGGCGGACATCGCCCAGGATACCTTTCTGAAGGCCTGGCTGTACATCGGTTCGTACAAGGGCAAATCCCGCTTCCGCACCTGGCTCTTTTCCATTGCGTACAACGTGTTCTACGACTACGCAGCCTCCCGACGCCAGCATGCCCACAGCGATTTGTCGGAATGTGAATATCATTTAACGGACGACGACGGCCGGCAGGTCGAAAGAAATATCGACCTTTACCGGGCGCTCGAAAGCCTTCGCCCGGCCGAGCGGACCGCCGTAGTGTTGTTCTACATCGAGCAGCAGAAGCAGCAGGACATTGCCCGGATCATGGGTGTGCCGCTGTCGACGGTCAAGACCTATGTTTCGCGCGGACGGGCGCACTTGGCAGAATTGTTAAAACGATGAGCGGAATGAAAGACAAACGAACGCAAGACCTTCAAGAGTTTTTTACCGATCCGACCGACCGCCGGTTGGCCGAGATCCTCTCGCCCTTGCGGGAGACGGTCGTCCCGGACGAAGGCTTTTCGCTTCGGGTGCGGCGAGCGCTGCCCCGGCGGGATATTTCCCTCTGGGTGATCCTTTTGGCCGTCTTGGCCGGAGGATGTGCCGCGGTGGGTATCGTGGGTTGGCAGCAGACGCTCGAATTTTTCGGGGCGTTCCGGGATTTCTTTGTCTCGATGTTCGACATGCGGCAGCCCTCGAGGATGTCCTGGATCAGCGTAGCGGCCTTTGTGGTTGTATTGGGCTTTGTGCTTTACGCTTTCCTGGATACCGACGATTACCAGAGTCAGCCCGGGTGGGATTGAGCGGGGCAGGAAGTGTTCTTCCCAAAAATCAGCCGCGGGTTTCTCTTCTTTCGAGAGTNNCCCGCGGCCGATTTTTTTGGGAGGTTGGGTAGGCAGGGTTTGAGAATTATTCTACCGAGAGCACTTCCCGCACGAGGAACACCCCGTCGTATTCGGCGGCAAAACCATCGTCCCACTTCCCGTTGTATTCCATCTTGAGGGTTGCCCGGGCCGGTTTTCCGTTCTTTTGTCCTTGTGTGGCGCGGTCGTATCGGGCGGTGAGGGTGCCGGTCTTGTCGACGATCCAGAATTCCTCCGGGCTGCCGTCCGGGCGGAAAGAGCGGACTTCGTGCCCGATGCGCACTTCGCCCGTGAGCGTGTACAGGAGGTCCGTCGAAAGGGACGAATCGGCTTGTGCGGTAAACGCGAGGCTGTTTTCGTCGAACAGCGGAGCGTCTTGGCCTATTTCGACAAAGAGAGCCTTGTCGGGGCGGTTTTCATGGATCTCAAAATACCGCTGCCCGCTGTTGCCTGTCCCCCAGCCGTTGCACGTGCTTGGGACGGGGCTTTGTTCGATTTGGCGTTTCACCTGCCGGGCGTACTCTCCCGTAGGAACGAGGTGGTAGCGGCGCACTCCAGGGCGTTTGGACTCGATCGGTTGGAAACGGCAGGTTTGTTCCTTGTCCCACTGCGGAGTGTTCTCGAGATAGCGCAATACGTCGTCGATCCGGTTGTTTTCCAGGTCGAAAATCCGGACTTTCAGGCAGGGAGAAGGATCACCATCCCGGACTTGGACGATCCCCGGCAGCGAAGGGTCGATCAAAAGCCGGATGTTTTCATTGGCTTGCGCCCACAGCTTGAGGCCGGCTCCGGACAGGGTATCCCACCGGAAGCCTTCGTAGGCCGGCCGGGAAGGTGCTTGCCATGTGGTGTCCGCCGGTGCGGATCGTTCCGGGTTTGTCGGGGCAGATGTTTGCTCGTCGGCATTTTCTGCTGCGCAGGCGCACAGCCCCAGGGTGAAGCACAAAACCGATGTTTTCATTTTTCTGAGACGTTTGGTTTGAGGATTGCGGAAAAGGGCAAAAACAGACTCGGGGCCAGGTCGTGGAATTCCTGTCAGGATGTTTGTGTGTGCATGAAAAACGGCCGGGACAAGACGTTCCGCCGCCCTTGGAGGGCAAGGAGCCGCAGAAGTCGTAGTCTGGAATATTTGCAGCGGTGCTTACAGCCGTTCGACGATCAGGGCGGAAGCACCTCCGCCGCCGTTGCATACCGCGGCGCAGCCCAGGCGGGCGTTCTTGCGCTCCAGTACCGTGAGCAGGGTAACAAGGATGCGCGCTCCGGAGGCTCCCAGAGGGTGCCCCAGCGAAACCCCTCCGCCGAAGACGTTGACCCGGTCTTTGTCCAGTTCCAGCAGGCGGGTATTGACGATCCCTACCACGGAGAATGCTTCGTTGATCTCCCAGTAGTCGATGTCCTTTTCCGTCAGCCCGGCCCGTTGCAGGGCACGGCGGGCGGCCAGCGTGGGGGAGGTGGGAAAATCCCGGGGCGCTTGTGCGGCATCGGCGTAGGATACGATCCGGGCTAAGGGAGACAGGCCGAGCGCCTGCGCTTTTTCTTCGGAGGTCAGCACCAGGGCGGCGGCTCCGTCGTTGATGGTCGAGGCGTTGGCGGCCGTGATGGTGCCGTCTTTCTTGAAGGCGGGGCGCAGCAGCGGGATTTTGTCCAGTTTGGCGTTTTTGTATTCTTCGTCTTCGCGGATCTGGAAGGTGTGGCCTTTGCGGTCGGTTACCTGGACGGGGACGATTTCGGCGTCGAATACCCCTTTGCTCCAGGCTTTGGCGCTGCGCGTGTAGCTCTCGATGGCAAAGGTGTCCTGTTCCTCCCGCGTGATGCCGTAGGCCTCGGCGCAGGCTTCCCCGCACAGGCCCATGTGTTCGTTGGAAAAGGCATCGGTCAGTCCGTCGTACAACATGCCGTCCACCAGGGTAACGTGGCCGAATTTTTGCCCGTCGCGTCCCGATGGCAGGTAGTGCGGCACCCGGGACATGCTTTCCATCCCGCCGGCAATGACGATGTCGTTGTCGCCTATCTCAATGCTCTGGGCGCCCAGCATGACGGCCTTCAGTCCCGAAGCGCAGACTTTGTTGACCGTGGTGGCGGGAACGCGGTCCGAGATACCGGCTTGCAGGGCGGCTTGTTTGGCCGGGGACTGTCCCAGACCGGCCTGGAGAACGCAGCCCATGTAAACTTCGTCGATTTCATCTTTTTTTATGGACGGGCAGCGTTCCATTGCACCTTCGATGGCGATGGCGCCCAGTTGGGTGGCCGGAATGTCTTTCAGACCGCCGCGAAAACTGCCGATGGGAGTGCGTGCTGCCGCTACGATGACTGCGTGCCGTTTTTCCATGTGTTTTTGTGGTGTTTTTCGGGGAGTTTTTCAGGTTTTGAGGGCGCAATTTAATAAAAAAAACAAAAAAAACGGGAGACGGCCCGATTTTGCGAGCTTTTTTGCGCTCTGTGGCGTTTTTTCAGGCAGGGGACGAAGGCCCCTCGGTGCCGCCGGGAGCGAAAACTTTGTTTTCTCCTTGCCGCTGCGCCCGGCTTTGTTTATTTTTGTTTATCGGAACAAAAAAAGAAACATACGGTATGGAGGAGATTCGCAACCGGGGGGAAGGTTTGTGGAGGGCAGTCCGGGCTTTCCTGAAGACGAACGGAAGCCGGGTGTTCAAGTTGTCCCTGTTTTTGATTACAGCCCTTGCGGTGGTGTTGGTCATCCCCAAAAACCATAGCTTCAAGTACGATTACAGCCGGGGGCAGGCCTGGCAATACGACGACCTGACGGCACCTTTTGACTTTGTGCTGTCCAAAACCGACGAGCAGCTCCGCACCGAACGGGAACAGATCCGCTCGTCCAGCCGGCATTATTTCGTGTATTCGGATACGGTCTCTTTGACCGTATTGCGCAAGTACGAGGACAATTTTTCCTCGATGTTCGCCGAGTCGCAGGGCAACGTCGAACGCCTGAAGAAAACCGGCCGGGGGCTTCTCGAACGGATCATGACCCGGGGAGTAGTCTCGCAAGCGACTTCCGGGGTTGTTCGCAGCCGCAACGAATTGGTATCCCTCTTGCAGGACAACCGGGAGGAGGAGGTGATCTTTTCCGAACTCTATACCCCGGATTCGGCCTTGGAATATGCCGGAGGACGCCTTCGGGCGGCGGGCGTCTCCTCGGAGGATACCGAGCGGATGCTGGCGCTTTTCGAGGCGGTGCTCACTCCCAACGTCAGCTACGACATCGATCTGACCGAGACCGCTCTGTCGGAGAGTCTCGACGAAATATCCCCCAATTACGGTTTTGTGGCGCGCGGGAAACTGATCATCAGCAAAGACGAGCCGGTGTCCGACTACACGTACAATGTCCTGGAGTCCCTGCGGAAGGTCTACAATGCGCAAGGAGACAAGGATGGCTTTTGGGGAACGACGCTGGGGTATGTCGTGGTGGTATTTTCGGTGTTCCTCTCGTTCTACGGGGTGCTCCGGCAGTTCAAGCGGGGAAAATACTTCCACCGCAAACCGCTCCTGCTGCTGCTCTCCACGATGTTCGTTTCCTTCGGCTTGTGCTACATCGTGACGCGTTTTTCCCCGGCGATGATCTACATCGTACCCATCTGTTTGCAGACCATTGTGCTGCGTTCGTTTTTCAATGCACGGATCGCTTTCATGGAGCACCTCTTCACGGTGTACCTTTGCTCGTTCATGGCACCGAACATGTACATGTACCTGTTCGTCGGGCTTATCACCGGGGTGGCTTGTTCGTTTACCTCGAACGTGATCTACCACCGCAGCCGGCTTTTTGTCAGCGTGGCGCGCATTACGGGGATTTCCATTCTGGTTGCGATCGGGGTGATGCTGATCCAGAACCCGTCTTTCTCGGCAGAAATGCTCTCCATCTCGGGATATTTGCTCATCTCGGGTGTGTTGATGCTGTTTGCCCAGCCGGTGATCTACATCTATGAAAAGGTGTTTGGGCTGGTATCCGATATTTCTCTGCTGGAGCTCACCGATACCAATTCGCCGCTGCTGCGCCTGCTGTCGGAAAAAGCCCCGGGTACCTTCCAGCATAGCCTGGCTGTGGCCAATATCGCCGAGCAGGCCGCCCGGGAAATGGCCGGAAATGCGCTCCTGGTGCGTGTGGGGGCGTTGTACCACGATGTGGGAAAACTGAAAAACCCGGGCTACTTTATCGAAAACCAAGGGGCGCATTACAATCCCCACGATGCGTTGGATCCGAGGGAAAGTGCAAATATCATCCGCCGCCATGTGAGCGACGGGTTGGAATTGGCGCGCAAGTACGGCTTGCCTTCGATCGTTATGAAGTTCATCGCGACCCACCATGGCCATTCGCTGGTGTACTACTTCTGGAAAAAGGCCGTCGAGATGTACGGAGCAGAAAATGTTTCGCAGCAGGATTTCCGGTACACATTCGGAAAACCGGTGTCCAAGGAGGAGTCCATCCTGATGATTTGCGATTCGGTCGAGGCGGCTTCGCGCAGTTTGAAACATATCTCCGAACAGTCCTTGCGCGATCTGATCGCTTCGGTGGTGGAACGTCAGCGTCAGGACGGGCAGTTCGATGAAGCCGAAATCTCCTATCGCCAGATCAACCGCCTGAAGGAGATCCTGACCGAAAAACTGCTCGAGATCTACCACAGCCGCATCGAGTACCAGAAGGATTGATGGGGCAGGGCGTGCGGGCAAGCAAAGGGGGC
>DCEW01000098.1 GCA_002314265.1 Flavobacteriales bacterium UBA1820
AGGAGGCGGCTCGGCAAGGCCTTTGGAGGAAAACTTCGTTTTCCCCTTCGTCGTTGCGCTCGCCTTTCACTACCTTTGTCCCTTTCACAAAATGGCTCGGCCGCAGTAGGAATGATGAAAAGATTGTTGTTGTTTTCGATCCTGTGTCTGTCTTCTTCCGCTCTCTTGGGACAAGAACAAGGGAAGGAAAAAGGGAAGTGGACGGAAAAGATCGATGTATCCCGTTTCCCCCACCGCGACAGCGTACGTCGCGAACTGGAAACTATCCCGGCTTTCGGGATATACAAGGACAATTATTTCGTGACCGGTACCAATTTCCGGGGAGGAGGCATTAACAAGAACAACAGCGATGCCAAATTTCAGGTGAGCATCATGCACCGGCTCATCAAGGGCATCCTCCCGCACGAGATGTACGTGTTTCTCACCTATTCCCAACGTTCGTTCTGGGATATTTACAAAAAGTCCGCCCCCTTTGCCGAGACGGTGTACAACCCTTCGTTGGGCGTGGGCAACAACATTGTCCTCAACGATCACGTGGTGGGCGTGCTGCTCTTTCAAGTGGAACACGAATCCAACGGCCGGGACAGTATCTGGAACCGAAGCGTGAACAAAGTCAGCTTCACCGCTTTGTATTCGGTCAACCGCAATCTCAACCTGCAGTTCAAGGTTTGGGTGCCCTTCTGGACGGCCAAGGAAAACAAGGACATCAACCGCTATGCCGGTTATTGGCACGTAGCCGCCAATTATCAGACCCCGAACCGGCGTTTTTCCTTTTCCGGAGTGTACACCAAACGGGGTGGGTGGGATCTCAACGCCAATTTTATGCTCGAAGCTGCCTTTCGCCTGACCAAAAGGAGCAACCAGTATCTCTGCATCCAGTACTACAACGGTTACGGGGAAAGTCTGTTGGACTACAAGGCCTTCAGCGGTTACGTCCGTGTGGGGATCGTCATCAAGCCCCAGCACGGCTTCAGCATTTATTGATCGGGAGACTCCGATCCGCTACTTGGACGCAGAATCTCGGAGTGTTCCAGAGGCATTTTGTCTCCCTTTTTCCTTTATGGGCAAATACCACGTCTCCGGGGAGTTTTTGCCTCGGATGTCTTGAATAGTCTTTCTTTGGAAAGACTGCGGGGAAGCATTTGTTTTTTCCCGCAGGGCAGGGATTATTCGGACAAATACGAAAAATATCCGCGAAGTACCTCGTCGTTGTCTTCCTCTCGGGTGAACACCTCCAGCATCCGGGGGCGTGAGGAAGGTTCCCAGAAATCGCGCAAGGCTTCCCGGAGGCTTTCCGTATCGTCGGCTGCGCGATATTCCCAGTTGTGGAGGCGGGCTAGCGGTTCGACGCTTTTTCGGTGGGCGGCTTGCAGGTACCGGGAGCAGATGAGGCTGGTGCGTGCACCGTTGAGGATGCGGAAGATACCGCCCCCGCCGTTGTTGATCACCACGATGCGCATCTCGGCCGGGATGTGGTCGTTCCACAGGGCATTGTTGTCGTAGAGAAAAGCCAGATCGCCGCTGACCAGGGTTACCGGTCGGGGCGAGAGCGCTACGGCAGCCCCTACGGCTGTGGAGGTCGATCCGTCGATGCCGCTGGTGCCCCGGTTGCAGCTTACGGTAACACTTTGCGGCAGGGGAAACAGTTGGTTGTAACGGATGGCGGCACTGTTGGCTACTTCCAGATGGGTATGGGGAGGAAGGGCGCGGGAGAGCAGTTCCCATACTTTGAAATCGCTGTACGGTGCTCTCTGGCAGTACTCCCGGTGAGCGCGTTCCTGCTTTTGGTCGAGTTGTTTCCATGCGCGGAGGTATCCTTCGTCGGTGCTTTCCGTCCCGCACAGCAGCGGGAAAAACGCCTCGCCGCTCATCGGTATGCGGTGGGTGAGGGACATGTAGGTGTCCGGCCAAGTGTAGGGGCTCACGTGCAGGTGGTAGCGTGGGGAGGCGGCCTTGAGGAACGTCTTGATCTTTTTGGAGACGACCATTCCTGCGCAGGTGATCAGCAGGTCGGGATACAGGGCAGAGGCGGTGTCGGGGGAAAGGGGAAGGACGATCCGGTCGATGTGTTCGAAGAAGTCCTCGCCGTGCAGGTTGGAGGTAGTTTCGCACAGGACGACCGTATCGCTTTCGCGGGCGAGCTGGCGGAGGTGTTTTTCCAGCGTTTCACTTCGGCGGGAGGCTCCGACCAGGATCATTTTCCGGCGGCTTTCCTGCCACAGGTGCAGGATGTTCTCCCGGCTCTCGGGCGAGAGGGTCGTTGCGGTGGCGGGCTCCCGGGTCAGGATCGGAGCGGGTTCTCCCTCGGGCAGGTCGATGGTTTGGTACAGGGGCTCACTCAGAGGAACATTGATATGTACCGGAGCGCTTTCCCGCCGGGCAGCCTGGATGGCGGCACTGATCTCCCGGCGGTTGTACCAGGCGGTTTGCGGGTCGTCTCCTTCATGCAGGGTGGTGTTGTACACGGTGTGCGAGGCCAGTACGCGGTCCTGACGGATGGTTTGTCCGATGGCCTGGTCGATCCAGTCGGCAGGTCGGTCGGCAGATACGACGATCAGGGGAATGCGGGAGTAGTACGCTTCGGCCACGGCGGGGTAGTAGTTCAATACGGCCGAACCGGAAGTACAGACCGCTACGGCCGGTAGGTCTTCCTCCTTGGAGAGGCCGAGGGCGAAAAAGGCAGCACTGCGTTCGTCCACCACCGAGAAGCATTGCAAGGGCGAGGCTGCGAATTCCTCTGCAAGGGGAGCGTTGCGCGAACCGGGGGAAAGGACGGCATGGCGCAGGCCGGCTGCCTGAAACAGTTGTACGAGCAGGCGTACCTGTGGGTGTGTGGTATGAGGAAGGGATGGGTTCATCACGGTTTGGCTTGGTATGGTAACGAGGTGTTAAAGTTCCGGGGCAAAATTACGGCATAGCTCTTAATTTTTTATTAATTTCGCTTCCCGTGCCGAAAAAGACGGACAGAAGCGGTGGCGCGAAAAGTTTTATTGACTACTTTTGTCCCTAAAATAAAAGTGTTCAATTTTAATGAAAAGCCTACTCGCTCTCGGTGTTTGCATGGGGGTATCCCTGCAGGTTTTCGCTCAGGAAACCCCGTCGGCCGATACTCTTGCGACTCCTTCGACGACGCCCGAAAAGATCGCTCTGTTCAAAAACGAAGAAGTGCCTTCCGACTTTTCGGAACTGGGACGAACGGAAATCATCACCCGCCAGCAAATCGAATCCAGTGCTACCCAGACCCTTGCCGGGGTGCTGTCCCAAGCCCTGAACACTTCGGTGCAGAGCAGCGGTCCGATGCAGTCTTTCGGTCAGGTGTACATGCGCGGAGGTAGCGCGGAGGGTGTACTGATCCTCTTGGACGGGCAGCGGATGAACAGCGTGTTGCGCGAAACCTACACCTTGGACAATATCCCGGTGACCCTCGACATGATCGACCACATCGAGATCCGTACAGGTGCCAATGCGCGGCAGTTCGGCGAATACGCTACCAACGGGGTGATCAACATCGTTACCCGCCGGGATGTCGAAAACAACGGGATCAGTGTAGGAGGCTTTGGGGGTACCCAGTCCAACTACGGAGGACACCTGATCGGAACGTACAATTATAAACGACTGGATGTGGTAGCCAGCGCGGCTGGAGAGACTTCCTCATGGGAAGACCAGGAGCGCACCGACGTGAAGACGCACCTGCATACGCAGTTCAAGGCAACCAAGTGGATGAATATATTCCTGGACGGGTCGTTCGTGTACAACCATTACAACATGCCGTTCATGTTCCAGCGTTCGACCGGGGCGGAAAACATGGATACGTACTACTTCCGGGGAAATTTCGGGTTCGATATGCCGGTAGGTCCCCGTTTCGATCTGTTCGTGAAGTACGCCTACTCCAATTTCAAAGACCAATACGATCCGTACGGTTACCGCAATACGTCGCTGGATGATCCTTTTGCACATTATTACCTCGATAAAGTCGTGTACGACCGGGTGCGCAACTCTTCGTTCGATTTCGGAGGTAAATATCGGGCCAAGCGGATCGACGTATTCTTCGGCTTCAATTTCAACTCGGCTCGATTCATGTCCAACGACATTTTGGGCGACTTGCTCAACGGGTGGACGCAGGTACCGGGGAAACCTTACAATTTCTACAAATACGGCAACGGGATGGATTCCTGGCGTCTGTATCTGGACTTGAGCCTGAAGATGCGCAAGTGGTACGCCAGTGCAGGACTTTCGATCAACAATTCGACAGCTTATGAAAATGTAGCCTTTATGTATGGCGTAGAATTGGGTTACAATGTCATAGAAAACAAACTGAAGGTCTTTGCCAGCTTTGACCGGGCATTCCGCAACGAGATCTTTTTCGAACTTTATTCGCACAGCGACCTGTTCTGGGGAAACGACGATCCGGAGAACGAGTTCAACAACCAGTTCAATCTCGGGGTGAAATACCAGGACGATTACAGCAATCTGGTGCTTACCGGTTACTTGTCGAGTGTCAAGAATGGGATTATTTCTCAACTTCAGACAAGCGAAGGGTATTTCCAGTACGCCAACTACAGTTCGGAAAAGATTACGGTGATGGGCGTCGAGGGACGCTACCGGATCGACCTGAATCGTCTCACGGGTGGGACGATTCCGGTAACCAACCTCTCCGTGGCCTTTGCCTACAACCACAGCAATCTGAATGACAAATATTCCAGACTGACCTACAACTACGTCAAGTACAACGGTCAGGCCAACGCTTCGGTACGCATCCTGCGCAATCTTTCGCTCGACGTGGATTTCTCCCTGCAACAGCGCTCCGGAGACCTCGTAGAGACCATCGGTGCCGATACGACTACTTACAAATGGGCCTCCTTGCTTTCGGCTCGTCTGTTGTGGAAGCCGCAGAACGAACGCTACCAGGTATATGTACAGGGGCAGAATCTGCTGAACCAGAAGTTCTACACCACTTCTTACGTTCAGGCTCCGCAGATGTCCATCCTGGCTGGGGTGAAATACAACCTTTACGTGGGGCGCAGCCGGAAGAACTATCACTATCAGAAATAAAAACCGTTGGGGAGGTTTCGACACACTCCCCTTGCGGGCAAGCAAAAAGC
>DCEW01000051.1:0-45141 GCA_002314265.1 Flavobacteriales bacterium UBA1820
CCGCGCCCCGCTTGCCCGCCCCCGCTGCACTTGCCCGCTTATGGCTGCCCGAACAATTCCTCCAGGCGCGCCGCAATGGCATCGTGATCCGGCCGGAAGCCGTTTTGCCGCACCAGGATCTGCCCGTCGGGAGAGATGAGCATCTGCGTAGGGTAAAGACTTACCCCGTAGCGCACGTTTACCGAGGTGGGGCCGGCTGGCTCCTCGCACATGTTGACCTGTGGCCAGCAGAGGCTGTCGGTGCGCACCGCCTCCCGCCAGGCGGCATCGTCGCGATCCAGCGCCAGGGACAGCATGGCAAAGTCCGACCGGTCCTTGTACCGCTCGTACAGGGCTCTCAGGTAGGGGTTTGCCTCCCGGCACGGACCGCACCACGATCCCCAGAAGTCCAGCACGAGGTATTTTCCGCGGAAGTCGGACAGGGACACTTTCTGGCCATCGATCCCCGTAAGGGTAAATTCCGGGGCTTGTGCCCCCTCGGTGATCAGGGAATCGGCCTGTTTCCATGCGCGGTTGGTGGCGAAATATTCCTCCATCTCGCGTCCGGCCGGAGTGTCTTTCGCCTCCGGGCTCAGCAAGTCGAAGAGTTCCTGACGGGTCTTTTCAAACTTGGATCCCTTGATACACGTAAGCACATAGGCTGAGAAAGGATCCTGGGGGTAATGCCGAACGAAACTTTCCATCGTCCGGTACGAACGTTCCACCACAGCCCAGCTCTGGTCGTTCAGGCGGTGGATTTCTCCCCGGAGCGAGTCTGCGAGGCTTCCCTGGGTGGATTCGGGCAGGGCTTGCACTTCTTTGAGCAGCGTATGGAGCGAATCGGAATACACGCACGCTTCGGCAAAAATGGCGTCCAATGCGCGGAAATAGTCTCGGTAAGGGTGCCCCTCGTACAGGTCTCCGCCTACCTTCGCCTTTCCGAGGGCAGACAAATGTCCTTTGACCGTCAGGCGGTCGCCGGGTTGCAGGCAGAGGGAACGGACTTCGGATTCCAGCAGGTCTTCCGGCGTTTTCCCCTCGGGCAGGTAGTAAAGGAAACCTTCCTGGGTTTTCGGGACGGTAAGGGTGAGGTCTGCTCGGTGTTTGCGCGTGGCCACGAGGGTGTCCGTGCGGTTGTCTCCCGGCCGGGTGAGGTAGAGCCGATCGCCCTTTTGCAGGCCTTTGAGCTGGATGTGCAGTTCGATCGGGTCGGCAGTCTGGGCGACAGCCGAAAGGCTGAATGCCAGCAGGGCGGGAAGCAGGAGAAGGCGGCGGGGATGCTTCATGATACTTTGGGGTATTTGAGGTGTTTTCTCAATTAGACCGACCTCTGGCGGGAAAAGGTTTCACCGGGATGCGTTTTTTCTACTGGGCAGGGGAAACGCTGCGAGGGGAAAGGTTGTTTTCGAACGCTCCGGCCGGGAGGGGGCGTGTTATTATTTATCGGCGGGCGATCTGCCGGGCGTATTCCCGGGCGGTGAGGCACAGTTCGTCGTACCAGGCTTGCCCGAAGCGTCGGATGAGGGGTTCGCGCAGGAATTTGTACACCGGGACGCCGAGTTTGCGTCCCAGGGCGCAGGCGTCGCGGCAGATGTCCCAGCGATGGTAGTTCAGGGCGGTGAAGGACAGGATGCGGCTCAGGCGGATGGGATATAGATGGCAGGAGATGGGTTTCTGGAAAGCGATGCGGCCGTCCCGGTAGGCTTGTTCGATGGCGCACAGAGCCGTGCCGTCCGCAGAAAAAGTCAGGTAGGCGCATTCCCGCCCGTTTACCAGCGGGGTGGAGGGGGCGTGGTCGTAAGGATCGTCCGTCCAGGCGCCTTGCAGGCGGACGGCTTCGATGCCTTCGGGGCGCATGTACGGTTCGATGCGGGGGAGGAGGTCTTCGAGGAGGCGTTTTTCCGATTCCTCTACGGGAGCGCCGCAGTCGCCTTCCACGCAGCAGGCGCCGTGGCAGCGGGAGAGGTCGCAGACGAAGGATTCGAGGATCACCTCGTCCGAAACCAGCGTGTCTTGTATCTGTAGCATGGTTGCAAAATTAGTTTTTTTAGGCTTTTTTTAGAGTTTTTTTACGGGGTAATCCTTAAATTTGTCTCTTACGCAAGAGCATTTGCGTTTTCTGAAAATGAAAGGATTGAAGATAGGTATGCTGGCGCTCGTTTTGTGCGGGGCGTTCCAGGCGCAGGGTCAGTCGGCCGGCCGGGTGCAGATCCAGGCCGATCCCCGGATCGAGGAGTTGCTCCGCTTGCGGGTGGAAAACAACGACGACGGCCGCAAGGTGGATGGTTTTGTCATCCAGATCTACTACGGACGCAAACAGCAGGCTACCCGCGTGCTCGAGGCATTCCGGGAAGCCTATCCGATGGAACACGTCGAGATGGAATACGACACGCCGGACTACAAGGTCTTCGTGGGGGCTTACCTGACCCAGCAGCAGGCGCAGCAGGCCTTGGCCGTGTTGAAGCAGAATCCGGACTATTCGGGTGCTTTCGTGCGGGCGAAAAAGATCACGGTGTACGATTGGTGAGCTGGAACAGCCAACCGGTGTGCAGAAAAGCGCGAAAGGGGCCCGAGGGGGCGTTCGCCAAGTGAGCCGACGGGGGTGCCGGGAGGAGGGATGAGAAAAGGCGTGAAAGAGAAAACGAGAGAAACAAACAGACGATGGGATCGGCGATAAAGAAAGCGGAGAAATGGTGGATGGTGCTCGCAGCAGCGGTGCTCCCGGCCGTTTTGTGCGGACAGCAGGTGGAGTTCGAGCGTTTTGTGATGCCCTCGGGCTTGCGGGTGCTGGTGCATCCCGACCACCGTTCGCCGGTAGTGTCCGTTGCGCTGCTCTACCGCAGCGGTTTGAATGACGAACCCAGTACTCTGGTCGGGGTGAACCGCGTGGTAGTCGGGATGCTGACCGAATCCACGGGTCATCTTTCCCCGGGGGAATACCGTTCGATCCTCGAGACCTACGGGGGGGGAACTTCGGTGGAAGTAGCCCCGGATGTGGTTTTCTTCAGCGACAGTTTTTCTTCCAATCTGCTCAAAGGGGCCATTTGGCTGGCCAGTGAACGGGCGTACGGCTTCCGGGAAGACACGGCTGCGTACCAGCAGGTACTCGAACAGATCCGCCGGGAGGATGCGGCGCGCAGCGAAGATTTGTCGGGACGGGAGGACGAAGCTTTGCGCGGAATGGTGCGCACGGTCAACCTGCGCCTGGTGCCCGAAGTAGCAGCCTTGGACAGCGGGATGACGATGCAGGCGGCCAAGGCTTACGAGAGTTTGTATTTTTCTCCGAAAAAAGCCGTACTGGCTGTCAGTGGGGATGTGCATCCCGATTCGGTGCGCAAGTACGTGGTCGAAATGTTTTCCCTGCTCCCGCCCGATACCGTGCAGGTAGAACTGAACCCGACGGTGTTTTCCGTAGGGGATGCGGTGGCCGATACGGTAGTGCTGTCCGACGGGAAGGCGGTGGACGTAGGGGGAGGGATCCTTACGACTGTGGAGCAAAGGCGGCACGCCGATACACTGATCGTGGAACCGGAAGACCGTTCGGTGGTTTTTGCCTGGCAGGTATTGCCGTATTCGGACCATCAGTTCGGCGTGTTCGACTTTATCGGAACGGTGTTGGCAGCCCCGGATGGCTCGCGGCTTTTCCGCAGGCTGGTCGAAGAGGAGGACTTGGCTACCGATGTGGGGTACAAGGTGTTGCCGATGGAACGAGCTTCGGTCTTTGCCGTGAAAGTTTCGCTCAAGCCGGGAGCGGAGATCGCCCGAGTGGAAGAAACGGTGCGCCAGGAATTGGAACGAATGAAAAATTTTGACATCTCGCCTGCCGAATTGACCAAGGCCCTCAATACGGCGCGGATGTCGGCTTGGGAGAGTATCTCGTCCAATCAAGGAATGGCTCGGACCCTGGCCCTGAACGAATTGCTGTTCGGCGATGCGGCTCAGCTCAACCGGCGGATGGAGCAACTTTCGGCCTACACGCAAGAGGATGTGCGGACCGTGGTGCGGCGTTTCCTGCGCAATGACAACATGAAAACGATTTATGAACTTCCTTCTTCGCAAGGGGCGGATTAAAGAGAGAGAAGAAAGAGGATGAAGAAGATCGCTTCGATACGGCTTTTTGGAAAAGTTCGGCTGCGAGGATGGGGACTTGCTGCCGCCTGTCTATTGTCCATAGGGATCGTGGAAGGGGACGGTCTGTCCGGGATGTGGCCGGCGGATACGACGGACGTGTCTCCGGTGAGTGAGACCCTGCGTGGCTATGGGGTTCTGGCAAAGGATTCCGTTTGGCAGCAAGGCTCGCAAGAGACGCGGCAGGAAGTTCGGCAAGAAGCGGATTCGGTGCGGGCTCTCCAGGCGATGGAGCGCATTCTGGGATTGCCGGCGGATACGCTGGCGGCTGTGGGAGAGGTCTTGACACAGGATTCGGCACAAACCGTACGCTCATCCCGGGGAAGTGATACGGAAGAAAATACGACCGATACGCTTGCCGCGGAGGGAATTGTTTTTGCCCCGACGGATTCTTCGGCGGCCAGTTACGTCGTTTCGCAGGTGGAACGCGATTCGCTCCGGCAGCGGGATGCGCAGATCAAGGCGGCACTGGCTTCGCTCTACGGAATTTCGATGAGCGATGCCGAGTCGGAGTTGGGACCGCAACGCCTTACCGATACCTTGATGGCGGCCGATGCCTACCAGGCGAAAGTGTACGACAGCCTGCCGCAGCCTACTCAGCCACCTTATGTGAAGATCGGCACCCCAGTGCGCTTTACGCTGGACAATGGGCTGAAGGTACTCGTTTATCCCGACAGTTCGGTCCCGGTGGTAACGTTCTACATCGGGATCAGCAACCAGGGGGTGTTCGAGAAAGACAAAAAGGGGGTTTCCGACTTGACGGCCGCCATGTTGCTGGCGGGGGTGCAAAACCGTACCAAGACACAGATCACCGATTCGCTGGCCAATATGGGCAGCCGTTACCGGATGACGCGCAGCAGTTTTTACGTGTCGGGACTTGCCAGATACGCTACGCAGAACTTCAATCTTTTCGCCGATGTGGTCTTGCGCCCTTCGTTCCCCTTGCAGGAGTTTTTTGCCGAAAAACAGGCGATGAAGGACGACTATGCGCTCGCCGATGCCCGTCCGAGCGAAATCCTCAACCGGGTGTACCGGGCGTTGGCTTTCGGAGGGAAGATCCCTTCCGGAGAGTTCGCTTCTCCCGAGACGATCGATCGCATTACGGTCAACGATTGCCAGGAGTATTACAGTACCTACTGGCGTCCGAACAATGCGGTGCTGCTGATCATGGGGGACATTATCGAAGCGCAGGCCCGGAAACTGGTCGAGGGTCGTTTCCGCTTTTGGGGAAGGGCCGAGGTGCCGCAGGACAAGATGTCCTCGGTGAACGATCTGCCTTCTACCGCGATCGACTTTATCCATGATCCTTCGGCACATGACAGCCGGATCATTATCTCGAACATTGCGGAATTCGACTACAATTCCCCGGATGTCTTTCCGGCGATGATCATCAACCACCTGATGGGCGGCGATCTGCTGAGCAACATCCAGGCTTCGTTGGGGGCAGCTCCCCGGTCGGAAAACACGTTTTCGCTTTCGCCCGATCCGCTGGGGGGATACATGTACCTCTCTGCGCGGGTGCCCAATCTGGAGGCTGTCCGTACCATTACCGAAAAAACGGCCCGGTTGCAGAGCATTCGCCGCACACCGTTGGATTCGACGACCCTGGCTTCGGTCAAGCAGTACTTGATCGGGCGGATCGCTCTTTCGTTCGAGGATCGGGAAGCGATGGGTAGTTATGGAGTCGCGGTGGAAAACGGCACGGTAAAACAGGACTTCCTGGAAGATATTCTCCGGCAGATCAACGACGTGACGGCCGAGGATGTGATGCGGGTGGCGCAAAAGTACATCAAGCCTTCGCAGTTCCGGATCGTCATCTACGGCGATGCGCGCAAGGTGGTGCCGCCTTTGGAGCTGGCCGGGTACGATGTGACGTTTTACGACAAGACGGCCCAGCGGGTGGCACGGCCTTCGTTGTCCCAGCCGATCACCGACAGTATTTCGGCGCGGGATGTGCTGGAGCGGTACTTCGAGGCGATGGGCGGAGAAAAGAAAATGCGGGCGGTCAAGACGCTCCGCCAGCAGTACGACATCCTTATCGGCGATAGAAAACTTCAGGCGGTGGTGTTGGCGCGTTTGCCGTTTTACTACCAGCAGTTGCTGCTCTTCGACGACGAGGTTTATCTCAAGACGACCTACAACGGCAACATGGGATACACCAAGGTAGAGAATACCACGACCGCTCTTTCGGCCGATGCGGTGGAAAAGGGCCGTCTGTCCCGTTCGATCTTCCCGCTGTTGGATTACGAAAAGGAAGGCTTCCAGGCGGAATTGGACAGCATCGTGCCGGTGTTGGGGCATTTCACCTACCGGATGAATGTTACTTTGCCGGACGGGAAAATACAGAACTACTATTTTTCGACGGAGGATTACCGGGTATTGCGCATCGAGGAGGTGGCTTCGCGAGCCGTGAAGGAAACCGACGAGAACGGCCGGGTGACGCGCTATGAACCGGAGAAGATCGCTTCGTATTCCGATTACAGGGACTACAAGGAGGTGGACGGGGTGATGTATCCCTTTACGACTGAGATCCGGGACGAGAGCGGAAGGATCATTTGGCAGACCACGTCGGTCGATCCGGGCGTGTCCATCCCCGAGAAGGTGTTCCGGTAGACGGTTTGGGGAAGGGGGGCGCTTTTTTACCCTTCTGTCGCATCAAGAGTCCCGTTATGCCAAAGCAATATTTTTCATAAGCGTTACCATCCGGCGCGGGGACCCAGTTCGATGGCCTCCAGATGGTCGATTTTCCCCTTCTCCAGGGTAAAGCGCAGCAGGGTGCGCACGTGGTGGATGCCGTATCTCCCGGCGGCACCGGGGTTGAAGTGCATGACACCCAGGCGGCGGTCCATCATCACTTTCAGGATGTGCGAATGCCCGCAGACGAACAGCGTGGGGGGAGCGGCGAAGAGTTCCTCCTGCACGCTGCGGTCGTAGTGCCCGGGATAGCCTCCGATGTGTTTGAGCAGGACTTCCACCCCTTCCTCGACAAAGCGAAGCCGCTCGGGGAATGCAGCGCGGATTTCTCCGCCGTCGGCATTGCCATAGACGGCACGAAGGGGAGCCACGGCCGCGAGGCCTTCAGCGACGGCCATCGAGCCGATGTCGCCCGCATGCCATATCTGGTCGGCTTCCCGGGCGTGGCGCAGGATGGCCGCATCGAGTGTGCCGTGGGTGTCGGAGAGCAGAAGTATTTTCTTCATCGTGTACAAGGGTAAGGACGGCGGGAATCCCCGTCCTGCTGGTTTGATGTAAAGGTAGCAAAAAACAAAGTTTCGTCCGTTCGTCTCCCAAATACTAATCCGTAAAAAACGGAGCGGCGCCTTTAGGCGCCGCTCCGAGAACTTTCCGAGCCCCTGAAAGGGCACGGAGGGGTTAAAACTCGAGGTTCAACTCGTCCAGATACAGCACGCTGGAGGTGCTGCCGGTAAACTGTGCCCCGCCCTTGCTGCTGGTAGCAACAACCATGATATGTGTTGCTTGTGCCGGGTTGAAATCATTATTCTTGTAGGTGAGTTCGATGTAGAAGGGGCGATAACCATTTGTTGCTTCCGAACTGGTCAGGCGGCCATAAGCTACAATATCCGGATCGTTCACCAAATCCGTTTCAGCTACCTTGCCTGGATAAGATGTAGGATCGGAGGTGTTTATGCTATAAGCCTTTTTCGACAAGGCTATGTAAAGATCGCACTGGTCGTCTGTTTCTTCCGTAACAGGTTTATTCTCCCGATAATCAATCTTGCCTCCTTCGTAACGATAATATCCCGACAAGGCGATCGGCTTCTCGCCATAAGGTACACCAAAAGTCATTTTAGCCCCTTGAGAAGATATTACGGTTTCGTCATACGTTCCCGTAAATAGGTTCCCTGCAGCGAATTTTGGGACACTCATAATAGTAACATAAGCAGAAACCATTTGCACCGAATATTTAGACCCAGTTACAACCACTACATCCGAACGTCTGGTAGGATTTTTGTCCTCGCCGGCCATAGCCAGTCCTCCCCCACTCGGGTTCGTACTATTTCCATTTCCGGATTGCCAAACCGACGGAGCGGATGCACTTTCTCCAACAAACCATCCGTTAGCCTTTCCTAACATCCACATAGATATTGCCGTTTGATACCAATTGTCGAAATTGGAATACGGAAGTTGTACATTGGATACTTGTGCCACATCGCCCGAGGGAACTTCGCCCGAAGCGACATTCCCGTAATACAGCTTGCCGTTTACCGTCAGGGTAGCGCCTTCACGGTAGAGACTTTTGCAGCTGGCCACCAGGCTCGAAGCGATGGTGGCGCTTGCGCCCGAAGCAACGGTCAGCGCGTTCGTAACCACCAGACGGCCGCCTTCGCTCGAAAGTTCGCTGCCGTCGCCTGCTTCCAGATCCGAAAGATACAGGTAGCCGTTCTTGACCACCAGGTCCGCTCCGCCCGCAAGGGTCAGCTTCGAGGTGATCTCTGCGCGGCCATTGGTCGTAGGAATGTACAATATGTCGCTACTGAAGGAGGAAGGAGTCCGTCCTTCGACATTCATCGTGAGGGCGTAATTGCCCGTTACGGTGATATCGTAAGTGGGAAGAGTGGCCGATGCGGTCAGTTCCACGTTTGCCCCGAGGGTAAGGAGGCTTTTCCCTTCGGAGAGAGCCCGGTTCCACTCGGTTTCGCTGGTGATCAGGGTCGGCTGGGCGGCGATGTTCAGATCGCTCAATGTGTAGCGGTATCCGGGTTCAAGCGTCCGTCCCGGTTTGGTGAAGGTGAAATCTCCCGCCGAGGTCGATACCGTGATGGTGATTTCCTCTCCGCTCAAATCCAAAGAGTTCACGGCCAACAAGGGCATGTAAGCCTTGTACGGTTCGCCTGCGGGAAGAACCGGTGTGTCGGAAAAGGTAACAGAAAGAGAAGGACTTGTCTCTGTAGGCGTGTCTAAGTCCATTTGGATGCTGGTAGGAAATTTTTCCGACGATGCTTCCAGAGTGATCTTGTTCAGGGTTACATCCGCTCCGGTAGTATTGGAGGTAAGGAGGATGGGTAACTCCAGCAAGGTGCTGTAATGCTTCAGCGAGGTCAAAATCTCGGTGTCATCCGCCGAAACGGCAAATCTGTCCGAGAGAAGGGCCATGGTTTTCAGCCCGCCTTCGTGGGTGTTCTTGGTCGCATCGGTTACCGTAATATTGGAGGCAGCGGCGTCCTTGCTGTCGGAGTAAAGGAATGTGATCGTGTGTGGGTCACTTTCCATGCCAGGTTTGGCATTCGAGGAGGCCAGGTAGTATTCCCCTTGGGGGATCGCCTGCGAAGCGACAAAATCGGCCTGGGTCCTGTCGGATGAGAGGGACTTCTCATCGAGGGTCAGGGTATAGATGTTGTCATTGTCAGCGTTGGTGGGGATCAGTTGGAGCTGGTCGCCTTCCTCCCACAGGAGTGAAAGACCGTCTTCGTGCAAGGAAGTACGGGTAGAGGGGGTGGTTGCGGTTACCGAGATGCGCAGACCTTCGACCGAGGAGGTGCGCATTCCGGTGTCCTTGGTGCAGCCGGCGGCCAGCGCAGCCAGGCACAGGGCAGACAGGAGATATTTCGTGGTTTTCATTCCGGATAGCGTTTTTTTCAAGTTCATGGTTGTTTGCGTTTACCAGATGCCTCCGTCTCCATAGCCGGGTGCCGAGACGGCAAACCCACGTTCGACATCGACCTGTACGACCTCCGCCGTGGGGGCGAGGTATTTTTCCAAGGGGCGCTTCTTGTTGTTTTTCATAAGGATAGCGTTTTTACATTCCGTTATATAGTGTCCATGTATCGGCCAAATGTACAAATTTTTTGAAAAAAACGAGGCCGTCTTCTTCTTCTTTGAATCGAAAAAAACGAGATGCTTCATCCGGAAGGGCGAGGCGGATTTTACCCGGTATCTGTCCCGTTTTTCCTTTTCATTTTGCCTCAAATAGGTGTTCTGTCGAAAAACGAGTATTTTCGCTAGGTTATTCTCTCATCTCGAACATGAAAATTACCAAAATACCCCAGCTCGGCATTCGTTTTATCCAAAATATTCCAGGTGTCATCACCCTCGGGGAAGACTTTGCCATATTCGACGATCTTAATGCTATTCCTGTCTTAGAGCACCCTATACGCATTGAGGCACTGGCCTTTTCCATGTGCCTGAAAGGCCATATGGAACTATCGCTCGATATGGAGCACTATTCGATCGCCCCGGGAGACATAATTCTGATCCGCCCCAACAATATTCTTCAACATATTTCACATAGCGACGATCTTTCCGCCGTATTCATTGCCATGAATGTCCATTCGACATTGGATATTATTTCGCTGATCAAGCGGACGCTTCCTCCAACTTATCACTACATGAAAGAAGCCCCACTGATCCATCTAAACGATCAAGAAAGGCAATGCGTTTCTGAATATTATCGCCTGCTGAAGACCAAAGCCGCCGCAACGGACAACCCGATGCGCCGGGAGATCATCGTCAACATCCTGAGAGCGATGATCTACGACTTGATCTATATTTCCCAACAAAAAATACCACAAAGCAACACCTCAAAAGGACGGGAAGATCAACTGACCGAACTGTTCATCCGACAGATGGAGAACTCTTTTCGGGAACACCGCGATGTGGCCTATTACGCCGACAAACTGTGCCTGACGCCGAAATACCTCTCGCAAATGGTAAAGAAAGCTACCGGGCGCACCGCCGGACAATGGATCGACTACCGCGTGATTCTGGAGGCCAAAACCCTGCTGCAAGCCACCGACATGACCGTCCAGCAGATCTCCCAGGAACTGAACTTTCCCAACCAGTCCTTTTTCGGCAAATACTTCAAGAACCTCACCGGAATTTCACCCCAGAAATACCGAAAAGGATGATCTGCCGAAGCGAAGATGCTTCGGTTTTTTTTGCCTCTCCCGGCCCGGAAACACTTCCCGCCTATTTCTTGAAAATAAAATAAACCGCCCCGATCAGACACAGAAAGCCCATCAGGTGGTTGAGCCGCAAGTGCTCGTTCTTGAAAAACAGGAGCATAAAGACGGTGAAGACCGTCAGGGTGATCACCTCCTGGATGACCTTGAGTTCCACCAGCGAAAAAGGCCCTCCGGTCTCCTTGTACCCCAAACGATTGGCCGGTACCATAAAGCAGTACTCCAGCAGGGCGATGCTCCAACTGATCAGCACCACCGCCCACAAGCCGAGTTTCGAAAACCAGGGCGTCTGAGCCATTCGCAAATGGCCATACCAGGCAATGGTCATAAACGTATTGGAACACAAGAGCAGGAGAATGGTAAGCAGCGATCTGGACATGATTTTTTCCTCATTTTTTCCGGTTCGCAAAGTTACAAAACAAGCCCGTTCGATCGTCTCCCCGCCCAATAAAAGATTTCTTCCGTGCCCGTGACGTTTTACCCCCTGCGGTTTCCCCCTCCGGAGGAAGAGCTATTCCAACGTTATATATAACTTTTATTTATCAAATAGTAGAAATTATCATTCGTTTTATTTATAACAAACCCTTACCTTTGCGCCCTGAAAAAAAACGACACCGACATGAGAAAACTCTTGAGAGAAAAGTGGAGACGGATCGTCTTTTTGATCCTGATGAGCCTGTGTATCATCCCGGACACCGACATGCAGCCCATCCTTTCACCCGCCCTGGCGCTCTTCGCCGGGATCGTCGTGGCCAATACGATGGGCAATCCGTTCGAGAAACTGAGCCGGGAAGCGGTAAAAACCCTGCTGAAAATCGCCATCGTGGGCCTGGGCTTCGGCATCCACGCCGACAAGGCCATGCAAGCCGGCGGAAAAGGCGTCCTGCTGACCGTCTTCAGCATCGCCCTCACCCTGACCCTGGGGGCATTCCTGGGACGGAAGCTGACCGTGGACAAAAAGACCTCGTACCTGATCGCCAGCGGAACGGCTATCTGCGGAGGCAGTGCCATTGCAGCCGTCAGCCCGCTGGTAAAGGCCGACGACAGCCAAATAAGCCTGGCTCTGGGCACGGTATTTATCCTCAATGCCGCCGCTCTGTTCATCTTCCCGCCCATCGGACAGGCCCTGGGCCTCTCGCAAGTGGAATTCGGAACCTGGGCCGCCATCGCCATCCACGACACGAGTTCGGTGGTGGGGGCGGCAGCGGCTTACGGGCCGCAGGCCGAAGCGACGGCCACAACCTTGAAACTGGCCCGGGCACTGTGGATCATTCCGCTGTCCATCTACACCCTCTGGGCGTTCAAGAGCAAGGGAGGGAAGATCAAAATCCCGTACTTCATCCTGCTGTTCGTGGTGGCCATCGGGATCAATACGTGGTTCCCATCCCTGGCTCCGCTCTACTCGGGCATCGGGATTGCGGCACACCAGATCCTGATCCTTACGCTCTTTCTCATCGGCGCAGGGCTGTCGCGCCACACGCTGAAAAACGTGGGCATCCGGCCGCTCCTGCTGGGGATAAGCCTGTGGGTAGTGGTCTCGGTAGTTTCCCTGACGGCGATCCTATGCTTCTAACAGCGGTGTAAACCGCCGTGCGTGCAAGCAAAAGGCCNNGGCCTTTTGCTTGCACGCACGGCTAAGGATCAATCCTTCTGGAAGAAAAATTCCAGAATATTACCCAAAAGCTCGGTCCGCTTGTCCTGTCCTTCGACTACCTCGATGGGGAATCCCAGCACCACCGTACGGTAATCATCGCCACGGTAAGCCACCGCTGCGCTGATGTTGTCGTCGGCATAACGCATCACGGTAAAGGCCTTGTCGCCCACCGGCACCAGACCATCGGGCGATTCCACGCTGTACACCTGCTCGTTCGGACGGGTACGGAACGTATAATGTCCCGCCAGAAAAGCATACGGAGACACGGCCGGCTCGACCTCGCCCGTGCTGGAAGCGCAATCGGTCATCCAGCGGAACTTGAGCACCTTGTTGGCAAATTCCTTGCCCTGCTTGTCCACCCAAGGGTTGTCCCACAGGTCGCTGGCTACATACGCGCCGCTGACCAGGATATTGCCCCCGGCAGCCGTATAGTCGGCGATGGCCTGCTGCATCGCAGGGGAGAAGGCTTCAAAATCTACCCGGTCTTCGGTGTGGCCCAACATGCTGCGGCGCTGCTTGCCCAAGATCAGATCGACTGCCGGGTAGTCCTTCATGTCCACCGAGCCGTTTTCCACCGCTTCGTTGCTGGCCGAGACGAACGAATACCCCAGTTGGGCCAAGGAACGTCCGTGAACCGCCGGATAGTCGAACGTGTTGCCGGCTACCACCTTCGTCTCATAATCGCCGTCGGATGCGCCGAATCCGGCCGAGTCGTCATCCATCCAGGGAATGGTGCGACGGAACTCGTGCATCGGCCCAATGTAGGAAATATCCTCCTTGTACGGCACGCCGCTGTCGCGGAAATCCAGGAATCCGGCATACGTACTGTCGCGCGAGGCAAAACTTTCGGGAGCGCTCACCCGATCGAAACCATTGACGATGAGCACGGTTCCCTTTTCGTTCTGGGCACGCATCGCCGCCAGGATCTCGCTGTCGAAGCTCTCTCCGCCCTTGTTCACCGCCGTTACCTTGTAGGAATACAGCTGTCCCGGAGCGATCGAAGCCGTATAAACGGTATCCTCCACCAGCGTCCCATTGTCAAACGCTCCATCCCCCACGCGGGTATAGACGATGTACGCATCGGGCATGGCCGTGGGTTCGAGCGTATCGGCTACCGGGCTCCAGCGCAGGCGTACCTGATCGTTCCCGGCAAATTCCACCGAGAAATTGTCCACTGGAAGGGGTTGCACCACATACGGGCGGCCGTCGCGAGCGCTGAGGAACTTGAGCATTCCCTTGTAAATAGCACGCGAGACGACAAAGCGGAAACGCGGATCCAGTCCATACCGCATGTCCGCAAAATTCTGGTGGGAGAGCAGCTCCAGGAGCATCGAAGGCACCTCCGGGATACGCGACTCGGCGTAATTTCCGTTCATCAGTTGCCGGCGGGTAAAGTCCGGAGCGCACTGCGCCCGCACGTCGCCGATGATCTGGGTCTGTACCAGGTCGGCCAAATCGCGGTTGTCGTAACGGGAGCCGCCGTTTGCAAACTCCGCCTTGCCGTTCGACTTCAGAGTATAGATGGACAGGGCTCCCACGATCGTATTGTCTTTCTTGGTACCGGCATCCGAATGGAAAGCAAAGGAAAGATCGACCGGAATGTTCAGTCCCTTCGCACCGGGATTTACCGACGAACCGCCTGCCAGGTAATTCACCCAACGGGGACGACCCGCATAGTCATCGGTATAATCCTGTCCCTGATAAGCGGCATATACCGAGTCGGGCACACCGGCCCACTGCATAAAATAACGCGCTCCTTCCGTAAAACGGGGATAACCGCTCACGATCGGCTCCGGAGTGAGGCCCATCTCCGCCATCCGACGCGCATCGCCTGCCAGGAGCGAGGTATCAGCCGGCACCGTGCGGGCGATGTTGCCCATACCGCCGCCTATCTTGATTCCGTCGGCCGTTACCACCGAACCGGCATGGGCACTGCGGTTGGTCAGTTCCACCCGGCCGCTGCGACCCTTGTCGAAGTCGAACTTGCCGAGGTAAACCCACGTACCGCCGCCCATCTTCTGGTTGACCCGGAAGGAGGTCTTTCCTCCCTTGTGGTAAACGGTGTACAGGGCATCGTCCGTGCTCTCGGGCAGCGTTTTGTACGATACGTACACGGCATAGGTACCTTCCTTTTCAAATTCGGGCTGCCATACCGCTACGCTTTCCTTTCCCTTGGTAAGGGTGGCTACTTCCCGGTAGGTTCCCATCTCGAAAGGATTTTCCCCGTCCACGTAGTACTCCTTGGGATCGGCAAAGCCCACGCCTTGACCGGCCTGCCAAGCGTATTCGCCGTTCTTTTCATAATATCCGGATACCGTAGCGTCGTTGTCCGATATGATCTCCTCGATCTGCCAGTCCCGCTCGCGCGGCAACAGCACCACCGCTCCGGCGCGTTCGAGCATCGGCACCAGGAAAGGCAGGACAAAACTCTGGGTGAAGACATCCTCCACCGTCTGGAAGATCCGCGCCCGCTGCCATTCCCACCGCAGCAGTTTCTGCTCGTAATAGTACCCGTGACTCTGCCACATGGCGATATGGCGGCCGTAAAGTCCCTCGGTCGGAGTAAAGGCCCGGTCCTGGGGAGCCACCAGCGGGGTCGGGATGTTTTTGAGTTTTACCGTTTTCTTGCGCGCGTTCTGCTCCCGGTAATAACGCGGGATGAGTTCGTTGATCTCCTTTCCCTCGCTCACGGCGCGCAGACGGTACGAGGAAAGTCCGGCCGGGAGGCTGTCCTTGAGGATCGCGTAAATATCGGCGCAGACGTCTTCCCGCATGGGATACTGAGCCAATACCGGGTTGTAATACAGCGTGATCTGCCCCCCGGACACCGCGAGCGAATCCAGGCGCACACGCCCCACGTAATAATTGTGCGTCCCCTGACGGGCGCGGCAATACGCGGTAAGCGTATCGTCCTTTGCCTTGAAAAACGCGGTATCCACCGGCGTCTGGGCCTGTCCTTGCAAGAAGGAGACCCCGCCCAGCAAGGCGCAAAGTACAAATTTGATGTTCATGATAAGGAAGTATTTTGTTTTCAAGATTTTCTACCTCAAAAGCACAAGCGGTTACAAATGTAGCCAACTTTTGCCGATATTCTTTCGCAAAAAGGCAATTTTGCACGCGAATTTTTCCCGACCCCGAGACATCCGAAACGCCCGAAAAAATACGTAACTTTGTTTTTCATGCTGGCAAAGGACATCATCGGCAACCAGGGCGTCCGCGCCCTGCTGGAAAGCTCCGCCGAACGGGGACGGGTGGCGCATGCACAGCTGTTCGTCGCTCCCGAAGGGGTCGGCGTGTTGCCCATTGCCATCGCGTACGCCGCACGGGTGCTGGGCATCGAACCAGACAAGGCGCTCACGCATCCGGACCTGCATTTCGCCTTTCCGGTCAATACCACCCGGGAGATAAAGAAATCCCCGGTGAGCGACGACTTCCTCGAATCCTGGCGGCGGTTCGTCCGCGAAATGCCCTATGGGGAACTCCCCGACTGGTACGCCTTGCTGGAGATCGAGAACAAACAGGGCCTCATCGGCAAGGAGGAAGCGGAATCCATTGCCAAAAAACTCTCGCTCAAGTCCTTCTCCGGAGGGTATCGGGCGATGATCATCTGGCATGCCGAAAAGATGAATCCCACGGCGGCCAACAAACTGCTCAAACTCATCGAAGAGCCTGCCGAAAACACCCTGATCCTGCTCACTACCGACGACCCTTCGGCCATCCTGCCTACGATCGCCTCGCGCACCCAGCGGATCGACCTGGGCCGGATCTCCGAACGGGACATCGCCCGGGAATTGGTCGAACGCTACCAGGCTTCGCCTGCAGCCGCAGAAAATGCCGCGCGAAGCGCACAAGGGAGCATGGGACGCGCCCTCAAACTGCTGCGCGAGGGCGGACACGCCGGTATCTTTCCGGAGATGTTCGTCCGGTTCGTCCGCTCGGCTTTCATGGCCAAGAAAAAACCCGCCGAACTCAACCGTCTGCTCGAATGGGCCGACCGCATGGCCGCCCTTTCCCGGGAGCAGCAAAAACAATTCCTACAATACTGCTGCGAGGTATTCCGCCAAGGACTGATGTACAACTACGGAGCCTCGGCCCTGGTCTATCCCCAGGAATTTGCCGATGGGTTCAACTTCGAGAGCTTCGCCGGCTACGTGCACGGGCGCAACATCGCCGACATTTACCGGGAACTCGACCGGGCGCAATACCACATCGAGCGCAATGCCAATTCGAAACTCGTATTCTTTTCCACCGCGGTAAACCTCACGCGGTACCTGCACACCAAACCGATATAATTGACTATTTTCCTCATCCGAACATGGACGAAAACATCCTGATAAAAAACGCAAAAATCGTAGATGAAGGCTCGATCGTCGAGGGCGACGTATTGATCCGCAAAGGCATCATCGAACGGATCGACCCCTCGATCAGCCTGCCGGTGGGCACGCGCCTGATCCTGGCCGACAACCAATACCTGCTCCCCGGAGCCATCGACACGCACGTACACTTCCGCGATCCCGGACTGACGGACAAGGCCGATTTCGCTACCGAATCTGCCGCAGCCGTCGTAGGCGGGGTTACCTCGGTGATCGACATGCCCAATACTCTTCCCCCGGCGCTCACTCCGGAACTGCTGGAAGAAAAGTTCGGCATCGCGGCTCAGAAATCATCGGTCAATTACTCCTTTATGATCGGAGCCAGCGAAAGCAACCTGGAGGACATCCTCCGCGCCGACCCGGCGCGGGTAGCCGCCGTCAAGGTGTTCTTCGGTTCCTCGACGGGGGACATGGCGCTCAAGGACCCCGAGGCCATCGAACGTTTGTTCGTTTCCTCGCCCCTGCTCATTGCCGCGCATTGCGAAGACGATGCCCGGATCGCCGAAAACCTGGCCAAAGCCCGGGAAGAATTCGGGGAAGACATTCCCCCGGCGATGCACGCCCGGATCCGCGACGAGGAGGCCTGCCTGCGAAGCTCCTCGGCAGCGATCGATCTGGCTAAAAAGACCGGCGCACGCCTGCACCTGTTGCACGTAAGTTCGGCCTGCGAGCTAAACCAACTCTCGAGTATGAAACCCGGTTCGTACAAAAAGATCACGGCCGAGGTCTGCACGCACCACTTGTTTTTCGACGAGCGGGACTACGCTACCTTGGGCAACCTGATCAAGGTAAACCCTTCGGTAAAATCGGAAAAAGACCGGCAGGCCCTGTGGGAGGCGCTGCTCTCGGGGCGGATCGATACGATCGGTTCGGACCACGCCCCGCATACGGCCGAAGAAAAAGCGCGCCCGTACCTCCGGTGCCCTTCCGGAGGACCGATGATCCAGCACACCCTTCCGGCCATGCTCTCCGAGGTGGTCAAGGGACACATTACCCTGGAGCAGGTAGTGGAAAAGATGTGCCACAATCCGGCGCGGATCTTCCAGATCGAACGGCGGGGCTTCCTGCGGGAAGGGTATTTCGGCGATGCAGTGCTGGTGGAGTTCAACAGCCCTTGGCGCGTGCGTCGCGAGTCCTTGAAATACAAGTGCGGTTGGTCGGCCTTCGAAGGGCGGATGTTCCCGGCACGGATCACCCACACCCTGGTCGGAGGACAAGTCGCCTACGCCGAAGGCAAACTGTATCCCGTCACCTCGCCCGCAGCCCTGACCTTTGAACGATAAACCGACCGAACTATGTCCGTTTCAAAATTTTACCGTAACTTTGCACGCGTATTTCTCCTGCTGCTGCTCTCGGCGGCAGCCGTGGGATGCAAGTACCGGTACATCGAAAAACCGGAACGCCTGCTCTCCCCCGAAGAGATGTCCGAGGTCATCTGCGAACTGGCCTACCTGAATGTCGTGGAAGAACAAGGAGCTTTCGAGCAGGACTCGGTCCTGGCCAAAATCGGCAAGAAAGCCTTTGTCCAGAAACTGTACGAGCAGTACGGCATCGACAAACAGATCCTCCGGCAGAACAACGAGTACTACATGGAGAACAACAAACTGTACGTAAAGATCTATTCCGACGCACTCAACCGGCTGAACATCCGTTTGGGCGAAGAGGAAAAAAAGCAGGAAACCCCTGAAGAACTCACCAACCCCAACGGTTGGGTGCTATGACGACAAGAAGAAATATGGCTCTCGGCGAAAAGCTCTACCACGCAAAAGTTCTCCTGTTCGGAGAATACGGCATCATCAAGGATGCTATGGGGCTGTCCATCCCGTACGATTTCTACAAGGGAGCTTTGGTCCTGCCCGAAGGCGAGCCCGATGCGACGGCCCGCCAATCCAATGAGCACATCGCCCGCTTTGCCCAATACCTGGAAACCCTCCAGCAAGACCCCACCTTCGAAGCACACATCGACACCGAATCCCTCCGCCGGGATGTCGAAGCAGGCCTTTATTTCGACTCGAGCATTCCGCTGGGCTACGGAGTAGGCAGCTCGGGCGCCTTGGTAGCGGCCATCTACGAACGGTACGCCTCTCCCCGCAAGAAACCCGAGGAACTCACCACGGGGGACATCGTCCGCCTGAAAGGGATCCTGGGACAGATGGAGAGTTTCTTCCACGGACACAGTTCGGGGCTCGATCCGCTGATCTGCTACATGAACCTGCCGATCCTGGTGCGCCCTCACGGGGCGATCGATCCGGTGGGGATCCCGGCCTCGAACGCACAGGGCACCGGGGCGATCTTCCTGCTGGATTCCGGGATGCAACACGCTACCGGAAAGCTGATCGACATCTTTTTCGAGAAGATGAAAAACGAAGGCTTCCGCAAGATGCTGCGCGAGGAATTCGGCGCACTCAACGATGCCTGCATCCAGGCTTTTATCGAAGGACGGAAAAAGAGCCTGCTGGAAAACGTGCGGGCACTCTCGCAGGTGGTCCTGACGCATTTTTCCCCGATGATCCCCCGCAGCCTGCGCAAGATATGGCTCGACGGACTCCAAACGGACACCTACTACCTGAAACTGTGCGGAGCCGGCGGCGGCGGTTTCGTACTGGGATTTACCGACGATTACCGCAAAGCAGCCCGTATGCTTCGGGGATACGCCACGCAGCCGATCTACCGTTTCTGATCCTATGGACCGAGCGAGGAACTCCCACCGCAGCCCCCGCGGGGAATCCCGCATGACGATCCTGGCCAAGATCGTCAGCCTGTTGTCCCTTACCCGGGTGTACAACATCGCTCTGATCGCCGCCGCGCAATACCTCAGTTGCATCTTTTTCTTCACCTCCCGACCGCCGGACTTTTCGGTACTCACCGACCCGCATTTTTTCGTACTGGTGGTCTGCACCTGGATGACAATCGCCGCCGGATACATCATCAACTTCTTCTACGACAAGAACAAGGACCTGGTCAACAGTCCTGTCAAAAGCCGGATCGACGGGTTCGTCTCCCAAGCGACCACCTTGAAACTGTACTTGACGCTCAATGCCCTGGCCGTAGCGGCCAGCCTGTACGTTTCGCTGCGCTCGGGGGTGTTCTTCGCGGGATTCGCCTTCCTGCTGTGGTTTTACTCGCACAAACTGAAAAAAATCCCCCTCGTATCCAACCTTTCGCTGGCCGCCGTAGCCATCGTCCCGCTTTTCGCCGTCTTTTTCTACCGGAAGATCGTCGACATCCAGGTGGTGGTGTCGCACGGATTGTTCCTGTTTTTCCTACTGGTAGCCATGAGCCTGCTGAACGACTTGAACAACCGCCGGGGCGATGCCGTGTTCGGATACCGGACCCTTCCCGTAGTCTTGGGCGAACGGGCGGCGGCCAGCGCAGCGGCGGCCGTANNCCGTACTGGCCGCCGCTGCCGCTTGCACCGCCGCCGTGCTGGTCTTCGAGCGGGGGAACGCTTTTTTCCTCTATTTTCTCGTGGCAGGTGCCGGACTTCTCTGCGGAACGGTCGCTTTGCTGGTTCTGCCCGCAGACAGGACCTTCCGCACGATCCTGGTAGGAATAAAGCTGTTGATCCTTGTCGGGCTGCTATGCATTCCGCTTCGGGTCGTTCCGTTGTAGTGTTAAAAATTTTCCAATATTTGTAACTCGCCTCCTTTTTCTGCGTATAGTATAATGTTGCGGAGTTCCAAACCCTCCCGACAAACGATACTTCATGAGACAGCTTAAAATCACCAAACAGGTTACCAACCGCGAAACCGCTTCGCTGGACAAATACCTTCAGGAGATCGGAAAAGTAGGTCTGATCTCGGCCGACGAAGAGGTCGAACTGGCGCAAAAGATCAAGGCCGGCGACCAGAAAGCGCTGGACAAACTCACCAAAGCCAACCTGCGTTTCGTCGTGTCGGTAGCCAAGCAATACCAAAACCAGGGGCTTACCCTCCCCGACCTGATCAACGAGGGCAACCTGGGACTGATCAAGGCCGCCCAGCGTTTCGACGAGACCCGAGGTTTCAAATTCATCTCGTATGCCGTATGGTGGATCCGGCAGTCCATCCTCCAGGCGCTGGCCGAACAGTCCCGCATCGTCCGCCTGCCGCTCAACAAGATCGGTTCGATCAACAAGATCAACAAGAAATACGCCGAACTCGAACAGCTCAACGAACGGGCTCCTTCGGCCGAAGAGATCGCCCAGGAACTGGACATGACCGAGGAGGATGTCAAAGAATCCCTGAAGAACTCCGGCCGGCACATTTCGATGGATGCCCCGCTGGTGGAAGGCGAAGATTCGAACCTCTACGACGTGCTCAAGAGCGGCGAATCGCCCAACCCCGACCGCGAACTGATGAACGAATCGCTACGCATCGAGATCGAACGCGCCCTGCAAACCCTCACTCCGCGTGAGGCCGACGTGATCCGTCTGTACTTCGGGCTGGGAGGACAACACGCCATGACCCTGGAGGAAATCGGCGAAACGTTCGACCTGACCCGCGAACGCGTGCGCCAGATCAAGGAGAAAGCCATCCGGCGGTTGAAACACACCTCGCGCAGCAAGATCCTGAAGACTTATCTGGGATAACCCGATCCGTCCCTTCCCGGGCGGAAAGCCTCCGCCGGGCCTTTCCGCAAACTTATTTTCCGGAAAGGCCCGGTTTCTTTTTTATCGCATTTACCAAACATCTTATACCGATGACCGATACAAGCATAAGAAGAGCCACAGGCGGCGATGCCGAAGCGATCCTCCGCCTGATCCAAGACCTGGCCGAACAACACAACGCTTCGCAAATGATCGTCTGGAACGCCGACGACCTGCGGGAAAAAGGGCTCGAAGCGGAACACCCTGTCTTCGAAGCCCTGGTAGCCGAAAACCGAGACGGACAGATCGTGGGTTGCGCGATCTATTTCGAACGGTTTTCCACTTGGAAAGGGCCGAACCTGCACATCGAAGACCTGATGGTCCTTCCGGAATACCGGGGACAACACATCGGCGAAGCGCTGATGGATGCCGTAGTAGCCGAGGCCCGGCGCCGGGGGATGAACCGGGTGGAACTGGACGTAGAGGGACACAACGAGGGGGCCATGCGCTTCTACCACCGCAAAGGTTTCGATACGTCCTGGCATGCGGCCAAACTGTATCTGGACGGAGAACACTAATGCTCTCCTTTCTCCTGGTCAGACACAAAAGCCGACACCCTTCGGGTGCCGGCTTTTGTGTCTGACCAGATGGCCTGCCGGCTGCTCAATCGGCATCGAGCGTCCAGACATGCGTCCGCCCTTCTTTCGGCGGATGGGTATTGATGGTGATCCCCCGGCGCAGGTAGGCCGGCTCGGTATCCCGATTGCCGGAGGCTACATGTCCCGAAGCAGGCACGCGGGAAGAAGCCGCCACCCCACGGGGAGCCGCCGAAGCAGACAAAACCTCGTCGATCCCCGAGTCCAAGGGAGACGTCGGAGAGGAAGCTCGCCGCTGATACGGCCTTGGTGCCTCTGCCGGACCCACATCCGCCCGAGCGAACGACGAATACGCTCCTTCGCTTAACTCCGGCACCGACACATCATCCGGATCGAGGCGAAGGGTATGGATGGTAAATACTTTCTTTTCTCCATTGGGCAGCACCCGCTCTTCGGTATGCACATCGTCCTCCCGGGAGGCCTCCGGAGAAATGTTCAGGGGAGCTTCTGGGCCCTTTTCCGGAGCCATCGAACGGTATTGGTCCGTACTACTTGCCCCCCCTTTGCGAAAATCCTCCGGCTGCTCCGACGAAGGGAACCCGGCCGCGATCACCATCAGGCTCAGTTCGTCGGGATCGAGCGAGTCGTCCTGCCCCATTCCCCATTTTACCGGCGAGTCGTTCCCGGAGCGTTCCCGGATGATGGTGGTCATCTCGTCCAATTCCTTGGCCGGGAAACCGCCCTTGCCGTACTTGACCACGAAGATGAAACCTTTTGCCCCGTAAATGTCCGCATCGTTGAGCAGCGGGGAGGTGAGGGCCTGTTCGGTCACTTTCTTGACACGTCCTGCCCCACGGGCACGTCCCGATCCGAGCAAAGTCGTCCCGCTGTCGGTAAGCAAGGTACGGGTATCGGCCAGGTCGACATTGACGGTAAGGGACTGGTTGATCACCTCGGCAATGCTCGAAGCAGCGGTACACAACACCTCGTTTACGATGGCAAAGGTGTCGCTCATGTCCACATCGCTGTAAATGTCGAAGATCCGGTTGTTGTTGATGATGATCAGCGAATCGACCGACTTGCGCATCTCGGCAATACCGGCGGCGGCTACCCGGTCGCGGCATTCGAACTTGAACGGCGTGGTGACGATGCCGACCGTGAGTTTGCCCATGTCTTTGGCCATGCGGGCAATGATGGGGGCTGCTCCCGTTCCCGTACCACCCCCCATCCCGGCGGTGACGAACACCATCTTGGTCTCGTCCGGGAAAAGGCTGCGGATGTCGTCGAGGCTTTCTTCCGCTGCATGACGGCCTACCTCGGGTTTGGAACCCGCGCCGAGCCCTTCGGTGAGCGAGGCCCCGAGCTGTATTTTCTCCGGCACCGGACTGGCTGCCAATGCCTGCTTGTCGGTATTGCACACGGCAAAATCCACCGCCGTACCGCCTTTGCGGAACATGTGATTGACCGTATTGCTACCGCCGCCGCCCACGCCGACGACCTTGATCTCGTGGCGGGCGTTTTCCGCCTTGGGAACAAACCGTATCTTATCTCCGAATATCGATGCCATATTATTTCCTGCCTTCGTATTTACTGCTGACCTCTATCGCCGCTAGTATCGCGGATGCCACGGGGGGCAAACCCGCTCCATTTTTTCTTTTTCCCCCCCGTTTTAGTTCTCTGCACGCCCGGCGAGCCGAAAAGGGGAACGGAGAACCTTTATTCTATCTTCTTGAGGAATTTGACGATCGTCGCCTCTATCTTCCTGTTCCAGTCCCGGGAGTTTTTCCCTTTCGGTTTTGCTTCGGGGTCTTCGGCTTTTTCAAGTTTCTGCGGCGAAGGGGCTTCTTCTTCCTCCTCGTCCGGTTCCTCGACTTTCTCTACCCGAACAGGTTCAGCCTCCCGAAGGGGTTCCTGCGCGGGAGAAGCGGCGGGAGTTTCCTGCCGCGGGGTTTCCTCGGGCGAAGGATCCGGCTGCGGCTGCTGATGCTTCTCGACCGTAACCCGCATGTGCATTTCGGAGAGGACATCGTCCAAGGGCAACTCGACCGTATCCTGCTCCAGATGTTCCACCGAAGACTGCACTACTTGTTCTTCGAGGGTGGGTTCTTCCTGTGCTGCCCCTTCCAACCCACTCAACACCAGTCCCACGCACGTCGAATACGCCGGCGAGGTAAGGCATTCGCGGTTTTCCTCGGAGAGGTAAATGTTGGGCGTCCCTACCCGGCAACTCATCTGCGTCTTGAACGAAACCAGTTGCGGCAGGGGTTTGAGCTGCGCTCCGCCTCCGGTGATGACCACCCCGCCGATGAGGCTTCTGTTGGGTTCTATCTGGCGGTAGTGGGCGATCTCGGCGTTGATGTCGTCCAGGATTTCGTCCATCCGGGCGTAAATGACCCGCGAGAGGGATTTCATCGAGATCTCCTTGGGAGGAAGCCCCTGAATGACCGGGATGGATACGATGTCCGTATCGAGGTTGGCTCCGGGCCAGGTCGAACCGAACTGCACCTTGAGCTTCTCGGCATAGCGTCCCAGGATGGAGCAGGCTTCCTTGATGTCGTTGGTGATCGCTTTTCCTCCGTAAGGGATCACGGCGGAATAACGCACCAAGTTGTCGCGATAGACCACCAGGTCGGTCGTTCCTCCGCCTATATCGACCAGCACGACGCCGGCTTCTTTTTCTTCGTCGGTCAGGGTTGCATCGGCCGAGGCAATGGGTTCGAGTTTCAAACCGGCCAGTTGCAGTCCCGCCCCTTCCACACAGCGTCTCACGTTCAACAGGGGAGCCACCTGGCCAATGATCACGTGGAAGGTTGCCTCCAGGCGCTGGCCGGACATGCCGACCGGTTCGAGGATGCCGCCTTCGGCATCTACCTTGTATTCCTGGGGCAATACGTGAATGATCCGCTCGTGATCGGACAGAGGAGTCTTCAACACGCGTTCCACCAGGCGATCGACGTCGGCCTGGTCGATGACCCGAAGGGGATTCTCCCGGGTGATATAGTCGGTCTGACGCACCGAACGGATGTACTGCCCGGCGATTCCGACCGTTACCTGTTCGATCTTCACTCCGGCGGTCTGCTCGGCCTGTGCCACCGCATCGCGGATCCCGGCAATGGTCTTCGATATGTTCTGGATGGCACCTTTGCTTACGCCCGTGCTCGGGCTTTGGCCCACCCCGATGATCTCCACCGAACCGTCCGCCTGGCGGCGGCCCACCATCACCGCAATCTTGGTCGTACCGATGTCCAGCCCTGCCGCTATCGTGTTGTTGTTGTTTGCCATATCTTTTTATCCTCCTATTTCTTTTTGCAAATCACGTAATTCCCAAACTCCAAATTTACGACTTTATACGCATCCGTCTTGCCGGCGGAAAACAAATAGGCATAAATTATCCCGAAATTCTCGAACTTGAGATCCAGCTCGTCCGCCTCGCCCAGCACCACTTGCAGTCCCACCCGGGTATCCAGTGCAAAGTCGTACACCGCCTTCCCGCTCTTCTGACGTCGGGACACCCGGATGCCGACCGTCTGAGCCGAAAAGAAATCGTCCTGTTCCACCCGGGCGATCACCTCCCGCACTTTCGGGAATGCCTCCCGGTCCACCTGCCCGGACACCCAGGGGACGTCCACCCCTACTCCGGCCTGCACCGGCATCAGACGATCCTTGCGGCTGACGTAGTAATTGCCCGTATCGGTCACCAGACGAAACGAAGGCTGCTCCTCCCAAAGGTCCACCCACACCTCGCCCGAAGGACGGCGGTACACCATCGCGCGTTCCACGTACGGGCTGCGGGCGATGTGCTGTTCCAAGGGCAACAGCCTCCCCGGGACGGAATCCGAGGGGACTCCTTCCAACTTTTCCTCGACGTACTTCCGGACGGCCTCCCGATCGACAAAGCCGTATCCGGACTCCTGCTTCGACTCGACCCTTACGCGGGCAGGTCCCGAGCCGGCATGCTCCATCAGCACGGCAAAGACCACAAAGGCCGCCACTGCGAGAGAGAAGATCAGATAAACCGTACGTTTGGACATAGCGAGCCGAAGGGTCGAAGGGTTATCGTTTTTCTTTCAACAGTTTTTCCACCTGATCCACAATATCGGAGGTGGCATGGGGGCGTGCCATCTCGGAGATGTTGCGGGAAAGGTCCTGACACAATGCCGGATCCTTGATCAGCCGCATCACGGCATCGCCCAACTCGAAAGGCAGCTTTTCGCTCTCCGGGATCAGGATGGCCGCCGAGCGGCTGGAAAGTGCCTGGGCATTGTGCCGCTGGTGGTCTTCCGCCACGTTGGGCGAAGGGATGAGGATGGCCGGTTTGCCCACAATGCAGAGTTCCGACAGGGTACCCGCTCCCGAACGGGAGATCACGGCATCCGCAGCTGCAAAGGCGATGTCCATCTCGGAGATAAAGGGAAGCAGCGCCACCCGGGAGGCATAATGTTTGTCCGGATGCGCCTCGATAAGCCGATCGAGCATCTCGCGGTAACGGGCGTAGTACATCCGGCCGCATTGCCAGAGGAGTTGCGCGCTGTTTTCCAGGAAAATATCCAGGTTGGCATACACCGCTTCGTTGATCGCCCGCGCTCCGAGCGAGCCCCCGAGCACCAGGAAGGTTTTCTTTTCGGTATTCAACCCGAAGGTCTCCTTGGCCTGGCGTTGGGAAAGTCCTGCATCGGTAATGCTGCTGCGCACCGGATTGCCGGTAAAGACGATCTTCTCCCGTGGGAAAACCTTCTCCAATCCCTCGTATGCCACGCAGATGACCCGCGCCCGGTGGGAAAGGATCCGGTTGGTCAGCCCCGCAAAACCGTTTTGCTCCTGGATGAGGGTGGGAACCCCTGCCAGCGAAGCGGCGAACAGCACCGGCGCGCTGGCATATCCTCCTGTACCGATGACCACATCGGGACGGAACCGACGGACAATGCTGCGGGCCCGCCACAGGCTGGAAATCACCTTGAAGGGGACTGCCAGATTCGACAGGGAGAGCGAACGCTGGATGCCCGCAATGGGCAGCCCCACGATCCGGTATCCTGCTTCGGGCACGCGCGTCATTTCCATGCGCCCCTGCGCCCCCACGAACAGAATGTCGGCATCGGGATGTCTCCGGCGCAATTCGTCGGCAATGGATACCGCCGGGAATATATGTCCGCCGGTGCCTCCTCCGCTCAAGATGATCCGATAGGGTTTTTTGTGCGATGTCATATATTTTCGAGTATTTGTCGAGCCTTCTCTTGCCTCTTTTGTTCCTCGGGGGTATCCTCCTCCGGGATGTTGTTTTCTTCTTCCTGCGGGAAAACCTCCGGTGCCGAGACCTCCGGCTGCTGGGCATCGGAAGACGGCGAAGAGGGAAGCGGCGGGAGCGGCGTTTTCTCCCGGGCGTTCATGATGATCTTCTGCATGATGCCCACCATCAGACACGAAGCGATGATGGACGTTCCTCCGGAACTGATAAACGGGAGGTTCTGCCCCGTAACGGGCAACATCCCCACATTGACCCCCGTATGGACAATGGCCTGGCACATGATCACGCACAGCAGGCCGCACAAGACCAACAGGCCGAAGCGATCCTCCACCCGCAGCGCCTGCACCGTAACCCGAACGGCAAATACGGCAAAGAGCAACAGGATGAACGCTCCGCCTACCACGCTGTATTCCTCCACCAGGATGGAAAAAATAAAATCGCTGTCCGCCTGCGAGAGGAAATACTTCTGGATGCTCTTTCCCGGTCCGGCCGCCGGAAGGCTTCCCCCCAGGGCAATGGCCGTCTGCGCGGCCGTAATCTGGAGATATTTTTCCCGTTCCTCCTTGGACATTTCCTTGCTTTTCGAACGGGAGACGTAGTTTTCGATGCGCGCCATCCAGGTACCTACGCGGCTTCCTTCGAAGAGATCGCGATTCATCTTATAAGCGCCGAAGACCAGCGCCGCCAGCAGAATGAACGCCAGCACCGTAACCACGATATGCTTGAAGGGGTACCGCCCGATGACCAACATCACGTAAAACGTAAACAGGAAGATGAGCCCCGTCGAGAGGTTGTGCGGGATGATCAGCGCCGCCATCACCAGAACCGGCCCCCAAAGGTCGATCACCCGGTGTTTCCAGCTGAGCATCCTCTGCGGGTCGCGGCTGTATTTCTCCAGGTAGCGCGCCGTAAACATGACCATCGCGATCAGCGCAAAGGCCGAAGGCTGAAAGCTGACCCCGAATATCCGCACCCAACGCCCGGCGTTCTGCCCTTCGATGACCGTCCCCGAGAAAAACGCCCATACCAACGCTCCGATGGTAAGCACCACCACGATCCACGTCAGTCCCCGGTACAGACGGTAGTTCAGCCAATACGCCAGAAACATCAGCAGCACCCCGGCCAGCACGTCCCGCGCAAAGGTAATAAAGACCGAAGAGATGCTGCTCACCTGACGGATGGTACTGGTACTGATGACCCCCAGCAGGGAGAAGAGCAGCAACAGAACGACCACCCCCCAGATGACCTTGTCTCCGTGGCGCAGGATGTGGAAGTCGATACGCAGAATGCCGTCCGCAGGGTTCTTCATGCCTTTTGCCTTGTTTTGTTATCTGATCTTAAGCGTAACGATGCTCAATACCGCCAGGAATACCGAGATGATCCAAAACCGGGTAACGATCTTGCTCTCGTGCAGGCCTTTCTTCTGGTAATGATGGTGCAGGGGGGACATCAGGAAGATCCTCCGCCCCTGGCCATACTTGCGTTTGGTGTACTTGAAATACGACACCTGGATCATCACCGAAAGCGCTTCTACCAGAAATATTCCCGAGATCAACGGCAGGAGCAATTCCTTGCGCACGCAGATGGCCAGCACCGCGATGATCCCGCCGATGGTCAGAGAGCCCGTATCGCCCATGAACACCTGCGCCGGATAAGCGTTGTACCACAAAAATCCGATCAGCGCCCCTACGAACGCGCAGATGAACACCATTAGTTCGCCCACATCGGGAATGTACATGATGTTGAGGTAATCGGCAAAAATGATGTTGCCCGACAACCAGGCGAACAACCCCAGCACCGAAGCCTGAACGGCGGATGTCCCGGCTGCCAGCCCATCGATACCGTCGGTCAGATTGGCCCCGTTCGATACGGCAGTGATGATGAAGATAACCACGGGAATGAACAGGAGCCATACCCAGTCGCGGTAATTGCCGCCCAACCAACTGATCAGGTACGCATAGTCGAACTCGTTGTTTTTGACAAAGGGGATCGTGGTCTTGGTGGAATGTTCCTCGGCCTGGAGAAAGCGTTCCTGCCCTTCACCCGACGCACTTTCCGCCCCGACGACCGCCTGTACCACAGCCGTGCGTTCGGGCGAAGCCTCGCGAATGGTTACCTGCGGGCTGAAATACAGCACACAGCCCACCAGCAAGCCCAAACCTACCTGCCCCACCACTTTGAAGCGACCTTTGAGCCCGTCCTTGTTCTTGCGGAAGACCTTGATGTAATCGTCCAGAAACCCGATCGCCCCCATCCAAAGCGTCGTTATGAGCAACAGCACGAGGTAGATATTGTCCAAACGGGCAAAGAGCAGCACCGGCACGACCGTCGCCAGGATGATGATCACCCCGCCCATCGTCGGAGTTCCGGCCTTTTCCTCCTGTCCGGCCAAGCCCAAATGCCGCACCGTCTCGCCGATCTGCTTGCGGCGCAAGAAACGGATGATCTTCTTGCCGAACACCAGGGCGATGACTAGCGAGAGCAGAAAAGCTGCCGCGCCCCGGAAACTGATGTAATTGAACATCCCCGCCCCGGGAAAGTCGCACACGCGATCCAAATAGTTGAACAGGTAATATATCATGTCCCTTCCGTGTATTTTGTCTTCTTCTTTTTATTCTTGTATCGTCAGCATTTTTCCGCGGCCGAAGCGGAAAATGCCTCGCGCAACTGTTCCATGTCGTCGAAATGCGTGCGCACACCCTTGACCTCCTGGTAAGTTTCGTGTCCTTTGCCCGCTACCAGGATGATGTCGCCCTTCCTGGCCATCGCCACGGCCGTACGGATCGCCTGCCGGCGGTCGGGATTGACCAGCACGCGGGCGGTGCGCTCGGCCGGTACACCGGCCATCATCTCTTCGAGGATATCCATCGGGTCTTCGCTGCGGGGATTGTCCGAAGTGAAGATGGCCCGATCGGCTCCTTCGGCCACGATGGCCGCCATCTCCGGACGTTTGGTGCGGTCGCGGTCGCCTCCGCATCCCGCTACCACGGTAAAGGTTTCGTTGCCCGTGCGCAGTTGGTTGACCGTACGAATGACATTGTCCAGCGCATCCGGCGTATGGGCATAATCGACGATGCACACCACCCCGGAGGGAGAAGTCCAGTTCTCAAACCGCCCGTGCACCCCCCGCTGACAACTGAGCGCCTCCAGCACCCGGGTGGGTTCGCAGCCCAGCAGCACCGCCGTGGCATAGATCGCCAGAGCATTGTACGCATTGAACCGCCCGACCAGAGGCAGCCACACCTGGCGGCCGTCGATCTCGAGTTCCATTCCTTCAAAGGTGCTCTCCAGGATCCGGGCCTTGAAGTCGGACACCGAAGCCAGCGAATACGTGTATTTATGCGCCCGGGTGTTTTGCAGCATGTAGGCCCCGTTGCGGTCGTCCGCATTGACCAGCGCAAAGGCATCGGGAGCGAGCGAATCGAACAGGCGTTTCTTGGCATCGCGGTATCCGGCGAAGGTCTTGTGGTAGTCCAGATGGTCGTGCGTCAGGTTGGAGAAGATCGCCCCCCGGAAATCCAGCCCCGCCACCCGCTGCTGCGCCAAGGCATGGGAGCTGACCTCCATAAAGCAATGCGTACACCCCTGCCGCGCCATCCGATCCAGCGAAGCATTGAGCGTGAGGATGTCCGGAGTGGTCTGCCGGGCGGGAATATGCTCCTCGCCGAGGATATTCTCCACCGTGGAAAACAGCCCGCAGCGATACCCCATCGAACGGAACACCTGGTACAACAGCGTCGCCGTCGTTGTCTTTCCATTGGTCCCCGTCACGCCCACCAGGGCGATACGCGAAGTCGGGTTGTCGTAAAACGCCCGGGCCATCAGCGCCAAGGCCCGCGAAGTATCCTCGACCTGCACGTAGCTCACCCCGGGGTGCAACTCCCCGGGCGTCTTGCGCAGCACCACCGCGCAAGCCCCTGCGCGGATCGCTTGGTCGATATAGTCGTGCCCGTCGGCCGCCGTGCCCTCTATGGCGACAAAAGCACCGGAAGGCACCACCGCCCGCGAATCGAACGAAAGCCCGGCCAGAGGCAGGTCTTCCCTCCCGCCGAGCAAACGGTGCGGGATCCCGGCGAGCACTTCTTGTAAGGTCTTGGTCGTCTTTTCTTCCTTGTCCATGGTTGTGGTTATCTTGCCGTCAATATTACCTTTTCCCCGCTGCGCAGGCGGCTGCCCTTGGCCAGGGACTGGTGGGTGATCTTGCCCGTACCGCCCTCCACACGCACCGAAAACCCCATCCGTTCCAGAGCAGGGACCACATCGGCCGGGTAAAGCCCCTTGACATCGGGCATCACCTGGGCAGTTTCGTCGATCGAGGGACGGGGAGCCGCTTCTTCCGCCTGTTCGTACATGCCGGATTCGGGACCTTTGTACCGATACACCTGACGGGGCGTGGTCCGGTAGATCCCCGCAGCGATGTCCTTGACTACCGGCGCGGCGATCACACCGCCGGAAATCCCGTATCCCTGAGGGTGGTAGATGCAGACGATCAAGGAATACTGCGGGTCGTCATGCGGGAAATACCCGGCAAAGGACACCATGTACTGCATCGGCTCGCCCCGGCCGTAATTGTACTGCGCGGTACCCGTTTTTCCGGCCAGCCGCAGGTCGGGATCGTAACAAGCCCGGTGCGCCGTACCGTCGCGGTCTTCCACCACTCCGCGCAAAAGATCCTGCATGATCTTGATGTTTTTGTCCGAAGCGATCTTCCCGCGCGATTTGGGGGCCACCCGCTCCACGACTTCGCCCCCCTGGCGCACTTGCTCCAGGATATGCGGCTGAAGGTACACCCCATCGTGCGCCACTGCATTGTAGAGGGAGAGCGTCTGCAAGGGGGTGAGCTGCACCTCGTATCCATACGACACCCAAGGCATGGAAATCCCCGACCATTTGGGCGATCCCGGCACGGGGACGTACGGATCGGGTTCACCGGCGATGTCGATGCCCGTCTTCTGCCCCACCTGCATCTTGAACAAACGGTCGATAAAATCCTCCTGGTGGTCCTTGAAAGCCTCATAAGCCGTCTTGACGATGCCCGTATTGGACGACTTGACAAAGGCCTTGCGAAGGGAAATCACCCCGTAGCCGCCCGCCTTGTAATCCCGGACATGGCGGCCGTATATCGTATAGATACCCCGTTCGGTATCCACCTTCTGCGCCGTATCGGCGGCATCTTCTTCCAAAAGCGCCAGGACAGACATCAGTTTGAAAGTCGAACCCGGGTCGCTCCGCTCGCCCACCGCATAGTTGAGCACCTCGGCGTACTGTCCCTCCCCGATACGTCCCAGATTGACCATAGCCTTGATACCCCCGGTCTTCACGTCCATCACCACGGCGCAACCCCGCTCGGCGTTCCATTTGAGCAAATGCTCCTGCAATGCTTCATGGGCGATGTTCTGGATGCGGGCGTCGATGGTGAGCACCAAGTCCTTTCCGTCGACCGGGTCGCGCTTGTTCCCGTCGGCCAAAGGCTTCCATTCGCCCCGGAGCTGCTGCATCATCCGCACCCCGGGAGTACCCTTGAGTTGAAGCACGTAATATCCCTCGGCACCGACATAGGCCCGGTTGTCGTCCGAATAGCCGATCAGGCGGTCGCCCATTCCCCGCAGGGGGTTGATGCGCTTGGAGTAATCCTTGACGATGAGCCCGCTGCGCACCGGCGAAGTCTTCTTGGCATAGTATTCGAAGATCGGGAAGGTGAGCAACCGATCCCGGTCGGCTTGGGAAATATCGGTCGCTACCCGCAGATAGCGGTTCTTCTTTTTGCGCGCCGCGTCGAAATACCTGCGCCATCCGGCCGAGGACCGCGTAGGGAAATACTTGGCCATCGAATCGCACAGGGCCGAGATGTTCTTTTTGTCCTTCGTATCGTTGTACGTCTGGTCGGTAGGCACGGCCGTATCCCAATACACGTCGTAACGCAACACGGTCGAGGCCAACAGATACCCGTCCGAGGAGTAGATGTTGCCCCAGCGGGAAGGCACCTCGCGTTCTTCGATACGGCGGGAACGCGCCTCGCGACGGAGTTCATCGCCCGTAACGGCGATACGGAACATAAAAAACGCCACAGCCGCCAGCAGCACGAGAAATCCGACCGCCATCACCCCGATCCACAGGTACGAAACGCCCTGCAGACGGTCTCCCTGTCGGGTCTCCGTCCGATCGTCCGTCGGCTGTCCTGTTCCCTGTTCGATCATCCGATCACTTCTTTTTGTCCACCTGTATCATATTGACCGGCTGGTCGGTCGGTTTGAACCCCTGCTCGGAAAACCGTTCGAGCATCCCGCTTTCCATCCTCACCTGAGAGATCCGGGACTGGATTTCCACGTACTCGGTGGCCAGGGTATTTTTCTGCTCGGTAAGGTTCTTGATCCGATACACCTTCTGGTCCATCGAAGCCGAACTGTACACCATGGCAAAGGCAATGACCACCACCAGTCCGGTCCATTTCCACATCCGGCCGGTGAAATAATCACCCCGGATGAACTTGGCGAAAATATCGAGCGGATTCATCGTTTTCCGTTTTTATCGTGTTGCCCGGCTACCTTTTCCCCCACGCGCAGCCGGGCGCTGCGGGCGCGGGAGTTTTCCGCCATTTCCCTCTCCGAAGGGACGATCGCTTTGCGCTCCACCGGCTGCAAGGGCCGCAGAGGATTGCCGTAGAAGTCTTTTTCCACCTCGCCCGAAAAACGCCCGGAGCGGATGAAATTCTTCACCAGCCGATCCTCCAGGCTGTGGTACGAGATCACGCTCAAACGTCCTCCTTCGCGCAGGACCTCCCCCGACTGGGTCAGGAAATCTTCCAAAGCCCCCAGTTCGTCGTTCACCGCAATGCGCAGCGCCTGGAACACCTGGGCGAAAAACTTGTTTTCCCTGCCCGGTGCCGCAAAACCCTCCAAGGCCGCCATCAACTCCCCGGTAGTGGCAATGGGGCGTTTCCTCAGAATCTGACGAGCCAAAGCCCGCCCTTGGCGAAGCTCTCCATAGCGGTAAAAAAGATCGGCCAAGGCCTCCGCCTCGTACTCATTGACCACCTGAGCCGCCGTCAGCCCTCCCGAAGGGTTCATCCGCATGTCCAGCGGGCCGTCGTAGCGGATGGAAAAACCGCGCCCCGCCGTATCGAACTGGTGGGACGACACGCCCAGATCGGCCAGAATGCCGTCAACGGCCTCCACCCGATAAAAACGCAGGTAACGGGACATGTAGCGGAAGTTTTCCCCGACAAAGGTAAAGCGAGGATCGTCGATCTCTCCGGCCGGCACTTCGCTGTCCTGGTCGAAGGCGAACAAACGGCCGCCTTGCCCCAAGCGGGAAAGGATTTCGCGCGAGTGTCCGCCGCCGCCGAACGTCGCATCGACGTACACACCGTCGGGCTTGATCGCAAGAGCATCGACGGACTCGTTCAAAAGTACGGGTACGTGGTAACTCATCGTCGTATTCATATCTCCCGGGAGGAACCATCACCTTCCTTCCCGGCGGATCCCATCAATCTTTCTGCCAACTCGGCATAGGAACTCTCTCCGCGGCCGAGTGCCTGTTCGTACAGGTCTTTATCCCACAACTCGAAGAAATTCCCCACCGGGGACAACACCACCTCCCGTTCGAAATGCGCCCAAACAGCCAGGTCGGCCGGGATATTCACCCGCCCCACCGCATCGGCCTCCACAAAGCGCACCCCCGCCATGAAACGGCGGATGAAGTCGCGGTGCTCCCGCACATAGGGATTCAAACGCTGGATCTTGCCCAACTCCTCCTCCCACATGCGGGACGTGTACATCTCCAAACACGTCTCCTGCATCGAGCGGCGGATAAAAAATCCGCCGGCCACCTCTCCGCCCAGCGCCTTGCGCAGGGCCGAAGGCAGGGCTATACGCCCTTTGGCATCGGGTTTTACGACAAATGTCTCGAGTATACGGTACATACGATCTATTATCGTTCAAAATTACTACATTTCCACCACATCCCCACCACTTTTCACCACTTTTTCCCATTTAATTTCTTATCTTTTTTTAACGACATTTTAAGACCCATCCCGGCCCAAATCTCCGTAACTTTCCACACCGACCAAAATCGGTTCGACGCCGCAGAAAAAAACACAATACCCCATACAAAAATGAAAGCATTCAAGATCGCAGCCATCGGCATAGGATCCCTCGTCGGACTGCTCATCGTCCTGATGATCGCCATCCCCTATTTCTTCAAGGACAAGATCGTCGACGCCGCCCTCCAGGCCGCCAACGAATCGCTCACCGCCCGGATCGTGGTCGATCCCTCGGACGTACACTTCTCGCTGTTCTCCCACTTCCCCAACTTCACCCTCGCCATCGAAGACTTCGCCATCGAAGGCACGGGAAAATTCGAAGGCACCACCCTGATCCGCGCTTCGAAGATCTACGCCGTGATCGACCTCGCCAGCGTCTTTTCCGGCACGCCCAACATCCGGGCCGTCGGACTGGAAAAACCCCAAATCCACCTGATCACCGCCAAGGACGGCAGTGCCAACTACGACATCGTCAAACCCTCGGACGAAAAGGAATCCGAGCCGGCCGACACGAGTGCCCTGGCGCTGAACATCGACCTGAAAAAATACAGCATCTCCCGCGCCGAAGTGGATTACATCGACTCCACCTCGTCGATGGCCCTGCATATCGGCAACCTGAACCACTCGGGCAGCGGCGCAATGCGCTCCGAACGTTTTGCCCTGAAAACCGAGACCTCCATCGATACGCTCACCTTCGCCCTGGAAGGTACCCGCTACATCAAGGACGCCCGCATCCTGGGCCACATCACCCTGGACATGGACATGGGCGCAATGGTCTTCACAGTCGACACGCAGGGCGAGGACTACAACCTGCATCTGAACGACATCGACCTGTTGTGTGAAGGTTCCCTCGGTCTGCTGGACGGCGGCGGCATGGACATCGACCTGCATCTGGGCAGCGGGAAGACCCAGTTCTCGTCCCTGCTCTCGATGCTTCCCCCGCAATACGCCTCGATGCTCGACGGGGTGAAAACCGAAGGGACCTTCGAGATGGATGCCACCGTCAAAGGCACCTACGGCGAAAATGCCTTCCCCGCTATCCAAGCGCTGCTCAAAGCCGAGAACGGCCGCATCCAATACCCCAAACTGCCCAAATCGATCGACGACATCCAGATCGACCTGCGGGTAGCTTCGCCCCAGAGCACCTCGCTCGACGCCCTGACCATCGACATGTCCAAATGCACGATGAAAGTAGCCGACAGCCCGGTTTCCGCCACCCTGCAACTTGCCACCCCGATCAGCGATCCGGACATCCGCGCTTCGCTGAAGACCACGCTCGACGTAGCCTCGCTGCGCGATGTGATCCCGCTGGAGGAGGATGACCGGATCGACGGAAAGATCCTCGCCGACGTCTCGATCGCCGGCCGGATGTCCACCCTGGAAAAAGGCAACTACCAGGACTTCAAGGCCGACGGCAGCATCTCGATCCAAAACCTGGAATACGCCACCCGCTCGGTCGCACAACCGGTAAGGATCCCCTCGGCACAGCTGGTCTTCTCGCCTCAAGCCCTCGACCTTCGCTCTTTCGCCCTGGAGATCGGTGAAAGCGACCTTTCCCTTTCGGGACAACTGAAAAACTACCTCGGGTACTACCTGAAAGGACAAACCCTGCAGGGCAACCTGAATGTCTCCTCGAAAAACCTCGACCTGTCCTCCATCCTGCCGGCCGACAGCACCGCCACCGCCACCCCTGCTGCCCAGGAAGTCGCGCAATCCTCCCCGGAGGAAACGGCTGCCTCCCAGCCCATCCGCCTGCCCAAAGGCATCCGGTTCGACACGCAACTCGACCTGAAAAAGGTAAGCTACGGCACCATCGCCCTCTCCCAGGTTCAGGGACACCTGGGCCTGTACGACCAGATCGCCTACCTGAAAAACATCGCCATGCACGTAGCGGACGGCACGGTAAACGCTTCGGGTTCCTACGACGCCCGCCAGGCGGACAATGCCCTGGCCGACATGACCTTCTCGCTCTCCGGGCTCGACATCCCACAGATGGCCGCCATGTTCACCAGCGTGAAGACCTTGGCACCGATAGCCTCTTCGGTGAGCGGACGGGTCAGCGGCTCGATCGCACTCAACACCCGCCTGGACGCAGCGATGCAGCCGGTGTACACCACGATGAACAGCCAGGGCACCCTGTCCACACAAGGTTTGCAGCTGAAGAACAGCGAATTTACCAAGACGCTGGGAAAAGCCCTCGGGATCTCCGCCTTGGAAAACGACCCGAAGGTGGAAGACCTCAACCTCAGCTATACCATCACCGACGGCCGGCTGACCGTCGCCCCGACTTCGTTCAAACTGGCCGGCATCGGAGCTACCCTAGCCGGCGATATGGCCCTCGAAGGGATGACCCTCGACATGACCACCGACCTGAAGGTGCCCCGTACAATGCTGCCCCAGAGCATCAACCAGACGATCGACAAGGCCGTCTCGACCCTCTCTTCCCTCGGGGTGAAAACCTCGGTGGGCGAAACGCTCGACATTGCCGGGCTGATCACCGGGGAAGCTACTTCGCCGAAATACTCCATCGCGTACGGTCCGGATCATAGCCCCTCGCTGGCCGACTACCTGAAATCCGAAACCGAAAAGGCCGCCAAAAACGCCGCCGAAGCCGCCAAGGAAAAAGCCGAGGAAAAAGTGAAGGAGCAGACCGATAACCTGAAAGACAAGGCGGTCGACGCCATCAAGGGCTTGTTCGGAGGTAAGAAATAACCCCCGTCTTCCCTCCCAAAGACAAAAAAACAGGGCGCAACGACCACACATTGCGCCCTTTTTAGTAATTTAGCCGCTGAATCCATCTCATCTGCATGAGAAAAGACAAAAGAGAAAAATACGAACGCCGCCGGGTCAAATCGTCCTACGTATCGGTAGTGGTCAGCACCACGCTGGTGCTTTTCATCCTGGGCCTCATCGGGATGCTGGTGCTCTCCACGGACAACCTCACCCGCCACATCAAGGAAAACTTCGCCGTCGGGGTCGCCCTGAAGGACGGCGTGAAACAACAGGACCTCGACCAGTTCATCCGCGCCATCGAAGTAGCTCCCTACGCCAAAGGTGTCCAGTTCGTCAGCCGGGAAGATGCCCTTCAAACCCTCAAGGACGACTTGGGCGAGGATTTCGTCGAGTTCGTCGGGGACAACCCCCTCAATGACCGTATCGACGTATTTTTCCGCGCCGAATATGCCGACAGCCGCCAGGTCGATTCCGTAGCCACGATGCTGATGAAAAACGACTTCGTCGATTCGGTGGACTACAACCGGATCATGCTGGACGAAATAAACTCCAACATCCGCACCATCAGCCTGTGGCTGGGTGCCTTCGCCATCCTGTTCCTGGTCGTGTCCATCCTGCTGATCAACAACTCGGTGCGTCTGACCATCTATTCCAAACGCTTTACCATCCGGACCATGCAGCTGGTGGGAGCCACCCCGAAGTTCATCCGCCGACCCTTTGTCAACCGCCTGGTAGGCAGCGCACTGATCAGCGCCTTCATCGCCCTGATCCTGCTCTCCGGCATCGTATATTACCTGTACCAGTGGCAGCCCGAATACCGGATCGTACTGGACCTGCGGCTCATCGGAGCCTTGTACTGCGGCCTGGTGGTCATCTCGGTGCTCATCACGATGATCAGCGGCCGGACGGCCGTGCGCAAATTCCTCGGCATGCGCGCCGAAGACCTGTATTACTAACCCCCGTTTCAAAACACAAACCACACGCCTTATGAAAGCCTCGCAAAGCACCTTTCTCTTCACCCGGAACAATTACATCCTGATGGCGGCCGGAGTGGTCGTCATCCTGCTGGGATTTCTCCTGATGAGCGGAGGCAACGACCCCGACCTGACCCAGTTCAACGAAGCGATCTTCTCCCGCCGGCGCATCTTCTGGGCACCGCTGATCGTCATCCTGGGATTCGTGATCGAGATCATCGCCATCTTTTACTCCCCGCGCAAGAAAAGCGACACCCCGGCAGAGAAATAACCCCGGGACGTCCCGCCGGGAGGGCGGAAAAGCATCTCCCACCCCGGATTGGGGAAATCGTCCCCGCACGGCAAAGCCTCTTACCCCGTTTAATCCCTTAACCCTCTTTATACTATGGATTTATGGCAAGCGATCCTTTTGGGCATCATCCAAGGACTGGCGGAATTCCTGCCTGTGTCTTCCAGCGGACAACTGGAACTGGCCAAAGCCGCCCTCGGAGTAGACATGGAAGGAAGCGCCGGACTGGCCTTTACCATCTACCTCCACGTCGGGACCGCCCTGGCGACGGTAGTCGTCTTCCGAAAAACGATCTGGGACCTGCTCAAAGGGCTCTTTGAATTCCGTTGGAACGAGCAGACACGCTACTTGGCCATGATCGCCGTCTCGATGATCCCAGCGGGGATCGCCGGGCTTTTCTTCATGGACTACATCGACCTGCTCTTCGAAGGCAACGTCCTGCTGGTCGGCTCCATGCTCATCCTCACCGCTGCCCTGCTGCTGGTAGCGGACCGCGCCCGGGACACCACCCGGAAAGTGTCGTTCGCCAGCGCACTGATCATCGGCCTCTCTCAAGCCTTGGCCATCCTGCCCGGACTGTCCCGTTCCGGCACGACGATATCCACTTCGGTCCTCTGCAAGGTAGACCGAGGCGACGCCGCCCGCTTCTCGTTCCTGATGGTGCTTCCGCTTATCTTCGGCCAGATCGCCAAAGACATCCTGGACGGAGGGCTCTCGGCCGACATGTCCCAAAGCGGCGCCGGTGTCATCCTGGTGGGAACTCTGGTGTCGTTCCTGGTGGGCATCGCCGCCTGCCGCTGGATGATCGCCCTGGTAAAACGCGCACAGCTGAAATGGTTTGCCGTCTACTGCCTGATCGTCGGGATGGCCGCCATCGCATGGAAGCTGTTTTTCTAACGCACACCTGCTGCAGGCAGGAAAGCCCCGCGCAGCGATAAAAAATCCGGCAACGCATGGCGTTGCCGGATTTTTTATTTTACCGCAGAGCAAGTCACCTTTTTACCACGCCCCCACGTATATATTGCCCGAAACGGCATTGGCCCGCACTTGAACCCCGTTTCCGGAAGTGTTCAACTCCAGGCGGCGGCTGGCGCGCGCCACACCCGAAATCTCGATCTCGCTGCTCACTCCGCTGAGCGAGTAACTATGCGACTTCAGATCGCCCTTCAGGTAAAGGCGAAGATCGCCCGAGACGGATTTGATCGACGTCTGCCGGACCTTGGGTCCCATGAACAGGCACACATTGCCGGAAGTAGAGGACGCTCCGACCAGGGAAAAATCCACCCCGGTCTTGCTTCCCTTGGCCAGCACATCACCCGAAACGGTAGTTACATCGATCTTGTTGCCCGTACAATCGGCCAGGGAAACATTGCCCGAGGTAGTGCGCACTACGGCCAAGTTAGACGTGATCCCCTTGAGGGTCATATCGCCCGATACCGTGCTCACCGACAGGTCGTCCGCCGATACGCCGACCAGCGACACACACCCCGAAACGGACGAGACTTCCGATCCCTCCAAACGAAGCCCCTGCAACGAGACATCGCCCGCAACTCCATTGACAACGACCACCCGCACATCCGCCGGAGCCTCGATACGGATATAGCCCTGCGCACGGCGGATGGACACCGAGCGGAGCGTTTGGTAGATCTCCAAGGTCGAACCCGACTTGCGCGCCTGGATGCTGAAATTCTTTTCCCGAATATCCATGTAGTCCACCCGGCACTCGACCTTGGTCTGCGCACCGTCTGTTTTGACCACACTCACCGGCAAGACCGGCTGCACTACCTTGATGGTGGTTACCCCCGAATAAGCCGCATCGATAAACACTTTGTTCTCGATCGTCTCCGCCCCGACGGTTCCCATTATCCACAGGGCGCAGAATAACAAGAGTAGCTTTTTCATCGCACTTCTTTCGTATTTGCGTTTGACATCCTTTCTTTTCTCCTCTCCGCCACTTCCTACCAGGAGCGTACATCGACCCCGCCCGAAACCGTCGTGGCCTTCAGGTGTACTCCTCCGCTCTGGCCTTCGCTTTCGAAATGGCGCCGGGATTCACCGACCCCGGCCACCCGTACTCCGCCCGAAGTGGCATTCAAATCGTAACCGTTGCGGCTCAGATCGCCTTTGAGGTACACGTCGATCCCGCCCGAAATACTCTCCAAAGATACCTCTTGTGCCGAATCTTCCAAATAGACTTTCACTCCGCCCGAGACGGTTTCCCCCTCCATTTGGTTGGCCGACAAAGCCTCGGCGCGAATCCCGCCCGAGACGGTCTTGCAAGTGAGCCACTTTCCCCATACCTGCGAGAGCTCTACACCTCCCGAGACCGTACTCAAGTTCATTTGCTCGGCATTCACTCCGCTCACTTTCACTCCCCCCGAAACCGTCTGCGCCTTCAGGCGATCCAAAGAAACCCCTTCGGCATAAATTCCGCCCGAGACGCTCTGGATGTCCACCTCCCGCACCGAGGCGGGCACCCGCAGTTCGAGGTAGCACCCCGAAGCCTGTCGGCAAACCACTCCGTCCCTGGGTGTCTGATAAATCTCCAGCACACCCCCGTCCTGACGTACATCGATCTTGTAGTCGGGGACATTGACCTTCATCTGACCTACGTAGCACTCTACCGACACGCTATCCGATGTACCGGGAAGGACACGCACCGGGAAAATGCTCTGCGCTACCCGAGCGGCACGCACCCCGGCATACTGGCCGTCGAGAAGGGTCGTGTCCTTCCACTGAACCGCATTCCCCTCCGACCATCCGGAACGGTTCACGGCACTCCAACTGCATCCGGCAGCCAACAAAGCGAAAACCGCGGCAAAAGCCGCAAAAAACACCTTTTTCATAGCAAAACCTATTTTCATTATCTTCTTTCAAACGCAGCAAGGATACTCCTCCCGACGTTTCAACAACATTAGACCGGAAAAACGGCAAAAAGGTTACAGCAGATGTGTTATTTTTTTCATCCCGGGGGATTGCTTACCTTTGCGCCATCTCAAATACAAGCCAAAAGACACCTATCATGCTCACGGTATCCAACCTTTCCCTCCAATTCGGCAAACGGGTCCTCTTCGAAGATGTCAATCTGAAATTCACCCCCGGGAATTGCTACGGGGTCATCGGCGCCAACGGAGCCGGAAAATCCACCTTTCTCAAGATCCTCTCCGGAGAGATCGAACCCACCAGCGGGTCCGTATCCCTGGAAAAAGACAAACGAATGTCCGTCCTTTCCCAGGACCACTATGCCTTCGACGACCGTACGGTGCTCGATACCGTCATTTCGGGCAACAGCCGCCTCTCCGAGATAAAAGCCGAGCTGGACGCCGTCTATGCCAAACCCGACTTTTCGGACGAAGACGGCATCCGCGCCGGGGAATTGAGCGATGCATTCGAAAAAATGGGCGGATGGAATGCCGAGAGCGACGCCGCCTCACTGCTTTCCTCGCTGGGCATCCCGGAGGACAAACACTACTCCATGATGGCCGATCTGGAGACCAAGGACAAAGTGCGCGTACTGCTGGCCCGTGCCCTGTTCGGTAATCCGGACGTGCTCATCCTCGACGAACCGACCAACGACCTAGACATCTACACCGTCGGCTGGCTGGAGGATTTCCTGGCCAACTACGACAACACCGTCATCGTCGTCTCGCACGACCGGCACTTTCTGGATGCCGTAGCCACCCACATCGTGGACATCGACTTCAAAAAGATCAAGACCTTCTCGGGCAACTATACCTTCTGGTACGAGTCCAGCCAACTGGCTGCCCGCCAGCGCGCCCAGCAAAACAAAAAGACCGAGGAAAAACGCCGGGAACTGCAGGCGTTCATCGAACGCTTCGCGGCCAACGTCGCCAAGAGCCGCCAAGCTACCTCGCGGCGCAAGATGCTGGAAAAACTCAATATCGACGAGATCGAACCCTCCTCACGCCGTTACCCCGGCATCATCTTCGAGGCCGAACGCGAGATCGGCGACCAATTGCTCCACATCGAGGGGCTGACCAAGAGCCTCGACGGGCAGGTGCTGTTCCACGACCTGAACCTCAACCTCAAGAAAGGCGACAAGGTGGCCTTCCTTTCCCGCGACTCGCGCGCTACCACCGCCCTGTACAACATCCTGGCCGAAGAAGACCAACCCGACGCCGGCCATTTCGAATGGGGAGTAACCACCTCCCGGGCCTACCTCCCGGCCGACAACAGCCGGTATTTCGACAACGACCTTTCCCTGGTGGACTGGCTGCGTCAATGGGCCCGCAGCGAAGCGGAACGCGACGAATCCTACGTGCGCGGCTTCTTGGGGCGGATGCTCTTCAGCGGCGAAGAGGCCTTGAAAAAAGTAAACGTACTCTCCGGAGGCGAGAAAGTGCGCTGCATGCTCTCCCGCATGATGATGGTACGCGCCAATGTCCTGATGGTGGACGAACCGACCAATCACCTGGATCTGCCGTCGATCCGCTGTTTGGAGGCGGCTCTGGCGGAGTGTGCGGGCGCACTGCTCCTAATCAGTCACGACCGAATGTTTCTCGAGAAAACCTGCTCCATTCACTGGCACATCGCCGATGGAATGCTGAAAAAAGGATTTTTCGCCAGATGATGCGTCACGCCTCCGGTTCCGCCGGGGGCGTTTTTTCAATCCAGTTGCACCCTTCGCCATACTTGAACTCTGCCCAGCGGCGGCGAATCACGTCGCAATATTTCTCGTCCAACTCCATCGTACGGCAGATTCGCCCGGTCTGCTCACAAGCGATCAAGGTGCTTCCCGAACCGCCAAAGGTGTCGAGCACGATTTCGTCGCGCTGACTGGAGTTTTTGAGCAAATAAATCAGCATTTCCACTGGCTTCATGGTCGGGTGAACTGAATTGCAGCGCGGTTTGTCGTATTCCATGACCGTGGTCTGACTGCGGTCGTTATACCAATTGTGTGCCGCGCCGTCTTTCCAACCGTAGAGAATCGGTTCATGAATCCAATGAAAATCCTGTCTGCCAAGCACTAACGAGTTCTTTTTCCAGATCAGGCACTGACGCACCTGAAGCGACACGTCATGGCAGGCTCCCCGGAAATTGTAGCCCTCGGAGTCGGCGTGGAAAATGTAGAAACTCGCGCCCGGCTTGAGACGCGCCTTGACGTTGCCGAAGGCGGTTTTGAGAAACTCGCGGAACGCCGAATCGCTCATGTCGTCGTTTTCAATGGTGAGTCCGTTCGAACTTTCGTAGGCGACGTTGTAAGGCGGATCGGTGAGCCACAAATCGGCTTCGGCGTCGCCCGTCAGTTTGCCGACATCGGCGGCGTCCGTCGCGTCTCCGCACATCAGCAGATGGCCGCCGAGGCGGTAGATTTCGCCGCGCCTGCTGACGGGTTCGTCCGGCTGTTCGGGAACCGCGTCCGGATCGGTCTCGCCGGCGGCGACCGTGTCGTTCGCGCCACCGTTCAGCAGCCGGTCAAGCTCGTCGGAGTCGAAGCCGAGGAGCGAGAGGTCAAAATCCTTTTCCTGCAAATCGCGCAGTTCGATCGGCAGAAGGTCGTAGTTCCACTCCGCAATCTCGCCGGTCTTGTTGTCCGCGATCCGGTATGCCAGCACCTGTTCCGGTGTGAGGTTTTCCGCGATTACCACCGGAACTTCCGTAAGACCGAGCTGTTCCGCCGCTTT
>DCEW01000051.1:45163-47402 GCA_002314265.1 Flavobacteriales bacterium UBA1820
ATCCTTGTCCACGACAATCGGCTGCTGGAAGCCGAATTCCTTGATCGAATTGGCGACCGCCTCCACCGCGCCGTCGTTGAAGCGCGGGTTCTTCTCATACGGATGGATCTCCGTAATGGGCATCATTTCGATTTGCATGTTGTTTTGTCCTTTCAGGTTGGTTTGTTAAAGGTTATGGTTCCCATTGGAAACGGCGCAAAGATGGATCCATCTTTGCAATGTTTGCTTGCGTTTTCGCATCCATGGCTGATGCATTTTTCTTGCAATTCTGATTTTCAATATTAGATTTGCAAGGATTTTCGTTGGACTGGTGTTCCAAACTCCCCCAGCAAAATCTCTACGAGGAGTAAAAAAATCACTCGGGAAATGTGTGAGCAAAGCAGTGTTTCTGCTTGAATTTCTCCGAAAAACGGCTTCCTTCAATAGTTTGTGTCTGTTTTTCATGGATATATCCATCAACAAATACCGCAGCATTTAAGGGTACATCCGAGAAACTTTCGCTACTTTTTCCAATCCCGACTTGATAAACTTTCGTTTTGTGTTATATTTAACACATAAAACCCCATGGAGGTCAGAATGAAAAGCATCCTCAGAGAATTGATTAACCGTTTTTATCTGCGAGAGATGCCCGCTTTGATTCAGCGAACATGCCGATATCCTGTTGTCGAAGGTCGAGCAACAATACTTGTCGGGATTCGCCGTTGTGGTAAGACTTACCGTTGCTACCAGTACATGACCGAGCTATTGAAAAACGGAATCCCCCGTGATCGCCTGCTTTACATCAACTTTGAGGATGAACGTTTGCGCGGATTCTCTGTCGATGATTTTCAGATGGTTCTCGACATCTATTACGAACGCTTTCCTAATAACAGAAATGAACTGTGTTATTTCTTCTTCGATGAGATCCAAAACGTTCCAGACTGGGAGTTTTTTGTCCGACGTGCCATCGACAGCGAAAAAATACAGTTTTCTCTGACGGGGTCTTCGTCAAAGATGATTGCCAAGGATCTCTCTACCTCAATGCGTGGTCGTTCAATGAATGTTGAGGTACTTCCATTCTCATTGGAAGAGTTTATTCGGTATCACCATTATCTCGATCAAATCCCAGAGTACATTTGCGATGTGGAAAAGTCAAAAATCCAATACGCACTGAACCAGTATTTCCAGTGGGGCGGTATGCCGGAAATTCAGAAGACAGATGAGCCTGATCGTGATCGTGCATTGCAGGAGCAGTATTCTCTTGTTGTTTCCCGCGATGTCAAAGAACGATATAACATCAGCAATATGGATGCCGTTGATGCGGTTGCTCAATTCATCTTTAATGCTGTTGGGGAAAGACTGTCCATCTCCGGTATACTTGACCATCTGACCTCAAGAGGTATTCGCTCGGATTGGGAATCCGTAAAGACATACATAAAATACCTTTGCGATGCGTATCTTTTCTTTAAGGTCGAGTTGGAGGATCGTTCCTTGACCCGGCAAAAAAGGAACCCAGCCAAATATTATGCCGTGGATATCGGTCTTGTCCGGGCAATGTCACTTAATCCCGCCGGTGACCACGGACATCTTTTGGAAAACCTTGTATTTCTTCATTTACACCGCAAGGGATACCATCTGACGTATATCATAACCAAGAGCGGTGGAAATGAAATTGATTTTCTTGTGTATGATCCCGTTACAAAAGAAAAGCAACTGGTTCAGATCTGCTTCACAATGTCAGCACCCGCAACGCTGGAGCGTGAACTGGCATCTTTCCGCAAAGCTGCCGATTATTTAGGCGTATCAAAGAAAATAATCGTCACCTGGGAGGAAGAAGCCGTCTTTGATGGTGATATACAGGCTGTTCCTGCCTGGAAATTCCTGCTTGATCGTTGTTGAGACTGCTTTTTTACCACTACTGCCGTTCTGACTGCACAGAAACGCCCCGCCACCGCGTTTTACCGTGCCGTCCCTGCGCTGACCCGTCTTCCGCGTCATTGCGCGTTGGTGGTGCCCGGGAACGCGTTTTAGGGAGAGCTCTGGCGAGGCAGAGCCGCTCCCGCTCGTCTTTCAGAGCCGTAAAACAGCCATTTTACGATGGTCTTTTTTACTGTAAAAATCGCGATTTTTCACTTTTGCAACCTCTTGATAATCAACGATCATAAAAATTTTATCACCGGCAAGCAAGTCTGCTTATAACGCCGACTCCTTCCGCGCGCCCTCGAAAAATCCCTTTTAAGGGGGGAACCGTTGACTCTGG
>DCEW01000051.1:47454-48428 GCA_002314265.1 Flavobacteriales bacterium UBA1820
AGTGCATCGGCTATTCCCGGTTTTTCTTCTGGATCTGATAAATCCGCCGTGGGGTGAGTCCGACCATATCTGCGACCTCGCCGATGGGAGTGCCGGAGGCAACCATGTTCTGCACGAAGTTCTTGTCTGCCTTTGACTTGTAGTTCACCGGAGGGATATAAAGCAGACCGCGCCAATGCTTTTGAACCGCCTTGAGCAGTTCGGACGGCAGCACATCTGCCGCGTTAGCATAAACGGACATGGCTGTTTTCCTTTACTTTTTGTGTTTGAACTCACCGCACCAGTCATCATCCTTGACGACCGGCCACTCTATGTACGGGGAATGTGCATACCTGACAGTTGACGGTGCGTGGCGGCGGCAAATACTGCCGGAGCCTTTGCCTCTGGAATCAAAAAATTTGCATTCGGAACATGTCTTAATGTGCCGATCTTCTGTTTTCATAAAAATCCTTTCAAAAATGTTGTTCACGGCTTTCACGGCTCTTTATATGCAAATGAAAAAAAGAAAGAAGTCCGGGAACAGCTGTGAAGTGGTGAAAAGCTAAAAAAAACAGAAGAAAAATAATATATTTTGAGGGTAAATATATATATTATTATTTTTTTCTGTTCTTCTCTTTTCATTCTGCTATTCACACTTTTTTCCTTCACTTTTCCCGGCATTTTGCATCTTTTTTTTCGGGAAGCCCTGGACCGTTCACATTGTTTTTTGTGAATCATTCCACAAGCCGGTATATTTTTGCCGCAGGTCTGACTGAAGAGTCATATTCTACCTGAACAGTGCCTTTTTCCTGCAGGGTTTCTGCGATTTTCTTCATGGAGTCCGCAGACTCGTGCAAAAGCCGCAGAAGTTTGCTGTGCGACAACCGGCCGCCATGCTCCTGCAGTTTGCGGATTGCTCTCTGACATTTCTCATCGAAGATGTTTTCATAGACATAGCGGTCCGCCATGTAAAGCATCCGCTGCGTCAGATGATC
>DCEW01000008.1:0-19081 GCA_002314265.1 Flavobacteriales bacterium UBA1820
TTTGCGCCCCGCCTGCCCGCTTGTATGCCTTCCTCAGGGACTTTTACGGATGGTGATACGGCAAATGGTTCAGGATGGAGAAAGCCCGGTATAGCTGTTCGGTAAAGAAGAGCCGGACCATCTGGTGCGAGAAAGTCATCGGGGAGAGGCTTACCTTCCCGTTGGCCCGGCGGTAAACCTCGTCCGAAAAGCCATACGGCCCGCCCACCACGAACACCAATCGGCGTACACCTGCATTCATCTGTTTTTGCAGGTAGTCGGCAAAACCGGTGGAAGTAAACGAACTCCCCCTTTCGTCCAAAAGGACGACCACGTCTTCGGGGCGGATTCGGGCCAGCAGCTCGCGTCCTTCCCGGATTTTCTGTTCCGCCTCCGAGAGGTTTCGGGCGTTCTTTACATCGGGAAGTTCCTCGATGCAAAAGTCGGCAAAGCGTTGCAGGCGTTTTCCGTATTCCGCCGTGAGGCTTTTCAGCGCGGGAGAATCCGTATATCCGACGGCCAGCAGAGTCAGTCTCATTGCAGACCGTATTGTTTGATTTTCCGGTACAGGGTACGCTCGGATATGCCCAATTCGCGGGCAGCGTCCTTGCGTTTGGAACGGTGCCGCTCGAGTGCCTTGCGGATCATCTCGATTTCGTTCTTTTCCAGGGCGAGCGGTTCTTCTTCTTTTTCGGCTTCAGGATGCTCCTCATAATTGCCCAGATCGATCACTTTTTCCGCCGGGATAGACGGGAGAGAGTGCGCATCCGGGAGGGGATCCTCCGTTTTGGGACCCGGCAAGGCGGCTGGGGCCTGCGCCACGAGATTTTTGAAAAAATCGTTTGGCCGATTGTTTTCCAGCAGCGAAGCGACGAGCCTTTTTAGGTCGGAGACTTCCGCACGGAGTTCGCCTACCGAATGTGCCAGAAGTTGCACCTGCGGATCGTTGTGCGGAGCTTGGTCGCTTACTTTTTGCGGCAGGTAGCTGCCCGAAGGCGGTGCTGCCGGCAGGTACGAAGCGGCCGTGGCGGCATCTACGTACCGGTTGGATTCCATGATGGAAAGTTGTTCGGTAAAGTTGCGCAGTTGGCGGATGTTTCCCGGCCAGTCGTACGACTGGATAAACGCGATGGCGTCGTCCGAAAGACGGGCCGGTGGCATTTTGTATTTCTCGGAAAAATCGGCCGAAAATTTTCGCCACAGCAAATAAATATCTTCTCTTCTGCCGCGTAAGGGCGGAAGGGATATTTCGACCGTGTTGAGCCGGTAGTAGAGGTCCTCGCGGAAACGTCCCTGGGCGATGGCTTCGATCAGGTTGCGGTTGGTGGCGGCGACGATGCGCACGTCGGTGCGCTGTGTCTGGGACGAGCCTACCTTCATGAATTCTCCCGTTTCCAGCACGCGCAGCAGCCGGACTTGGGTCATCAGCGGCAGTTCGCCCACTTCGTCCAGGAAGATCGTCCCCCCGTCGGCCACTTCGAAGTAGCCTTTGCGCACGCCGGCCGCTCCGGTAAAAGCACCTTTCTCGTGCCCGAAGAGTTCGCTCTCGATGGTCCCTTCGGGGATCGCTCCGCAGTTTACGGCGATGTAGGGTTTGTGTTTGCGGTAGGAAAGCGAGTGGATGATGCGGGGAATGTTTTCCTTGCCCACGCCGCTCTCGCCCGTTACCAGTACCGAAATGTCGGTGGGGGCGACGATGGCGGCTTTCTCAAGTGCCCGGTTCAGCGCCGCAGAATTGCCGATGATGCCGAAGCGCTGCTTGATTTCCTGAATGTCGATGGCCATAGGGTAAATGGAAAAGGGTTAGTCCGAACACAAAGTTACGGAATAACCCTCAATGTAGTCTGACAAAATGTCAGGTTTTTTTATTCTCCGATGCAGTATTTGTACACCTCGATGTAGTCTTCCCGGGTTTTGAGACGGTTTTTGTTTTTCTTCAGAAAGGCTTTCAGTCCGGAGGCTTTGTCCGGGAAGGCATTCTGGATGTCGCGCTGGGTCCGGAAGGGGATATGTTCACCGTTGCGGGAAATGTAATAGTCGTACATCAGTTTTACATCGATGTCGTGAGGCATGGTCGGCATCAAGGCAAAGTTGCCGTAACTGGTGGTAGAACGCAGGTTGGAGTTGTTGTTGGGGATGACGCTTCCGTAGGCATCGGTGCGTTCTTCAGGTGTGGCCGTGCCGATGTGTTCCACGTACAGTCCATTGTCCTTGGCCGGGAAGATGGCTTCGATCAGTTCCCCTTTGCCGGGAGTCTTGGGCACCAGGGTCAAGGAGTCGATCGTTACCATGGCGATCTTTTCGGGATGGTCCACCAGATAGATCGTCCCGTTTTGGGCAAATACCAGATCCTGCGTGATCACACAATAGTTCAGCATGGCGGTCGAGGTCGATCCGTCGGAATAGGTAACCACTCCGGGACGGAATTTCTCGAGGATCATGTGATAGGTCAAAGGATGGCGGCCGGTAGTATCTTCATGTTCCCAGGTTTGTCCCCACACGGGAGCCGTCATGACGGTAAGCAGGGTTAAAAACAGTAGTCTTTTCATGGCAGTATGTATTTTCGAATGTTCTGTTCCAAATATAGGGAGTTTTTCGGGAAAAAAACAAAAAGGAAAATTTTATTGCATGTTTTTGTCGGGCAGGCATTTTCGGAAAGAGAAGCCAAGGAGGGAAAGGGAAGAAATTAATCGCCGGTTTGGTGGAAAATACGCCGGGGATGTTTACATTTGTCCCACAATCACCAAATCTGAAAAAACCATGAATCTGAAAGGAACACAAACCGAAAAAAATCTCCTGATCTCCTTTGCTGGGGAATCGCAGGCGCGTTCTCGTTACAAATTTTTCGCATCGAAAGCGCGCAAGGAGGGCTACGAACAGATCGCGGCCGTGTTTGAGGAAACTGCCGAGCAGGAAAAGGAACACGCCGAACGCTTCTTCAAGTTTCTCGAAGGGGGGATGGTCGAAATCACCGCTTCGTATCCCGCTGGAGTGATCGGCACAACGCTCGAAAACCTTAAGGCCGCCGCAGCCGGCGAACACGAAGAATGGGCCGACATGTATCCCGTCTTTGCCGACGTGGCGCAGCAGGAAGGCTTTGCCGAGATCGCTGCCGCATGGCGGAACATTGCCAAGGTGGAAGCCTTCCACGAGGGTCGCTACCTCAGGTTGCTCGAACGTGTGGAAACCGGTACGGTCTTCGAGCGCGAGGAGGAAATCGAATGGCAGTGCCGCAATTGCGGATTTGTCTTCCGGGGAAAGAAAGCACCCGGGAAATGCCCGGCCTGTGAGCACCCTCAGGCATATTTTGAACCCAAACGCGACAATTATTGAGGCGTGTGCCGGAGAATGCGGGAGCACACCCGTTGAGAAAACGCTATTTTTTTCAGGGTGTTTTGTCCTTTTTTTCGGGCGAAAAAAGTACCTTTGAGAAGAAAGTATGAAAGAAAGGATGACGTTGTCGCAGTGGCGGAAGGAGTTTGTCGCATCCTTGGCTGGGTTGTATCCTCCACAGGAAGCCCAGGCGCTGTTTTTCCGTTCGGTGGAGCACGCTTTGGGGATCGGCCGGCTGCGTTACGCCATGGAAAAAGACCGGGAACTGTCCGGGGAGGATTCCGGGCGCCTTCGCCGTATCGAGGACGAGCTTCTCACGGGGCGCCCCTTGCAGCACATCGTCGGTGAGCAGATGTTTTGCGGGCGCAGATTTTCGGTGGACGCCCGGGTGCTCATCCCCCGGGGTGAGACCGAGGAATTGGTCGATCGGGTTCTGCGGGAAAACGCCATGCGGACGGCTCGGGTGTTGGATGTAGGCACGGGAAGCGGAGCGATCGCCGTGAGCCTGGCTTTGGCGCGACCTGCATGGAAAGTCGAAGCGCTCGATGTGAGCCCCGATGCGTTGGCTCTTGCCCGGGAAAATGCCCGGCGTTTGGGAGCGGAAGTGGAGTTTCGTCAGGCGGATATCCTGCAGGAGGATGCATGGACGGCTTTGGGGACTTACGATATGGTGGTGTCCAATCCTCCGTATGTGCGGGAGAGTGAACGGGCACAGATGCACGACAATGTACGGCGGTATGAGCCACCCTTGGCTTTGTTCGTCCCGGACGAAGACCCTTTGCGGTTTTACCGGGCTATCGGACGGTTTGCCCTCGCAGGGCTGGCGGCAGGGGGAAGGCTGTATTTCGAGATCAACCGGGCATTCGGCCGGCAGACGGCAGAGTTGTTGACCGGCTTGGGTTTTGCGGAGGTAGAAGTATTCCAGGATATTAACGGGTGCGACCGGATGGTTCGCGCCGTAAAAAAGTGAAAACAAGATGGAAAAAGGCCCAGAACATCGATATGTGCCCCGCGAGCGGACGGTCGAAGATTTGGATATCGACCGCTACATGGGGCAATGGTACGAGATCGCCCGGTTCGACCACCGTTTCGAGCGGGGCATGGACAACGTAACGACGCAATACGAGCGTACGGGCGAAAACCGGGTGAAGGTTACCAACAGCGGTTTCCGGAATGGAAAACGGCACTTGGCTCACGGAAAAGCCCGCATTCCCGACCTGAAACATCCCGGGAAGCTGGAGGTGTCGTTCTTTCTGTGGTTCTATGCGGACTATTACGTGATGGAACTCGGGGAGGACTATTCCTATGCTTTGGTAGGCAGCAGCAGCGACAAGTATCTGTGGATTCTGGCCCGTACGCCTTATCTGCCTCAGAAAACGCTCGAGCATTTGTTGGCCTGCGCCCGGGAGCGGGGCTACGATACCTCGAAACTGATCTGGGTCGAGCAGCAATCCGACGGCGGACAGGCACTGTGAGAGAAAGGACCGTACGGATGGTAAAAAGCGTGTAAGAAACGATGAAAAAGACAGTGGTTAGCATCGGGGAGATCCTCTGGGACGTCTTCCCGCAGGGGAAACGTTTGGGTGGAGCTCCGGCCAATTTTGCATGGAACATGGCGCAGCTCGGTTATCGGGCCCGCTTGCTCACCGCCGTAGGACGCGATGAGTTGGGACGGGAGATCCTGCAGCGCTTGGCTCCTTCGGGGCTCGATGCCGATGTGCAGCAGACGGATTATCCCACCGGAAGCGTACAGGTGGAGACCGATGCGGCCGGGGTGCCGACGTATCGCTTTCGGGCGGATGTAGCGTGGGATCATCTGCGCTTTACGGAGGCGGAAGCCGCTATGGCGGNNCGGGACCTTGGCCAGCCGTAGCACCGAGACGGCCCGCAGCCTGGAGGCATTTTTGCAGGTGGTTGCCCGGCGGAAGACAGCTTGCCGGGTGTTCGATGTGAACTTGCGGCAGGATTTTTATTCGCGGGAATTGATCGAGCGCTTGCTCGGGCTTTCGGATGTGGTGAAAGTGAACGAGGAGGAACTGGAGGTTCTCGCCGGAATGTGGCTGCCCGGAGCGGGGGACCGCGAGGAAAAATGCCGGGAACTTCTCGCCCGTTTCGGCCTGCGCCTTGTGGTGCTCACTTGCGGCGGGCAGGGAAGTCTGGTGGTCTGCTCCGATGGGGAAATCTCCCGGAAGTCCTCTCCTGCTATCGAGATCGCCGATACGGTGGGGGCGGGCGATGCCTTTACCGCCGGTTTTTGTGCCGGTTTGCTCGGGGGAAAGCGTTTGGAACGCTGCCATGAACTGGGTGTTGAACTGGCTTCGTTCGTATGTACCCGTCCGGGCGCGATGCAGCAAATCCCGCCGGCTCTTCGCGAAAAGTTTTTCTAATTTTCGGAACTTCCCTCCGAACGGCGCAGGGTGATGCACGTGATCTCCGGACGCATCCCTACGCGCGCCGGAAAGAAGTGGTAGCCGATGCCCCGATTGACGTAGAGTTGCCGGCCGTTTTCCCGGTAGGGGCCTGCCCAGTAGGGATAGCGGTATTGGATCGGGCTCCATTGCCGGTTTTTCGACAGACGGAAGGCCAGTTGCATGGCATGCGTGTGTCCGGAGAGCGTCAGATCGACAAAGGTCGGGTAGTGGGACACGATGCGCTCGAAATGCGAGGGGTCGTGCGAGAGCAGGACGATGAACGCATCCGCAGGAATGCCTTCGAGGGCTTTCCCGAGGTCGCCCCGGGCGGGGAAGGGCCCCGTGCCCCAGTTTTCCACACCAGCCAGATACAACGTGTCGCCGCCCCGGACGATGGGCACGTGCGCGTTGTCCAATACCTGAAACCCTGCGCGGCGGTAATAGCTGTGCAGCGAATCCATCTGCGCTTCCCGTTGGGCGGGGGTGAGGCTGTGGTCGTACTCGCAGTAGTCGTGGTTGCCGATCACCGCATATTTGCCCGATGGGGCGTGCAGGGCCGAGAGGTAGTCCATCCAGGGAAGCATGTCGGCCGAGTTGTCGTTGAGGATGTCGCCCGTGAGTACGATCATGTCGCCCTGCAGTCCCGCGATCATCTCGAAAGCGCGGGGAAGGTGGCGGTCGTCCGGGCGGAACGAACCCAGGTGCAGGTCCGAGATTTGTACGATCCGCAGTCCGTCCAGACCTTCCGGCACCCGGGGGCTTTCCATCACGAAGTCCTCGACCCGGTAGTCGGTCTTTCCCCGCAGGATGCCTTCCACTACGGTGGCGATGCCGGCCAGGGCCAAAAGGCACGAGAGGAGAAACAACCCTTTAAGGGGTGCGGAAGGCCACGCTCCGGTAGTGGAGCGGCGAAAGAGGCGGTACAGGTCGTCGATGACAGCGCCTATGCACAAGGGCAGGGTGGCGCAGGCGTAAAAGAGCACCGCGATGGCCATGGCCCGGGCCGCGGTGTAGAGCGACAGTTCGCCGGTCAGGGAGATCCCGACGTAAAGCAGGGCAGCCAGCCCCATGGCGGCGTAGATCCGCTGGGCGGTGCGCGGGGAGGTAGCCCTGCGCAGATAGCGGTAGGCATAGAGGCCGGACAGAAGGGCGATCGTCAGGGTGAGGTAGATGACCATAGCAGTGAGAGGCGCTTTGCCTTGCGCCTTTGATGGGGGCTAAGATAGTTTTTTTCTCCCCACGCAGGTGTGAATGTTTTTATAATAATCGTCGGTGGCGTATCTTTGTCCTACTTACTTTTAGTCGGCATTGGAAAAAGAAGAGATCGTGCGGCGCGTGGCCCGGGGAGAGAATTACAAACGCCTGGAAGAGGCGCTCTCCGCTTCGCCGCAAGCGAAAGTATGCTTGAAGGGTTATGTCGGGTCGTGGCTCTATGTGGCAGCGGCGCAGCTGTTGGGCCAACTCAAAACGCACCTGCTGGTGGTGTGTGCAGACAAGGAAGCGGCGGGGTATGCCTACGGCGACCTGCGTTATCTGTGTGGCGAGGACCGCGCCTTGTTTTACCCCGCTTCGTACCGCCGCCCGTATCAGAGCGAGGAGGTGGACAATGCCAATGTGCTGCTGCGCGGCGAGACGCTTTCCGCCCTGGCTTCTTCCGCCGGGGGGTGCTGTGTGGTGAGCTATCCGGAGGCTTTGTTCGAGAAGGTGGTTTCCCGCCAGGGAGTCGTCTCCCGCACCTTCGAGATCGCGGTGGGCGATACCCTGCCCATCGACCGTTTGGTCGAGCGCCTGGAGGGGGAAGGTTTCGAGCGGGCGGAGTTCGTCTTTTCGGCCGGGCAGTATGCAGTGCGCGGAGGCATCGTGGATATTTTCTCCTTCAGCGCCGACACGCCGTACCGGGTAGAGTTTTTCGGCGATCAGGTGGAGAGCATCCGGCCTTTCGACCTCCAGACGCAGCTCTCCCAGGGCAGCCGTCCCTCTTTTTCGGTGATGGGAAACCTCAAGCCGTCCCTCGAGACGGAAAAAGAATACCGCAGTTTCTTTGATTTTCTCCCCGAAGGCACCTTGGTGCTGGCGCACAACATCCCGGCCTGTGCCGCTTTGGTGGGCAAACGGATGGAAAAGGCCCGGGAAGATTTTTCGGCTTTGAAGGAAAACAGCCCGTTGAAGCATCTTCCGCCCGAGGAACTGTTCCTGGACGAAGGGGAATTCCGCCGGGGTTTCGCCCGCCACCGGGTGCTGGAACTCTCCCAGCGTCCGTTTTTCGAAGGGGCGTGCGAGTTGGATAGCGGGATCGTCCCCCAGGCGGTGTTCCACCGCAATTTCCAACTGCTGGGCCAAACTCTCTCGGAAGGTTCGGCACGGGGGCTGTCCAATGTCATCTTTTGCGCCAACGATACGCAGATCCGCCGACTGAAGGACATATTTGCCGACGTGGACCGTCAGGTCCGTTTTGAGGCGATCGAGGGGGAGTTGCACGAAGGTTTTACCGACGCATCCGCTTCGCTGGCCTGCTACACCGACCACCAGATCTTCGAGCGTTACCAGCGCTATGCCGTGCCCCGTCAGTACACCCAGTCGCAGGCTTTGTCCCTCTCCCAGTTGGCCGAGCTGGAGGTGGGCGACTACGTAACCCATATCGACCACGGGATCGGGCGTTTCGGCGGCCTTCAGAAGATCGACGTGGACGGACGGCTTCAGGAGGCGGTCAAGTTGATCTATGCCGGAGGGGACATCCTGTACGTGAGCATCCACTCGTTCCACAAGATCGCCAAGTACAGCGGCAAGGAGGCTTCCCAACCTCGGGTGGACCGTTTGGGCTCGGGGGCGTGGAAGGCACTCAAGGACCGGGCGAAGAAGCGGGTCAAGCAGGTGGCTTTCGACCTGATCAAGCTCTATGCCGCCCGCCGCGCGGTCAAAGGATATGCCTTTTCTCCGGATACCTACCTGCAGAACGAACTGGAGGCTTCGTTCATCTACGAGGATACTCCCGATCAGCTCAAGGCGACCCAGGCGGTGAAGGCCGACATGGAGAGCGACCGTCCGATGGACCGCCTGGTGTGCGGCGACGTGGGCTTCGGCAAGACCGAAGTAGCGATTCGTGCGGCGTTCAAGGCGGCCTGCGATTCCAAACAGGTGGCGGTGCTGGTGCCTACGACTATCCTGGCTTTCCAGCACTACCGCAGTTTTGCTTCCCGGCTCAAACGGATGCCGGTGCGGGTGGACTACCTGAACCGTTTCCGCAGTCCAAAGGAAAAGGCGGCCATCCTCAAGGACCTGGCCGAAGGGAAGATCGACATCCTCATCGGCACGCACCAGATCGTGGGGAAAAACGTCAAGTTCAAGGACCTGGGGCTGCTGATCGTCGATGAGGAACACAAATTCGGCGTGGGGGTCAAGGACAAACTCAAAACCCTGCGCACCAACGTCGATACCCTCACCCTCACGGCTACCCCTATTCCGCGTACGCTCCAGTTTTCACTCATGTCCGCCCGCGACCTTTCGGTGATCGCCACCCCGCCGCCCAACCGGCATCCCATCCATACCCAGGTCGTTACCTTCGACCGGGAACTGATCCGCGATGCCATCGCCCGGGAGTTGGCCCGGGGCGGGCAGGTGTTCTTTATCCACAACCGCATCGAGAACATCTACGAAGTGGCTGCCCTGGTGCAGGAATTGGTACCCGATGCCCGCATCGTGGTGGGACACGGGCAGATGAAGGGCGAGGAACTGGAAAAACGCATGCTCGACTTTATGGAGGGCCGTTACGACGTGCTGGTGTCCACCTCCATCGTCGAAAGCGGGCTGGACATCCCCAACGCCAATACCATCCTGGTGAACAACGCGCATCAGTTCGGCCTGTCCGACCTGCACCAGCTTCGGGGACGGGTGGGGCGCAGCAACAAAAATGCGTATTGCTACTACATTGCTCCGCCGTATTCCGCCATGACGGACGATGCCCGGCACCGCTTGGAGGCTTTGGAGAAGTATTCCGCCATCGGGCAGGGGATCAACATCGCGATGAAGGACCTGGAAATCCGTGGGGCGGGCGACCTGTTGGGTGCCGAGCAAAGCGGGTTTATCGCCGACATCGGGTTCGACACCTACCAGAAGATCCTCTCGGAGGCTGTCGAGGAGCTTCGCCACGAGGAATTCGCCGACGTATTCGCCGGGGAAGGGGGAAGCAACGATACCTTGTCGTTTGTCGCACCGGACACCCAGCTGGATACCGATTTCGAACTGCTCATCCCGGACGACTATGTATCTTCGAGCGTGGAGCGTTTGCGGTTGTACAATACCTTGTCCGGATTGAAGACCGACGGGCAGTTGGAGGACTTCGCCGCGCAGCTGCGCGACCGTTTTGGACCGCTTCCGCCCCAGGTAACGGATCTGCTGTCCTCGATCCGTCTCAAGTGGGAGGCCTCGGAGCTCGGGTTTGAGAAACTGGTGATCAAGAAAGGTATCCTGCGTGCGCATTTCCCTTCCGACAGCGCTTCGCTGTATTACCGTTCGGAGGTCTTTTCGTCCATCCTGGCTTGGGGAGGTACCCAGGGCAACCGCTGCCGTTTCGAGGAAAAACCCCAGCGCGACGGCCGTAAGGCTTTGGTGATGCGTCTGGAGGGAGTTCGTTCGCTCGCTCAGGCACGCGAGACGGTCGATTCGCTCGCCCGCGCCGCTTTGAAAAAGCCGGAGTGATTTTTCATTATTTTTAGATAAAACAGGATGCGGCTCGGCCGCGTCTTGGGCAAAACTTCGTTTTCCCCCTTGCCGCTGCGCTCGCCTTACCCTATTTTTGTACCATGGATGCAGCAGATCGCAATGTGTTTCTCACCCCGGTCGAATACCTCAAGGGGATAGGCCCTCGGCGTGCCGAAGCGCTCAAGTCGGAAATGGGGGTGTTCAATGCCGGCGACCTGCTCAATTTTTTCCCGTACCGCTACATCGACAAGACGCGCTACTATACCGTTTCGCAGATCCGCCAGGCCGATGCCGATGTACAGATCGTCGGGCGTCTCGGCCCGGTGAACGAAGTAAAGCAAGGCGGGCGGACGGTGCGCCTGACGGCCGATTTTTACGATGCCACCGGACGGGTGGAACTGGTCTGGTTCAAAGGTTTCCCCTGGGTGAAGAAAAACCTCGTTACCGGACAGCAGTACGTGGTGTTCGGCCGGCCGGCCTTCTATGCCGGGCGGTACAGCATTCCCCATCCCGAGATGGAAACCCTCGAACAACATCGCTCCTCGCCCCTCTCGGCGATGGTGCCGGTGTACCCTTCGGGGGAAAAACTGCACAAGAGCGGAGTAACTTCCCGCGTGATCGCCCTGGCGGTGGCTTCCCTGCTGGAGGTGGCCTTGCCTCGGGTGGAGGAGACGCTCTCCGGGGAAGTCCTGCGCCGTGAAGGTTTGATGTCCCGCCGGGAAGCTCTCCGGGCGATCCATTTTCCCAAGGATGCCGACGAATTGGCACGGGCGCGTTACCGGATGAAGTTCGAGGAATTTTTCTTCATGCAACTGGCCCTGCTGCGGCGCAAGATCATCCGACAGGGAAAACTCACGGGCTACGTCTTCGACAAGGTGGGCGAGCGGTTCAACACGTTCTACCACCACCATATGCCTTTTGAACTCACCGGAGCGCAAAAACGTGTGGTGCGCGAGATCCGCCACGATGTCTCCACCGGCTATCAGATGAATCGTCTGGTGCAGGGCGACGTAGGCAGCGGAAAGACGATGGTGGCCCTGCTGTCCATGCTCCTGGCCTTGGACAACGGCTACCAGGCCTGTATGATGGCCCCTACCGAGATCCTGGCCATGCAGCATTACCGTACCTTGTCCCGTTTGCTCTCCGACATGCCGGTACGGGTGGCGTTGCTCACCGGTTCGACCCGAGGGCCCCAGCGCCGCCAACTGCTCGAAGACCTTCGCACCGGTCAGGTGGATATTCTGGTGGGTACGCACGCCTTGATCGAAGAAACGGTGGTTTTCGCCCGTTTGGGGCTGGCGGTGATCGACGAACAGCACCGCTTCGGGGTGGAGCAGCGTTCCAAGTTGTGGGGAAAAAGCGGATATGCGCCCCATATTTTGGTGATGACGGCCACGCCCATTCCCCGCACCTTGGCCATGAGCGTGTACGGCGATCTGGATGTCTCGGTGATCGACGAACTTCCGGCCGGAAGACGCCCGGTGCAGACCTACCACCGTTACGAGTCGGCCCGTTTGTCGGTTTTCGGCTTCATGCTTTCCGAGATCGCCAAAGGACGCCAGGTGTACGTGGTGTATCCGCTCATCGAGGAGTCGGAAAAGTCCGACTACAAAAACCTGATCGACGGGTACGACGTGCTCGAGGAGTATTTTCGCGCCTACGGTTACCAGGTCGGCGTGGTGCACGGGCGGATGAAACCCGAAGACAAGGAGGCGGCCCTGGCGCACTTCCAGCGGGGTGAAACCCACATTCTGGTCTCCACCACGGTGATCGAAGTAGGGGTGGACATTCCCAATGCCACGGTGATGGTCATCGAGTCGGCCGAACGTTTCGGCCTGTCGCAGCTGCACCAGTTGCGCGGGCGCGTGGGGCGCGGCGCCGAGCAGTCGTACTGCATCCTCATGTCGGGCGAGAAACTCTCGAAGGAGGCGCGGGCGCGGCTCGACGCGATGTGCCAGACCAACGACGGGTTCCGCCTTGCGGAGCTCGACCTCAAACTGCGCGGCGCGGGCGATATCGCCGGTACGCAGCAGAGCGGTATGGCCTTTGATTTGAAGATAGCCAATCCGACGCTCGACGTGCAGATTCTGCAACTTACGCGCGATGCGGCCGGCGGGGTGCTCGCCGCCGATGCGGCGCTCGCGGCGCCCGAGCACGCCGGATTGCGCGAACTGAAACGACGCTATTCGGGAGAGAAGTCGATCGATTTCTCGATGATCTCCTGACGCCGCGAAAATAAAAGCGGCGCGGAACCCGTTTGTTTATTAACAGACGCTTTCCCGCCTCGGCGAAGTCCGAACGAGTTCGGCTCTATGCTCGGCTTAACGAAAACGGTGAATTTTTTTCTTCGTTTTCTCGCCTCGGCAAAGCTCGCGCAAGCGCGGCTCTGCACTCGGCTTAACGAAAACGGTGAATGACAGATGAAACAACTTACGATGAAACGAATCCTCATACTTTTTCTGCTGACGGGAGGCATATTCTCCGCCGCGGGACAGATCTACGTGCCCGGCGAAGAGTTGTTCTACCGTGTCAGCTACCGCGCCAAGCTGGTGCCCAATACGGAGGTGGCTACCGTCGTGGTGCGTACCTCCGAGGTCGAACTCGACGGACAGACCGTCTATAACGTCTTCGGACAGGGCAAGACGCTGGCCTCGTTCCGGTGGTTCTTCTCGCTCGACGACCGGTACAACATCTGGGTCGATACCGCGACGCTGCGCACCGTGCGATTCACGAGCGATATCCACGAAGGGGGCTATACCTTCCGCAGCCGGTTCGACTACGACTGGCCGGCGCGGCGCGTGGCGACCCGCTGGCAGCGGCGCACGCTGCCCGAAAACCGGAAGGAGATGGCGCTCACCGACGTGAGCATGGACGCCGTGTCGCTCTTTTTCAACATGCGCAGCGCCGACGCAGCGTCGTTCCGCGTCGGCGAGCAGCGTGTCTTGCAGATGGTGCTCGAAGATACGATCCGCCATTTGCGCTACCGCTTCGAGGGGCGCGAGGTGAAGAAAATCCGCAACATGGGGAAATTCAACACGTTGAAGTTCGCCTGCCAGATCGGCACCTCCGAGAGTTTCTCGTTCACCGACGGATCGGAGTTCTTCATCTGGCTGTCGGACGACGAGAACAAGATTCCCCTTCACCTCGAATCGCCCATCCGCGTGGGAAGCGTCAATGCCTATATCACGGGGTATAAGGGGCTGAAATATCCGTTGACCAGCAAAATCAGGTGAAGATGAAACTGACGCAGATCGATTTGGCGGAGGGCCGCGGCGGATCGCAGCGGGAGGTGTCGGCATCGGAAGCGGTCGCACGCGCGGAAGAGGCGTGCGGCGGTACGTTGCTGCTTTTCGAACCGGACGGCGCGCCGCGCGCGGCCGTCGCGATCTGTCCGGGCGGCGGATTCGGTAAGGTCAACACGGAACACGAGGGGGTTGCCTTCGCCGAATGGTTCGTTGCACACGGCATCGCCGCCGGTGTGGTGAAGTACCGTCTGCCCGAAGGCGATCCGGCGCTTCCGCAGCAGGATGTCGAACGGGCCGCGGAGTTGCTGCGCAATCGTTTCGGCGGCGTGAAGACCGGTGTGCTGGGCGCCTCGATCGGCGGTTATCTGGCGGCTTGCGCGGCACTCGCGCAGCCTGCGGCGCGGCGTCCCGATTTCCAGCTGCTGTTTTATCCCGTGGTGAGCATGGAGGAGGAGTTCGCGCATCGTCCTTCGATGCTGCGCATGTTCGGCCGCGAGCTGCACGGCCTGGAAGCCAAACGCCGTTCCCCGCTCTACCGGATCGATCGGGCGGCGCCTCCGGCCTTTCTCGCCGCGGCGGCCNNGTGACGCCGCTCGGCGCGTGCCGTTATGCCGAATGCCTGCTGGCAGCGGGTGCGGGCGCCGCGTTGCATCTCTATCCCTCCGGCGGCCACGGATTCGGCCTGCGACGGGAGTTCGCGTGGCGCGAAGCGCTTGTCGGGGAGTTGAGGATGTGGCTCGATGCGACGATCGGGACGGTGTGATTTCTCCGTTTCCGAAAAAAATTCTATCTTTGAGACCAAAACCGTATCGTTATGGAAGAGAATAAAGACTATAATCCGTCGCAGTACGAGGACGACGATCGAATGGAGGCTCCGAAGAGCGCCAAATCGATCCGCGGTTACCAGACGATCATCGTCATCCTGGCCGTCATCCTGGCCGCGCTGTCGATCCTCTACTTCAATATCCACCGTCAGCAGCAGGAGGAGTACGATCTGCTGTTGGTCGACCGCGATTCGATCAAGAGCAACCTCTCGCACCTGATGGAGGATTTCGACAACCTTCAAATTTCGAATGACAGCATTTCGCAGAGCCTCGGTCTCGAACGCAGCCGCGCCGATTCGCTCATGGAGCGGCTCACCAAGGAGCGTTCGTGGAGCTACGCCAAGATCAAGAAGTACGAGAAGGAGATCGGAACCATGCGGACGATCATGCGCGGCTATCTGCGTCAGATTGATTCGCTTAATACGCTCAACAAGAACCTGATCAAGGAGAACGTCTCCTACCGCAAGGAGATTTCGTCGGCCAACCTGCGTGCCGAAGTGGCTGAGGAGAAGGCTTCGGAGTTGAGCACCAAGGTACGTCAGGGTGCGGTGATCCGCGCACGGGGCATCCGGCTCGTGCCGCTCAACGCGCGCGACAAGGAGGTGTCGCGCGTGAAGAACGCCTCGCGCCTGCGCGTCGAATTCACGCTGGCGGGCAACGACCTGGCCGAGCCGGGCGAACGGACGGTTTACGTGCGCATCACCTCGCCCGACGGCTANNCCTCGCCCGACGGGTACGTGCAGTCCAATGCATCGGCGGCGACCTTCGAGTTCGAGGGCGAGCGGCTGACCTACACCGCTTCGCGCGACGTCGACTACCAGAATGAAGACCTGGCCGTGGGCGTCTACTACAACGACGGCGCCGGCTTCACGGCCGGAACCTACCGCGTCGAGGTCTATGCCGACGGCCGCCTGGGCGGTCAGAGCGACATCGTGCTGCGGTAAGGGCCGGTTTCGTTAAGGCGGGTGCAGAGCTGCGCTTGCGCGGGCTCTGCCGAGGTGAGAAGACGGAGAAAAGATTCGACGAAAAGGTCGGGAACGATCTGTTTGCAGCATGAAAAAAGGAGTCGTAAGGCTCCTTTTTCCTTTATCTGCCCGCCTGCCGGACGGTGAGTTGACTCCACTCCATCCAATAGTTTGGAATGTTCGTGATGAACCGTATCCGGATCTCCTTTTGCTGTCCGGTGTTCGTGTCGGCGCCGAGATGAAGCGTTTGGAGATAACGTGGAACACGGTGCTGTTCGCCTTTGTATTCTACGTCGATGTAGTCGTAGATTTCCAACTTCTCCGATGCCGGATCGGGGGTGACCTTTATGGTGAATCCTTCGACCTTGTATTCTCCGAGTCCGGACATCGGGTATCCTCCGATACCGAACTCTTGAACACCTTTCGAAACGATTCGTAACTCGACGGTGTTTTGTTCGGCCGGCAGTTCGAGAATGTATCCGTCGGTTTCCACGAGCTGTTGCCCGTCGAGCATATAGATTCCACCGAAGACAAGACCCCCTTCGGTGTACTCCTCTTCTTTTTCCTTACAGGAGAAGTTCGAGAGTGCCGACAGCGCAATCAGTATGGCGAATATCTTTTTCATAATTAGGTGTTCGTTATTTCGCTCCCGCCTGCCGGATGGTGATGTCGGCGGCACCGACCTGAGGACTTTCCGTCCAAAGGCGGCACCGCATGATTCGCGGGATGATAAATCGGTTTTCCGTAGCGGTTATCCGGATGGTTTGCATGTAGCGCGGCCACTCTTTGTGTTCTACGCCCCAGGAATCGACGATGTAGTCGTATATCTCGGCCTCGTGACGAGGCGTCAGGAGCGTGAGGGAGAATGCATCGGGGAGGTTCTGGCCGAAGTGGTCGGCATCTATCGATGATTGTCCGGATATTCCCTCGGAGACGATTTGCAGATCGATCGAGCACTGTTGTGCGGGGAGTTCGACCGTGTGGTTGTGCGCATAGATNNCCTGACCGACGAGAATCATTGCATCTTTGTAGTCCCAATCGCCGCCGACCATTTCCTCTTCGCAACCCCAGCCGGTCAGGGCGGTCAGGGCGATAAGTGGTATTATGTATTTTTTCATCGATTTCATTTTTGTGAGGTTAAAAATCCGTTATCAGCAGATCTTTCCTATTGGAAGAGTAGTTGCATATCTCGTTTTTATTATTTTTAAACGAGATTCTGGTATCCAAGAACCATCCGTTATACAATCCGTACTGTCCCCAATTCATGTGGAAGAAGACATTTTGCGAGTGATAGACTCTTTCGGAATCGAGTTCGACATACCACGGTCGCGGAAGACCGTTGTTCAGCGCATATAACTTGTATTCCGTATAGGCGGNNTTATCGAATTGGAGCCGTCGACCACCCAAGCGTGACCCACGTCGCGAGGTTTGTCCTGCCCTTGGGTGTAGACAGGAAGATTGCTGTTCAGCATCGTATAGACGGTCGAGGCGTTATGACTCCTTTTCGAGCAACTGTATCCGTAACTTTCGAGAACCCGTTTCGCATGGTCGATATTGCTCGATCCGCCGTCGGTTACGCGCAGTTCTCCGTGCAATTGCGTCAGAAAAGAAGTGAGGGTCGTATTGCTCGTTTCGTCGGGCATGTCCGACCAGCCGAAATAGGCGGGGTGTTGGTAGTAGCGCATCAGTTGGCCGACGGCAATAGTTACACAGCCCAGCGGTTGATCCTTATTCTCAAATAGGGCATTGTACCCATTCCTTTGTCCCCATTTCGTCGTGAGGAACGGACCTTTCTTTGTTTCCGATTCATGGTACTTGACCGTAATAACTCCCGATTCCATGCAGTTGTAGGGGGTGTCGACCCAAGCGTCGTCGCCGATAGCGGTTTCGCAGAAACGCTGGTAGGCATCTTCGGGCATTTCATCCGGTTTGGAGGCCAAACGGTACGTGTCTGCCCCTTCCGCGAACCATTTTCCATACCATTCGTTCTGGATGTCGTAGAACTCGTCGTCGGTCATTCGCGTTTGTACCCGTTCGGGGCGGGTGCGCTCTTCGTAGGGAAGCCATGCGGAGCGGCAGTCGAAGACGGCGGCGGAGTCGCGTGCGGCCTCGATCGTCTCGGTCATCTCCTGCAAGACGACGTCCAGCCCGCTCGGTTCGCGGTCGAGTGTGAAGGTGCCGCGGTCGATCTGCGCCAGGATAGGATAGCAGCGTTTGGTGGCGGAGATCAGCAGGTAGCCCTCTTGCAGGTTGACCGCATAGATTGCCGGACGCCCTGCTGCGTCGCGGATCGTCACGACGTTGCGGACGACTGCATCGCTGCCGGCACGGGTCGGACGGTTGCCGTTGTGGAAAATGCGGGCGACCGCAGCTGCGTCGCCTGCCGACAGATCGGAATCGTCTGCGACGAATTCCGCCGCCGGTGCGGGGAAAGAGGGCGTCGGGGCGGAGTCGGACAGTTCGGTTTGCTGACAGGCGCCGATTATGAGTGTAACGGAGATGACAAACGCTCCGAAAAGAGTTTTATTTGGTTTCATAGGCGTATATTTTTTTAATTAGATTGGTTCTTAGTGCAAATATAATAAAAAACCAAGTGTAAATGTAGGTATGTTTGTAAAAAAATAGCATCCCTTTTCAGGAATGCTACCTTCGTGCGAAACGGCAGGCGGAAAATTCTATTTCCCGTGCGCCTCTTTGAGAAGTTCTCCGAACTCTTTGAGCGACAGCGCCGTGACGTCGGGCTGCGGGTCGGCTGCCGAGGCGACCTCCTCGGTCGTCTCGCCCGAGAGTACCAGTACGCCCAGTGCGCCGGCGTTGCGGGCCATCGCTACGTCAGTATAGATGCGGTCGCCCACCATGGCGATCTCATCGGCGCGCAGGCCGAAACGCTCCTTGATGCCGGTGAGCATGTTGGGATCGGGTTTGCCCAGCACGATGTCGGGCGTACGTCCCGTGGCGTGTTCGAGGCACTTGCAGATCGAGCCGCAGTCGACCAGCACGACGGGCTGATCGGTAGGACATACGCGGTCGGGGTTCGTGGCGATGTAGGGGATGCCCTGCGATGCCCACCATGCGGCGCGGCACAGGCGCGGGTAGGTGAGCGTCATGTCGAAGGCGGCGACCACCACGTCGGGGACATCGTCGGCGCTGTCGGCCGTCGATTCGAAGCCGGCGGCCTCGAACTCCGAGATCATGCTCGGCGTACCCAGCAGGAAGAGTCGTTTGGCCGTCGGGTAGTGCGAGCGGATGTAGTCGATCGTGGCCAGCGCCGTGGTATACATCTCCTCGCGCGTGGCTTCGATGCCCAGCGTTTCGAGCTTGTGGAGGTAGTCGGCGATGCTCTTCGAAGGATTGTTCGTCAGGAACGAGTAGCCGATGCCCATCTCCGTCAGGTCGGAGAGGAACCGCTTGGTCCAGGGGAAGAGGGACATGCCCATGTAGATGGTGCCGTCCATATCGAGCGCCACGTGCCGGATGCGGCGGGCGCGTTCGAGAAGCTCCTCGTGCGGAAAGGGCGAGCGGTAGGAGTCGATTGTAGCCATGAATGTAATTTTAGTGCGGTTGCGTAAATTCGTGAAGTCCGGCCGCATGGAGCGGGCCGGACTTCGCAAAGATACGAAAAGTCG
>DCEW01000008.1:19136-20910 GCA_002314265.1 Flavobacteriales bacterium UBA1820
TTGATTATGCCGAGACGGAGTATCTAAGGCGAAACCAAAAATACGATTAAGCGAGGGCAATGTAAATTTATTTGCTTTTTGCCGGGCGGGAGCATCTAAGGCGCAAGCTGAAATAAAAATAAGCAAATGCAATGTCAGAATAAATTCGACATTGCATTTGCGGGATAAGGCGTCAGCCCAAGATGAAAATTCGCAGAATGACCTGACCGGCTATTCGGCGACCGCAGGATAGTTGTCCACCATCGGATAGTCCGTTTCGGCGGCCGTGGTGAAGACGTTCTGTGTGTAGACCTTGCCGAAACAGTCGGTTGCGCGGATCTCGACGGCCGCTTTGGCATCTTTGAGTTTGTAGTGGTAGAAGTGGTCGTAGGTGGTCTTGCCGTGCGAATCGGGATTCGCGCTCAGGACTCCCACGTGATAGCCCGCACCCCATGCGTCCAGCGATTTCTCGCGGGTCATCTCGCCGGTTTTGTTGCCGTTTTCATACACTTCGACCTTCCAGTTCCTGTCGTCCGAGTTCCAGATATTGGCCACGATCTCGTCGGAGGCCGTGTAGGTGAACTTGTAGCCGCCCGCGAAGGTCGTCTCGCCCCGGTACATGCGGATCTGGAAATCCTTCGACAGCCGCGTGGGTTTGTAGTACCAGTTCTCGATCTTGCTGCCGGAGATGTCGTAGACGCCGTAACCGTTGGGGGTACCGTCGACGTTGATGGTCGATTTCCACCAGGCGCCGCAGACGGCACCGTGGATATGTTCGTAGACGTCGCCGTCGATATAGTTCTGGGCGTAGTGCGTGTGGCCGGCCATGATGTGGACGTTGTCGAACTCTTTGAGCAGGTTGCGCACGGTCTCGCGGTTGAACGACGTGGCGTTGCGCAGCGGAATATGTACGCAGAAGATGACGAGCTTCTCCTTCGGGACGAGGCTCAGATCCTGCCGCAGCCACTCGACCTGCGCATCGGTGAAGCCCCCTTCGTAGTCCGAGGGGTTGTGTTTCTCGTCCGTCAGCAGAACGTCGTCCATGGCGACGATGTGGGCGTTGCCCCGGTCGAAAGAGTAGTCGCACGGGCCGAACTTGTATTCGAAGTTGCGGCGTCCAGCCAGATCGAAGTTGCTGCTCTCGTCGGTGACGGTGGGCGTCATGCAGTTGTCGTGGTTGCCCATCACCTGAAAGAGTTTCAATCCGATCTCGCTCTCGCGCATGGCCAGCGCGATGGGAGGCATCATCTGGTTGGTGACGTCCTTGGCCTTCTCGTTGAAGATGATGTCACCCAGCGTAATGCCGTAGACGGGCCCTTCGAGCGTCGAGACATGCGCGCGGATGTCGGGCACGGACTCCTCCTTGAAACGGGCCAGATCCGTGTCTTTCTGTACCTGCGGATCGGCGATGCAGACCAGTTTGAAGTCGGTTTCGACCGCCTGCTGCGGCATCAGAACGAAGTCGTAGCGTTCCTGCGTCTTCGAAAGACGCTGCCAGAAGCAGGGACGGCCCTCCGACATCGGGATTTCACGGTCGGCGGGGATGCGGTAGAAGACATGGAAGGCGTCGGCATGGCGCGGCATCTGGTAGACGCCGTTGGCATCGGTCGCCACGCACGAGAAGCCGTCGCTCACGACGATTCCTCCGACCGGAGCGCCGTTGGGGTCCGTCACTACGCCGTAGAGATTGTTCCCCTCCTGGATCGGGGTGTTCAGCGGGGCCTGCGTATCGTCGTCGGAGCAGCCCGCGAAGAGCGTACCGGCGGCAAATAACAAAGAATATATGATTCGCTTC
>DCEW01000082.1 GCA_002314265.1 Flavobacteriales bacterium UBA1820
CCGCAGATACCTTCGCGGCAGTCATGGTCGAATACCACCGGCTCTTCTTTCTTTTCCACCAGTTGCTGATTGAGCACGTCGAGCATCTCCAGAAAAGACATATCGGGCGAAACACCGGTCATCTTGTACTCCTTGAGTTCGCCTTTGGCGTCGGGGCCGGCCTGACGCCATATCTTGAGGGTCAAATTCATATTTTCAGACATAGCTTTTTTCTTTTTAATCCGTTAAACACGACCATTACTTGTAGGAACGCTGCTGAACCTTGGTTTCCTCGTACACCAACGGCTCCTTGTGCAATACTGCGTTGTCGATATCGCCGGTCCACTCCCACGCCGAAACGAAGAAGAAGTCCTTATCGTCGCGTTTGGCCTCGCCGTCTTCCGTCTGGTGTTCCACCCGGAAGTGTCCGCCGCAGGACTCCTCGCGCTGGAGGGCATCCATGGCCATCAACTGACCCAACTCCATGAAGTCGGCCACGCGGCTGGCCTTTTCGAGTTCCGGATTAAGCATATCCTCAGTTCCGGGCACATAGACATCCTGCCAGAATTCCTTGCGCAGGGCGCGGATCTCTACGATAGCTTCTTCGAGCCCCTTCTTGTCGCGTGCCATACCGACCTTTTCCCACATAATGTGTCCCAGACGTTTGGCAAACGTATCGACCGTCTGATTGCCCTTGACGGCAAAGAGTTTCGAGAGTTTGTTGCGCACGTTCTGTTCGGCCTGGTCAAATTCGGGAAGGTTGGTCGGGATCGTGCCCGTATGGATCTCGTCGGCCAAGTAGTTGCTGATCGTATTGGGCAGCACGAAATACCCGTCGGCCAAACCCTGCATGAGCGCCGAAGCCCCCAGGCGGTTGGCACCGTGATCCGAGAAGTTGCACTCGCCGATGGCATAGCAACCCTTGATCGTGGTCATCAACTCGTAATTGACCCACAGACCACCCATCGTGTAGTGAACCGCCGGATAGATCATCATCGGGGTTACGTACGGATCGTCGTCGGTGATCATCTGATACATCTGGAAGAGGTTTCCGTATTTCTCCTCCACCACCTTCTTACCCAGCTCGTAGAGCTGCTCGGCCGTCGGGTTTTCGATGCCCTGCTGGTGAGCCTCCACAGCACCGTAACGGTTGATGGCATACTTGAAGTCCAGGTAAACCGCCTTGCCCGGGCCATTGACACCGAAACCGGCATCGCAACGCTCTTTCGCAGCGCGGGAAGCCACGTCGCGGGGCACCAGGTTACCGAAAGCCGGATAACGGCGCTCCAGGTAAAAGTCGCGGTCTTCGTCCGGAATATCGGTCGGTTTTTTCTTGCCGGCGCGGATCGCTTCGGCATCTTCCTTCTTGGCCGGAACCCAGATACGACCGTCGTTGCGCAACGACTCGGACATCAGGGTCAGTTTCGACTGGTGGTCGCCCGTTACCGGGATACACGTGGGGTGGATCTGGGTAAAGGCCGGGTTGGCAAAATAAGCCCCGCGCTTGAAGGCTGCCCAAGCTGCCGAACCGTTCGACCCCATTGCATTGGTCGAGAGGAAGAACACGTTGCCGTAACCACCCGTAGCCAATACCACGGCGTGAGCCGAGTGACGCTCGATCTCACCGGTTACCATATTGCGCACGATGATACCGCGCGCCTTGCCGTCCACGACTACCAGGTCGAGCATGTCGTGGCGGTCGTACGGGGTGATCTTACCCTTGCCCACCTGACGCTGGAAAGCGGAATAGCAACCCAGCAGCAACTGCTGACCCGTCTGACCGGCTGCATAGAACGTACGCGAAACCTGTGCGCCCCCGAAGGAACGGTTGTCCAGTTTTCCACCGTAATCCCGGGCAAAGGGTACGCCCTGAGCCACGCACTGGTCGATGATGTGTCCCGATACTTCTGCCAGACGGTAAACGTTAGCTTCGCGGGAACGGTAGTCGCCGCCCTTGATCGTATCGTAGTACAGGCGATAGGTGGAGTCGCCGTCGTTCGTATAGTTCTTATTGGCATTGATACCACCCTGGGCTGCGATGGAGTGCGCACGGCGGGCGGAGTCCTGATAGAAGAATGCTTTTACATTGTATCCCAACTCGGCCAAGGTAGCAGCCGCCGAACCGCCGGCCAGACCGGTACCTACCACGATGATGTCTATCTTGCGTTTGTTGGCCGGATTGACCAGGCGCACATGGTTCTTGTAGTTTTCCCACTTCTGCGCCAGAGGCCCCTGAGGGATCTTCGGATCGAGTATGTTTTCGCTCATTGTCTTTTCTTTCTTTTGGTTGAGATTCAGCTTACAATACGGCTACGTAACGGCTCCACAGGGCCACGAAGATAAAACCGAGGGAGATCACAGCGCAATACACCAGCGCTATTTTCTGCAGGCAGGGAAGCCAGTTGACATAGGCCTGTCCGGTGGTCTGGAACATGGACCAGAAACCATGAGCCAAGTGTACCCCCAAGATGATAAACCACACGATGTACAATACGGTGTACAGAGCACTGTTCTGGAACAGCCCGACCACCAACTGGTAGTCGTTTTCCACTCCGTCCGGCAGACCGGTGATCTGGATCTTCACCCAGAAGTTCACCATGTGCAGAGCGATACCCAGCAGGATCACGGTACCGGTAAGCCACATGTAACGCGATGCCCAGGAAGAAGCGGCACCGTAATCGGCCTTCTTGTAACCGATGGGACGCGATGCGGAATTCTTCACGGCCAGGAACAACCCGTAAATGATGTGAATGATGAATCCCAGAGCCAGCACCGGTTGCAACCCGTACTTGATGAACGGAAGAGACATGAAATGCGTCATGGCATTGTAGCTCTCTTCACCGCCCAACACGAAAAGGTTCAGCGTGAGGTGCAGCAACATAAAAATGACAAGAAATGCTCCCGTGATGGCCATAAACACCTTACGACCCAACGACGAGGAATAGAAACATTCTTTGCTCATGATTGATTGTGTTGTTTTTAGTAATTAATCTCGTAACGTATTCCAAGGCCTGCAAGTTACTTAAAATATCGATACCGCGCAGTTTTTTTCCCGAAAACATCACAGAGGGAGGCTGCAATATTTTTTCGTTATTTTTTTGCAGAAGAAAATAAATTCCTATATTTGCACCGCTTTTCACTGCGTAACAGCAGAGCGAAAGAGACTGCTTCAGTAGCTCAGTTGGTTAGAGCACA
>DCEW01000032.1 GCA_002314265.1 Flavobacteriales bacterium UBA1820
GGCCTCCGGCCGCCCTCGCTTGCCCGCCATCATGCCTTTGACATCTCTTTAGAGATCAAACGCGCACGTGTACACCCATTCGAAGTCGTAACGCGCATCGTAGAAATAAAACCGTCCCCGCGGCTCATCCACCAACATGCTGGTTACAGCCCGGTCCAACTCGAAGGACTTGATCGGACGGCCCCTCTTGTCGTACACCTCGACATAGTACGTAAAAGCCGCCTGGCTTTCCTCTCCCGAGCGATCTCCACGGCGGTACGAGAGCAGGTAGATCCGCTCGTCCGTTCCCTGAGCCTGAAGCAGGCCGTATCCCGTCTCGAATCTTTCCTGCGGCAAAGCCTCCACCTGTTCGCGGGTCAGTTGCTCGCCCACGACCTTTTCCAAATCTATCTTCCCCGCCTGGTCCACCCGGAAAAAGTACAGGCTACGCACATCGGGATAAGCCAGGACAAAACCCTCGCCGAGCAAGGCTACCTTCGGGATATTGTGCAGGTTCGCAACCGCCATCCCGCGCTCGCTGAGCTGCAGGCTCGCCTTGCTCAACAAAGCCCGGACCGTATCCACCCCCTGCCCCGAACGGGTATTGACCGTATAATATTCATAACGGACTTCTTCCATGGAAAACAGCATCCTCTGCCCCAGCGCGATCGAATCGCCGACCCTCATCATCGGATTGGACACCCCGCCCAACGGGATACGGCACACGTCCTCTGCCTCCGTCTCGTCCAGACGATAAGAAAGCTCCTTCTCCTGGTCGCCCACACAAAAACGCCCCTGCTGCGACGCATCCCGCATCAAGGAAATCCCGGTCAGTTCGTAAGGCCCCTCCCCCTTGAGCCCGAAACAGTACAGGAACTCGAACTCCGGTAAGAGGTACACCCAGAACAGGCTGTCGTTCTGCCTACTTGCCAGCACCGCCTTGTCCCCCACCACCGTCCAAACGCTCGGCTGGAGGATCTCCGCGATGGGAATGCTGTCGCAGGTCAAGGATTCGACTTGCGCAAAAGCGAAAGGGTTTTCTTCCGAAGACTTCCCTCCCCCGCAGGAACAAAACCCGAGCGTCAGGAAACTCCCGGCCATTGCCCACCCCAGGAGAGCAAGAACCCCACGTTGTCTGCTGTTTTTCATCGTTTTCATCGTTGTAGTTAGAATTGATCTTATGGCAAATGAGTGTCTTTTCTCGGGCAAAAAAGCGTCCCTACTTCTCCTCCCGATCGGACACAACCCAAGTTTCTCCCCTCAACGGGCGAACCGTCCCAGATCGTACCGATACACCCGGGAAGAATCCAACGCCGGACGGATCGCATAGAGCCGTCCCCCCGCCTCATCGACCAGGATCTTGGTGGCAGGGCGTTCCAGACGCAAACGATACCGTCCATTGCCTTCCCAGTCGAACACCTCCACCCGCGAGGCGAGCAACTCCCCACGCTCGTTCACCGCATTTTCCAGCAGGTACAGCTGGTTTTCTCCCCAGGCCACATCCACCGGGCCGTCCATCGGCGTACGCTTTTCCTTCATCTCAGCCACCTCACTGCGGTCGTAATCCTTCCCCACCGCCCGGACAAAATCCAGCCGTCCTTCGGGGGAAAGCGCATAGTATTCCAAACGCTTGTAATTCTTATAGGCCAGCACCAACCGACCATTCGAGAAAGCAAAAAACGGATAGTTCACCGCATTGAACCGCTCGTCGAGGATCGTTTTGGAATCGAGGCGCTGCAACGTATCCCAGCCCCGGGGATCGAGCAAAGTGATCGAGTGCGATTTTTCCAGAAAATTCATCGTTCCTACCAGCACCAACGTATCGGCCAGTAGGATCCCATTGGCATAAACCACCTTCGGAGCTCCGGGGAAACGATCCTCCACCCGAGCCGTATCCTCCCCCAGAAGCACCCGCGAAAGGAAACGCTCCTGCAGGCTGAACACGTACAACACGCTGTCCTGCACCCCGTCCGGGAACAACCCGGCCGCGTAAAAGAAACTGCCGGGTTTCCGAGGTTCCACCGCAAAGTCGTACAAAGGCTCGAACTCCGGCAAACGGTACACCGAAAAATTGGTGTCGCCCGGCAGGGTGTACACCACCACCTTGTCGCCCTGGCGCATCCACGACGTATAGCCCGAAAAACCCTCGACCGTCAGGCTGTCGGCCGGCAGGTCCGCCGTTTCAAATCCCTCGGCGTCCCCGCCCCGGCACGCAACAAACCCCACTCCCGCGGCCACAAGCAGCCACATCGTCCAAAACGTCTTTTTCATCTCTTTATTGTATGTACGCAGTAAATGTAAAAAAACAAGGCATTCCATGCAAAAACGCCCGCAGAAGAATCCCTCAAAAAACCTTGTATCTTGTCTTGCCCTCCTGCCTTTCTTCTCTCTCCCCTCCTCGGCTGACTCTTTACCGCACCCGGTCGGGATTTTTCCGCACGAAAGCCTCCCAACCGGAATAACTCTCCGAGGCCGCTCCCGCCCGGGAAGAATTGAAAAAATGGCACACCGCAATACCCAGCGCGTCGGTCGAATCCAGATGCTTGGGCAGGTCTTTGTAACGGAGCAGTTGGGCCAGCATCCCCGCCACCTGTTCCTTGGAGGCGTTTCCATTGCCCGTAATGGCCATCTTGACCTTCTTGGGCAGGTACTCCGTGATGGGGATCTGCCGCGCCAGCGCCGCCGACATCGCCACCCCCTGGGCGCGCCCCAGTTTGAGCATCGACTGGACGTTTTTCCCGTAGAAAGGCGCTTCGAGGGCGATCTCGTCCGGATGGTACGTGTCGATCAGACGCGTGGTGGCCTCGAAGATGCGTTTGAGTTTGAGAAACGGATCGCCCATCCGGCGCAGGTCCAATTCGTCCATCGCCACGAAACTCATCGCGCGTCCCGTCACCCGGATCACCCCGAAGCCCATGATGTTCGTCCCGGGGTCGATCCCCATGATGATCCTTTCCTTGGCCTGTCCCATCTCTTTCCTCCGTTTGCTTGCTTGCGACGAAAACAAAATTACGTATTTTTTGCTTACTTTTGAGGCACCCATTGCCGCGCAAAGGCGCGCAATGGGCCGCACAAAACCAACGCCATGAAACAATACCTCGACCTGCTGCAACACATCCTGGATCACGGCACGGACAAATCCGACCGCACCGGCACCGGCACCCGTTCGGTATTCGGCTACCAGATGCGTTTCGACCTCTCGGAAGGCTTCCCGCTGGTAACCACCAAAAAACTCCACCTCAAATCCATCATCTACGAACTGCTGTGGTTCCTGCGGGGGGAGACCAACATCGGCTACCTGCACGAGCACAACGTACGCATCTGGGACGAATGGGCCGACCCGGACGGCAACCTCGGCCCGGTGTACGGCGCGCAATGGCGGCACTGGGTGGCTCCCGACGGGCGGATCATCGACCAGATCTCGGAAGTGCTGCGGCAGATCCGCACCACCCCCGATTCGCGACGGATGATCGTCTCGGCCTGGAACGTAGGACAGTTGGACCAAATGGCGCTGATGCCGTGCCACGCCTTGTTCCAATTTTACGTCGCCGACGGCAAACTATCCTGCCAGTTGTACCAACGCTCGGCCGACATGTTCCTGGGCGTTCCGTTCAACATCGCCTCGTACGCCCTGCTCACCCTGATGATCGCCCAGGTTACCGGCCTGAAGCCGGGTGAATTCATCCACTCGCTGGGCGACGCACACATCTACCGCAACCACTTCGACCAGGTGCGCCTGCAACTCACCCGCCAGCCGCATCCCCTGCCCGTGATGAAGCTCAACCCGCAGGTTACCGATCTGTTCGACTTCCGCTACGAAGATTTCACCCTCGAAGGGTACGACCCGTATCCACACATCAAAGGGGAGGTTTCCGTATGAGTACCCATCGGAACATCCGCCGCGTATCGCTGATCGTGGCCGTGGGACAAAACGGAGAAATAGGCTGGGGAGGAGACCTCCTGTGGCATCTTCCCGGCGACCTGCAATACTTCAAACGCACCACCATGGGCCATCCGCTGATCATGGGCAGCCGCACATTCCGCTCCATCGGCCGCGCACTTCCCGGGCGCATCAGCATAGTCGTATCGCGCGACCCCGACTACCGCCGTACGATCGACTCCCTCGACGCCTGCCGGGGCGTTCCTTCGGTGGAGGCCGCGCTGGAATACGTCGGCACCCTCTCCCAGGACCAACTCCCCTGCCCGCACCACCCGTTTATCGCCGGGGGCGGACAGATCTACCGGGAATGCCTGGAAAAAGGCCTGGTGGACGAGGTGTACCTCACCCTGGTACACGCCCGGTACCCGGATGCCGATACGTTTTTCCCGCTCGAATACCTGAACACCTGGCAGGAAGTCTCCCGGGAATCCCACGCGAGTGCCGACGGCACATCCCCGTCTTTCGACTATCTGCGGCTGATCCCTCCTGCCGAAAAGTAAGGAGGAAAGGCTCAAACGGTAAACCCCCGAAGTATCCGAACGACAAACCATCCGCTCCAAAAAAAACTGCACGCATGAAATATTCCTGGCTTCTTTTTCCTCTGCTGTTTTTCCTGCCGGCAGGCTGTAGCGAACCGAAAGAGGAATACCGCGGCGGAGAAGAGATCGAGATCGATTGCGGCCCCTCCGCCCCGGAATACCTCGAAGACTATGTGGATTTCTCGGACTTCGAGTATGTCCGGTTGGAAGCCAACGACAGTGCCTCGATCGGAGGTGTCCGCAAAGCGATGGTCTTCGACGGAAGGATCTACGTAGCGGACCATCGGGCCAAGGGTGTTTACATCTTCGACCGGGAGGGAAAATTCATCAAAAATCCCGCGCGTTTGGGCTCCGGAGGGCAGGAATTCGCCCGGATCGACGATTTTCAGATCGACCGGGAACTCCGCCAGCTCATCGTGCTGGACAGTGAAAACGGCACGCTGACCTTTTACGACTTGGACGGGGATTTCATCCGGCGGGATACGATCGGCTTGGAAGCCGTGTACTTCGAGACGACGGCAGAGGGCTATCTCTTTTACCAAAACCCGTATGACAGTCCGCAGGACGACTCCCAACCGTATCATCTGATCAGGACGGACAAACAGTACCGCATCCAGGAGCGGCTTTACAACCAACTGGAAGTGAGCGGTCTGGGCATCCCCGTCCCCTCCAGGTTCGCGAAAGACCCGCAGGGGAACGTCTTGTTCGCCCCCGTGTACAGCCCTTTCATCTTTCGGGTAGCGCAAGGCCGACTGACCCCTGAATATCACCTGAAGTACTCCTGGGGAAATGTTCTGGACGCAGAAGACCTGTACTCGGCCGACTCCGATCCCAAAGCACTCCTGGATCGTTTGTCGGAAGGGACTCCCCTGTATTTCAATGGCTGGCTTATCGAAAACGGGGATCAGCTGTGCCTTCAGACGCAAAAAGGCCTGGTCTCGACTTATACCACGTATTTCGACAAGGAAAGCGGGCGCAGCCTGACCTTGTTTTCCCTCAAGGAGGACGCCTCGAACTACCGCAACATCCTCTTCCACCCTGTCGTCGGCTCGGATCGAGGGTACTACATCAGCGCGTTTTCCGACGCATCGGCGATCGGCCTGATGAAGTTGGAGCAGGCCCGTCTCCCGGAAGACTTCAAAAACGCCGTCCTGCAACACACCGACCAGGACAACCCCCTGCTCATTTTCTATAAATTAAAAGATTTCTGAATCTTCCCCCCTCCTCCCCGGACATCCGGACACCGTGCAAGGCTGGAACCCCGGACAAAGACCGGGATCACTCAGGGGAAGGGGCATTCCCCATCCGCTGCATTCTTACCACGTTTTTTGAAAGCCCCGGTCGTACCCGAAGAAGTTCTCTACTACGCAAAAAAGAAGAGGAGAAAAAACAAAAAAAACTCCGCATCGGCCGATCCATCCGGAGACAAACACCCCCTCGCAACAACTTGCAGCCAAGGGAAAAACCAAAGGAAATACAGGGCCGAAAAGCCGCCCTGCCCGAAGGATTATTTTTCCTCCGGCTGTTTTTCGTCCTTTTTGGCTGCCTCGGACTTGTCCTCGCCCTTGGTGGACTTTTTGAATTCGCCGATTCCCTTGCCCAGATTGCGCATCAGTTCGGGAATCTTGGCGCTGCCGAACAACAGGACGATCACCAGGACGATGATGACGATCTGCCAGGGACCTATCGCCCCGAGAATAATACTGTTCATATCTTCACTTGCCGTATTAAATCCGGACAAATATACACTTTTTTACAGCCCTTTTCCAAAAAAAGCCGACCGTATTCCCGTCTTCCCGTTCAACGAGCCCGGGCAAAAGTCTCCACGATCACCGCACCGTTGCGTCCCCGGGGGCCGTACAGCGAAGTGCTCGCCATGTCCGAGAGCACCGAGATGCTGCGCACCGAGAGCGGATCGACCCCCTCGAGCGAGGAGAGCGGCACGCCGTCCACCAGATAGTACAGGCACGGCCGGTTGCGGATAAAGACCTGTCCCTGGTCATACCGCACCCCCGGAAAACGGCGGTCGAGCATCTCGTCGAAACGGCGGTCGAGTTTTCCCGGATAGTAGGTCCGATTTTCCGAGTCCATCCGCCCCACTTCCGGGCGATCCACCCGCCGCCCGGACTTGTCCGGAAGACGGATCGACACGTCCAACTGCCCTTCCGCCCGCAGGCCTTCCCCCGCCAATACCAGCAAAACAGCCCATACCGCCATCCATTTACCGTTCACAGCGGTATTCTTTCGTTCTTTTTCCTCCATGTCCTTCATATCCCTGTTCGCCTTTTCCGTTGTCCGCCGTCAAAGATAAGCCATTGCACCGGAGAAAACCGCACGGGCAAAAATATTTCTTTCCCCAGGAGCGTTTGCGTCGAAATCCTTGTGCAAATCTCGTATCTTTGCACCCGTGTAATTGCTTTTAACAAACAGAATAAAATGAGAGCATTAGGAAGGCATATCCTGGTAGAATTCTTCGGTTGCGAACCCCACGTGATGAACGACGTGGCCCGTATCGAATCGTCCATGGTAGCTGCGGCCGAAAAAGCCGGCGCTACGGTCATCAATTCGACATTCCACCACTTCTCGCCCTACGGAGTATCGGGCGTAGTGGTTATCCAGGAAAGCCACCTGGCCATCCACACCTGGCCGGAGTACGGTTACGCAGCGGTCGATCTGTTCACCTGCGGCGATTCGGTGGACCCCTGGATCTCGTTCGACCACCTCAAGGAAGCCTTCGGAGCAGGCAACTACTCGGCCCTGGAGATGCGCCGCGGCAGCCTGGCTCTGCTCGAACGCCTGGATGTCGACCTGGCCTCGATGCGCGAACTGAACAAAAAACACACCAACCCCCAAAAATACACCCGCAACGTCTGGTTTACCGACAAGGACGACAACCAGGCCCTCTCCCTGCGGCATACTGGCGAGGTGTTCTACGACAAGACCTCCCAGTACCAGCGCACCCGCGTGATCGACACCTACGGCTACGGCAAGGCGCTGACCATCGACAACATGTTCATGTGCACCGAGCGCGACGAGGCCAACTATCACGAGATGATCTCCCACCCGGCCATGCTGGCACACGGCCACGTGAAGAAAGTGCTGATCATCGGCGGAGGGGACGGTGCTTCGGTGCGCGAGATCGTCAAGCACCCCGAAGTGGAAAAGATCGTCATGGTCGAGATCGATGCCAACGTGGTGGAAGCCTCCAAGCAGTTCCTCCCGCAGATGTCCTCGGCCTTCAACAACCCCAAACTGGAACTGATCATCGGCGACGGCATCCAGTACGTCGCCCAGGCACCGGACAAGAGTTTCGACTACGTCATCGTGGACGGCAGCGACCCCGTCGGCCCGGCGGAAGGCCTGTTCTCGGAAAAATTCTACCGGGACTGCCAGCGGGCACTCACCGACGGCGGCATCCTGATCACCCAGGGCGAATCGCCGATGTTCAACGCCGCAACCTTCGCCGAACTGAACGCCTGCCTGAAGCGCATCTTCCCGGCCGATCGGGTCAAGACCATGCTGTTCCACATCCCGACCTACCCTTCCGGTATCTGGAGCTTCCAACTGGGCATCAACGGTCCGCTCGACGTTACCACCCCCGACCCGGAAGCCGCCCAGCGTTTTACCCAGGCCAACAGCCTGAAATACTACAACCCCGAAGTACACCGCGCAGCCTTTGCACTGCCGCAGTACGTCAAACAGATGCTGCATGAATAATCCCGCACCGGAAAAGACCTTCGACCCCTCGGCCGCCGGGGTAAACAACGGCCGCTATTTCGGCTTCCCCTACACGCTGGAGGAAGCCGAAACTGTCGTATATCCCGTCCGCTGGGACGTCACCACCTCGTATGGGGACGGCGCAGCCAAAGGCCCCGATGCCATTCTCGAAGCCTCGCCCCAGTTGGATTTCTACGATTTCGACTACCCCCGTGCCTGGGAAAACCGCATCGGCACCCACCCCGGCAACGCCCTGTGTGCCGACAACGACCTATGGCGCGAGAAGGCCCTCACCATCATCCGCGCCCAGGAACAGGGGGAGGACCCCGTCCCCTACGCCCCACTGCTGGAAGAGATCGACCAAGCCTGCCGTCAGGTAAACGCCTGCACCCGCCGGGATACCGCTGCACTGTTGGAACAAGGCAAAAACGTCGTCCTGCTGGGCGGCGACCACTCCTGCCCTCTGGGCTATCTGGAAGCACTGGCCGAGCGGCACACCTCGTTCAGCATCCTGCACCTGGATGCCCATGCCGACCTGCGGGAAGCCTACGAAGGATTCACATATTCCCATGCCTCGATCCTGTACAACGCTCTGCAACTTCCCGCCGTGGAGCGTCTGGTACAGGTCGGTGTGCGCGACCTCTGCCCGGACGAAGTGCAGCGGATCGAACGCTCCGGGGGACGTATCCGCCTGTGGGACGACTACACCTTGCAGCGCAGCCTGTTCGAGGGAAGTTCCTGGGCGCAGGTCTGCACCCGGATCGTGAACGATCTGGGGGAAAACGTGTATGTGAGCTTCGACATCGACGCCCTGGATCCTTCGCTGTGTCCCGGGACGGGAACTCCGGTGCCGGGCGGGCTCAGTTTCCATCAGGCCAGCTACCTGCTTCGCTGCCTGCACGAAAGCGGCCGGAAGGTGATCGGGGCGGACCTGTGCGAGGTGAGCCCCGGGGAGGCCGGCGGCGACTGGGATGCCAACGTGGGAGCGCGTGTCCTCTACAAACTCTGCAGCCTGCTCCGGGCCTGCTCCGAGCGTTGAGGCAAGGGCGGATCCGACGAAGATGCCGGCGGGAGACTTCCCGGCCGGACATTAATTTTTCTTTAGCATTTTATTAATTAACTTAAAACAAAAGCGATAGCGACCTTTCTCTACTTTTGTTTTGCCCGAGGGAAAGGTATGCCCTGCGGGGAAACTCCCCGAAAAAGGACAGGAAAACTACCCCTCTTTCCGCCCTTTCCAAAAAAGAAAAAAGCACTCATCATTCATACCGCAACCGAACATTTTATTATGTCCATCCGATTTCATGTAAAGATCACCCGCAGGACGGCACTCTATGCCGCCGTTGTGGTGGTGGTGGCCATCGTAGCCATCGCCTTGCTCACCCGGGACAAAGAAGTGCCCAGTCTGCCGCCCGTAGTAGCCGTCGAAGAAGTCGCCGCCGAAAACGTGGAAATCTACGGGGAATACGTAGGTCGCATCCGGGCGCAGCAGTTCGTCGAAATCCGCGCACGTGTGGAAGGATACCTGGAAAGCATGCTGTTCGAGGAAGGATCGTACGTGCACAAAGGTCAGACCCTGTTTGTCATCGACCCCAAACAGTACCGGGCCAAAGTGGACAAAGCGCGTGCCCAGTTGAACAAGGACCAGGCACTCGCCTTGAAAGCCCAGCGCGACCTGGAACGCATCAAACCCCTCTACCAGCAAAATGCCGCCAGCCGGCTGGACCTGGACAATGCCACCGCCACCTACGAAACAGCCACCGCTTCGGTATCCATGAGCCAGGCCGACCTCACCCAAGCCGAAATGGAACTGGGCTACACCACCGTACGCAGTCCCATCTCGGGATACATCAGCGAACGCCTGGTGGACATCGGTACCCTGGTAGGGCCCGGCGGACAGTCGCTGCTGGCCACCATCGTCAAGAGCGACACCGTGCGGGTGGACTTCAGCATGACCGAATTGGACTACCTGCGCAGCAAGGAGCGCAACATGAACATCGGACACCAGGACACCACCCGTTCCTGGCAGCCTTACATCACGGTAACCTTGGCAGACAATTCCCAATACCCCCTCAAAGGTCTGGTCGATTTTGCCGAGCCGCAAGTCGATCCCAAAACCGGGACCTTCTCCGTACGGGCCGAAATGCCCAACCCCAAACACATCCTGCTGCCGGGCCAAACCACCCGGGTCAAACTCCTGCTGGATGTACGTGAAGGAGCCATCGTCGTGCCGAACAAAGCGGTAGAGATCGAAAAGGGCGGCGCTTACGTCTATGTTGTCAATTCGGACAACCGCGTCGAAAGGCGTTTCATCGAACTCGGTCCGGAACTCCCCAACAAATTCGTGGTGGAACGCGGTCTGGCCAGCGGGGAGCGGATCGTGGTGGAAGGCTACCACAAGCTCCGTCCCGGAATGGAAGTACAAGCCGTACCCCCGGTGGAATAATCCTCTAATACAAGGAACCCCTACGCCATGCAAGCGAATTTCTTCATACGACGCCCCATCTTCTCGGCCGTTATCTCCATCGTGATCGTCATCGTGGGGATCATCGGCTTGAAGATGCTGCCTGTCGACCAGTATCCGGCCATCACCCCACCTACGGTCAAGATCAGCGCCTCGTACCCCGGAGCCAGTGCCCTGACCGTATCGCAAGCCGTGGGCACCCCCATCGAACAGGAACTCAACGGGACTCCCGGCATGATCTACATGGAGTCCAGCAGCACCAATTCGGGAGGGTTTTCCGCCACCGTAACCTTCGACCTGTCCACCGATGCCGACCTGGCGGCGGTCGAGATCCAAAACCGGGTCAAACTGGCCGAATCCCGCCTGCCGGCCGAAGTGATCCAAAACGGCATCTCGGTGGACAAACAGGCCTCCAGCCAACTGCTCACCCTGTGCCTGACCTCGGACGACCCGAAGTTCGACGAGATCTACCTGAGCAACTTCGCCACGATGAACGTTCTGGATATGCTCCGCCGCATTCCCGGAGTAGGCCGCGTATCCAACGTGGGCAGCCGGTACTACGCCATGCAGATCTGGCTGCTCCCCGACCGCCTGTCCGGATTTGGCCTGACGGTGCAGGACATCCAGAACGCCATCAAGGAACAAAACCGCGAATCGGCCGCCGGCGT
>DCEW01000034.1 GCA_002314265.1 Flavobacteriales bacterium UBA1820
GCGCCCCGCCTGCCCGCTTGTATGCCCTCCTCAGGCCATCGTCCGAAAAGGAACCCCTTACCGGACTATCTTATTTTCGCTTGGTGAAAAAAAGGCCCAATACCGCATCCCAGGACATTACCGCAAATACCGACAAACCGGCCACCACGATATTGACCAGCAAGGATACCGGACTGGTCGCGAACGATTCGGACAGAGAGAGGAGCAAACGATCCTTCCACTGTCCCAACACGTGGAGCGGAAGCACTTGCTCGTCCCGGAAATAAAACAGCACTCCTGCCGACAAAGCCAAGATCCACACGGTAGCAACTACCGCCACGATCGCCCCGATGCGACGCTGCCTCCGCACGCGCGCCATTTCCTTTTCCTGTTCCAGACGCGCCATCAGCCGCCGGGTAAAACCGTACGAGGTACCGATGCCCGCGATGGCCTCGCGCATCACCGCATCGAAACGTTCGTTGTCCGTTCTTGTATTTTCCATGACTTATTCTCCTATCAGAATAGAGGCCGCATCGGGACCCAACATGCCGGTGAGTATCCTCCCCATCCGCACCCGAGCCCGGGAAAGGCAGGTCTTGACATTGGAGAGGCTCATCGAACAAATATCGGAAATTTCCGCTACGGAATGTTCATTGAGATAAAAAAGCGTCAGAAGCATCGCATCGCGCGGGTCGAGCCGATCCATGGCTTGCTGCACGTACTGCGAACGCTGCCGGGCGGAGAGGTTTTCCAACTGCCCTACGCAGCCGGTATCGACACTCTGTTCGAAATTCATCCAATCCTCCACGGCGACCGTATCGGGTTTTCCCTGACGATAGCGCGAAGAGGCTTCGTTGTAGGCGATCCGAAAGAGCCAGGTAGAAAAACGGGATTCACCTTTGAACTTGCCGAGCGCCAAGTAGGCTTTGACAAAAACGTCCTGCGTGAGGTCTTCTGCATCTTCGCGGTTTTTCACCACGCGCGACACCACGGCCATCACCATGTTCTTGTACCGATCGACAAGAGCGGCAAAGCAGCGGTCGTCGCCGTGCAGGGTTCCTTTTATCAGGTCGTTGTCTTCCATCCCGAGTGGCGAAAAACGTGCGGATTACTCCTCGGTATAGGGTTCGTTTTCGCGGGTCTTTTCGGAGGGATCCTTGTCGGTGGGCGGGCAGGGACGATGGTCGCGTTTGTTCTTGCGTACGTAATAGAGGTACAGGGCTACGCATACGGACAGTACGACGATCGACAAACCGAGCCCCCGGGTTTCGATCAGGGTATAGGCAAACAGCAGGTGGGTGAAGACCGAGGCCAGGATCAGTCCGATGGCTGCTCCGCCGAAGATGTACATCCACTTGATGGTCGAGTCCTCGGCCCTGACGCGGCGGTACTGTTCGGGCATGGGAGGGTTTTGGGGAGTGGTGGTGTCGGAGTTATTCTCCGAGGCGTCGGGGGTGGGGGCTTCGCGGTGGTCCTGTTCGGTGTTTGGCCGGGGAGTGCGATACTTATGCGAGAGGCCGCTTTCGATCATTGCCATGCGTTCGCGGTGCCGGTCGGAGAGTACTTTGCGCACGATCAGAAACACGACCAGGGGGATGACGACAAAGATGCCTATTACTGCGGCGAGCGCGATAAGGAGTGCGAATGTTTCGTCCATGATGCGTCTTGTATTATTTTATTTATTTGTTTTTTCGGTTCTGTTTTCATTGCATTAGACGGGAGCGGTGGGAAAAGGTTACAGGTGGGGGCAAAATATTTTCAGGGTTGGCGGGGAGATTTTACACGAAAGCCGGCAGAAATTCATTTCTGCCGGCTTTCGTCGTTTGTATTTTTCCTTTGTTTTGTTTTCTTCTTCCCCTCTCTCTTTCTTTTCCTCTCTCTTTCAGCTTCCTCTTCCCCTCTCTCTTTCTCTATATTTTCCTAGCCCCCTTTTATCTACCTCTGCTCTTCCTGCCCCTCCGGATCGACCGAAGGCCAAAGCGGGGAACGTTCCAAGACGGAGCTGCTGCGGAGAGAAAGCGACTACTCGGCCACGGGTGCCTGCTGCTGGTCTGCGGCAGGGGTCTGTTGCGGCAGGGCAACGGGAGTGGCAGCCGGCATTTCAGTCTGAGGCGCGGTAGCGTCCAGTACTTCGTCGTAGGTTCCGGTGGAAGTCTTGGGAAGAGTGATGGAAGACAGGATCGCCAATACGGCCACGGCGATGGACAGCGTCCAGGTAGCCCGGTCGAGGAATTCGTTGGTCTTTTGTACACTCCCGATCATCTGCTGACTGCCTCCGAAAGTGGACGACAAACCACCTCCCTTGGGGTTCTGTACCATGATGATAACCACCAGAAATACACACAAAACGATGATCAGTACGGCGAAAATAGAAAACGACATAATCGGTTGTATTTTAATTTTTTTCTTTCAGTTTTTCCAACTCTCTGATTTGGTCTGCAAAGTAACCACTTTTTTTCGGATTTTTCAACATCAAAATACGATAAGCTTCGATAGCCCGCGCATATTTTTTCTGACGCACATAGATGCGGGCCAGCGTCTCGGTCATCACCTGCTCGGAGAGGATCTCCTGGGAAGGACGGGAAAGGTCTTTTTCCTCCCGGGGATAGTCGGAGGCCGGTTTGATGCGGGGATTGGTGCGGATAAAGCGGTCGATGAGTTCCTCCGGGGACTTCCGTGCCGGTTGCCGGTCCATCCACTGGGAGAGTTCCTCGGGGGCCGGTTCTTCCCTGGAGGATTGCGCGGCGGGGACAACCGGCGGCTGCGACGCACTAACAGGCTCCACGCGGTGGATCCATTCAAAGAGAGCCTTCCGGTCGGCCAAGAAAGCCGCTCCTCGGGCCAATTCCGCGTCGAAAGAGAGCGCCCCGACGTTGTGCAGAGCCTTGAGGTAGAGCATCCGCGAAACGTGGCAATACGGATAACGCTCCAACGCGCGGGAAAGTTCCGCCACGTCGTCCGTCCCGAGCAGGTCGGGATGGGCCAAGTATTGCACGATCCATTTTTCGTCCAGCATGGCTTTTCTTCTGCTTTTAGCCTTTTACCACTGCGCTACCGAGGAGTTGAGGATGTCCTCGACCAAGAATTCGACGATCTGATCGACCAGCGATTGCTCCTGTCCCCCGCTGAGGGTCTCCGTACCTTCGAGGTCGGCATAGTTGCGGAACACGCGGTCGAAGTTCTGCGTTTCGTCCTGGGTGTTGTAAAAACGGACACGCACCCCGATGGTCAGCCGCACTTTTCCGGCTACGGCCTTGCCCGTAGAGGGGTCGATGGTCGGGGCGACGGAAGTCTGCTCGTAAGTAACGATCTCGCCCTCGAACACCAGGTCGCCGTCCGATTTGACCAGTTGGAGGTTGGTACGCGCCAGAAATATATCCTGAAGCGCCGTGGTGAAGTAGCTGCTCAGAGTCGGATTGACCAGCGCGGCATCGTTGGGAAAATTGTCGATCTGCACCGTCTTGATGCTGGCCGGCATGCTGACACCCGAAAACGAATACACCCAGCACGAGGCCGGAACAAGTCCCGCCACGGCCAATACGAAAGCGCGTATGCCCCACTTCCCCATGATTCTGCCGAAAAAACCCATCATTCGGTTCTCCTCTTTTTTAACAGTATAAAAGCAAAGGTATGAAAAAGCCGGAAGTCCTCCTTCGAATTAACATTTCAGGGAGCCTCCGTCCGGACAAAAAAACTCTCGAAGAGGCGGCAAGCGGCGCGCCCGCACGGGC
>DCEW01000069.1 GCA_002314265.1 Flavobacteriales bacterium UBA1820
CGCTTGCCCGACCCCGGAGAATGTACCCACAGCCGGAAAAACTTCTCCCCGCTGTTGCCCGACAACGCCCCGTGCCGTACCTTTGCACTCGACGAAACGAGTTCTTGCAAAGACAAGTTCTCTTTTTTCTTTTTTCAAGAAAAAAAACCGTGGAACGGTACAAGGAAATCTCGGATCTGCTGCTCGAACTGGCCACCACCCTGACGGCCTGCGGTTCGCACACATCCCGCATCGTGCGCAATGTCAATCGCGCCGCACAGTGCTTCGGATGCTCCACCGACATTACCCTGTTCCAAAAAAACATCACCATGACCCTGCGGGACAACCGCGACGGAGAGATCCGCCTGACGGCCGTCAAAAAGATCACCCCGCGTCCCATCGATTTCCGCATCGTTTCCTCGATCAGTTCCCTGACCTGGTATGCGTACGATAACCTCATCTCGATCGAGGAATTCCGCCGCCGATTCGACGAAATCGTCCATCGTCCCCGGTATGCCACCTTGCCCGTTACGCTATTGGTGGGGATAGCCAACGCCTGTTTTTGCCGGATCTTTACCGGCGATCCCCTTTCCATGCTGCTGGTACTGGTCGGAACACTCGTCGGATTTTCCGCCCGCAGCTACCTGACCCGCCAAAAGACCAATGCGCTGGTGGTTTTCATCATCAGCGCCTTTCTTTCCTCGTTTGTCGTGGGGGCAGCCGTTCAGTTGGGCGTGCCGACCCAGACAGCCCACGTGGCCATCGGATCGAGCGTACTGTTCCTCATTCCCGGAGTCCCGCTGATGAACGGTGTAATCGACGTGCTGGAAGGACACGTGCTGGCGGGTATCTCACGTCTGATCACCGCCACCGTATCGATCGTGTGCATCACCATCGGGCTTTCGATAAGTCTTCTATTATTGGGCATCAGCGAACTATGAACTTTCTGACCGAAATCGCACTGGACGGACTTCTCTCGGCTGTAGCTGCAGCCGGATTTGCCGTCATCTCCAACCCGCCGCGGAAGGCCGTTTACCTCTCGGCGCTGCTGGCGGCCATCGGACATTCGCTGCGCTATTTCCTGATCCAGACCACCGAGATAGACATCGTAACGGCTACGGTCATCGCCACCTTTACCATCGGGATGATGACCATCTTCTTTGCCAAACTGATCCACTGCCCGCCGGAAGTCTTTTCTTTTCCTTCGCTCCTGCCGATGATCCCCGGGATGTATGCCTACAAGACCTTCATGTCGCTGATGTACTTCATCCGGGCCGACGATCCCTTGGCCATGCAAGCCGCCATGCTCGAAATCCTTCACAACGGGGCCCTGACCGTATCCATCCTCTTTGCGCTGGTACTGGGAGTTTCCTTGCCGCTTTTCATCTTCCACCGGCAATCGTTCCTGATGACGCGCATCATGCACAACCGGCACCGCGCCTGAAAAAGCGAAAAGGGGGCCTTATCCCACCACCCCGCCGAGCATATTGAGCAGGATGATCGCAAAAACGATGCAGGTGATCACCACGTACAGGTAGTCCCGCTCGAAAAGAAAAGCGAAAATCGAAAACAATACGCGCAACACCGGAGTAGCCAGCAGCACGACTACCCCTGTCTGGACGATAGCCAAAGGTTCCAAGGCTTTTAGCCCCATCCAGATGCCGGAGAGGCTGCGGTACATCGGCGGAGCCCCTTCGAAAGTGGAGAAATCGGCCTGTGTCCCGCCATAGCACATTATGTACAGCACGCCCCCCACCAGACAAATGGCGCAAGCTGTCAATACGCCCACGCGCAACATATACCCTATCGCCAATTCCATCGCCCGGGGGGACGAGGCGATACTTTTTATCGGATTTTTCATAGCTTGCCCGAGATTCCGTTGTATATCATTTCCAAAGCTACGGCCGTGATCACCACGCTGAAAAGGATGCGCAAAGAGCGCACCTTGGCTCGCATCAACACCTTCGAACCCACGAACGCCCCGATGAGCACCCCCACTACGATGGGCATGGCGATCACCGGGTCGATGTATCCGCGCTGAAGATACACCACCGCACTGGCCGCCGCCGTTACCCCGATCATGAAGTTGCTCGTGGTGGTGGAAACCTTGAAGGGGACTTTCATCGCCATGTCCATCGCCACGACTTTCAGTGCGCCCGATCCGATGCCCAGCAAGCCGGAAGTGATCCCGGCCACGGTCATCATCAGATAGCCGCCCACTACGTTGCGAACTTTGTAGAACACCGTTCCCTCGGGTGTGGGATAAGATCCATTGAGCCGCAAGGCCGTAGCCAGCGGGCTGTCTTTCTGCTTCGAAGTATCATGCTCGACATGCTTGCGCAGGGACATCACCGCCGAGAAGATGAGCATGATCCCGAAGAGTACCGCCACCACCGTGGTGGGTGTGTACACCGCGATCAACGCCCCCAGTACGGCACCGGTAGTAGTGCCGATCTCCAGGAACATCCCGATCCGCACATTGGTAATGCCCTCGCGGATATAGGCCGAAGCTGCCCCCGAGGAATTGGCGATCGAGGAAACCAGCGCTGCACCGACCGCATAACGAATGTCCACCCCCAGTGCCAAAGTCAGCAGCGGAATGACCACCATCCCGCCTCCCAAGCCCGTGAGCGAACCCAGAAAGCCGGCCAGGACAGCTCCCAGGAGAAGAATTGCGATAAAAAGGGAAACATCCATACACTTATCCGTTGAAAATCGGCGCAAAGGTACGCAAAACCGGTCAATCCACTTCGAAAAGCCCGGCCGAAATCCCGTCGGTAAAAAACCATCCCGCCCGTGTAATGCGCAGCGCCCCATCGACCACCTCGAGTTGCCCCGCCTCCAGAAAAGGTCGTGCATCGCCCATGAGCCGCCGGAAGGACTTCGCCCCGAATTGCCGGGCAAACGGATCGAGAGGAAGTCCCTCGCCGGTACGCAAAGCCGTCATCACCGTCTCGTTGCGCCGATCGCGTAGGGAAAGCACCTCCTCTTCGAACGGCACATCGCCCCCCGTCCCGCCTGCCAGGTAACGCCCCACCGAAGCCACATTCCACCGGCGTATCCGATCTCCATCGAACGAATGCGCCGACGGGCCTATACCCAGATACGGTGCCCCCGACCAATACGCACTGTTGTGCCGGGATCGGGCACCGGGACGAGCGAAATTGGACACCTCGTAACGCGAATAACCCGCCCGCTCCAGCGCATCCACCACCTGAAAATATTGCCGGGAAGCCATCTCGTCGTCCGCCGCCGGCATCCGTCCCCGGGCAATGCCCACATCCCATGCCGTACCGGCCTCCCGGGTAAGCGCATACGCGGAAATATGCTCCACCCCCAGGCCTACCGCCGTCTCGATCTCCCGTCCGAGAGCCGCATCGCTGCGACCCGGCACGCCATAGATCAAGTCGAGGGAAATCCGGGAAAAGCCGGCCTGGGACAAGATCTCGACCGCCCGAACCGCCTCCGAACCGCTATGCCGACGCCCCATAAAGGCCAGAGCCGCGTCGTCGAACGACTGCACACCTACCGAAAGCCGGTTGATCCCCACCGAGCGCCACTCCCGGGCTTTCTCTTCGGTAATGTCTTCGGGGTTGGCCTCCAGGGTGATCTCCGCTTGGGGAGAAAGGGAAAAACAACGAGCGGTCCGTTCGAGCAGGAAAGCGATGTCTCGCGTCGGAAGCAGCGAAGGCGTCCCTCCGCCGAAATAAACAGTACGCAACTGGCGGTCTTTCCAGCCGGGCGCGCGAAAGGAAAGTTCGGCCGCCATCGCCTCGACCATGCGCGCGCGGGAACGAAGGTCGGCTACGGAAAAGAAATTGCAATACACGCATTTGCGCCTGCAAAAAGGGATATGGAAATAGATACCGCCCATGGTGATGCTGCGTTGAAAAAAAGAGAGAAAGGATCTCTTGAGGGAATTTTCGGGTATGATGAAAAAGATCCCCGGGGAATCCGCGCGGAAGGGGGCTCTTTCCGGCCTTCGGCCGGAGCGCCGCTTACGCGGCGCGTGCTTGGGGGCCTCCCGAAAGATACAGCCTTTTATTCCTGCGTTTTTTTCTGGAAACTGTTCCAACCCTGCGCCTTGAGGTCGATCTCGCTCCCGTCGCGCAGCACCAGGCGGCAGGGCGAACCCGGAGCCGTAATGTGCCCCACGGGGGTCAGGTTGGGATTGCCCTTGATCTTGTCGTAATCCGCCAGCGGCATGGTAAAGAGCAGCTCGTAATCCTCGCCCCCGGACAAGGCCACCGTCGAAGCATCCAAGCCGAACTCGTCGGCCGTAGTCAACGTCTGAGGATCTTTCGGGATCTTGTCCTCGTAAAGGCGAACCCCCACGCCCGACTGATGGCAGATGTGAAGCATCTCCGAAGAAAGCCCGTCCGAAATATCGATCATCGCCGTAGGACGCACTCCCAACGCCTCGAGCAATGGAGGAATATCGCGCCGCGCCTCGGGTCGCAACTGCCGCTGGACCACATACTGATACGGTTCGAGATCGGGTTGCCAAGCCGGGTTGGCCTCCCACGTCTTTTTCTCGCGGCGCAAGACCTGAAGCCCCATGTACGCACCGCCCAAGTCGCCCGTTACCACCACCAGATCGCCCTCTTTGGCACCGTTGCGGCACACCGCGCGCCCTTTCTGCACGTAACCCACCACCGTTATCGAAATGACCAGCCCCGAAGTCGAGGACGTGGTATCGCCCCCCACGATATCGACCGAGTAGAGACTACCGGCCAGTTTCATCCCCTGGTAGAGTTCTTCGAGTGCCTCGACCGGGAAACGGTTGGACACCGCCACCGAAACCACCACCTGCTCCGGCACGCCGCACATGGCGTAAATGTCGGACAGATTGACGATCACCGACTTGTAACCCAAGTGTTTCAGCGGAGTGTACGACAAGTCGAAATGCACCCCCTCGACCAACATATCGGACGAGACCAGCACCTGCCTCTGGCCCGGATCGAGTACCGCCGCATCGTCGCCCACCCCCCGAAGGGTGGAAGCATTCACCGGAACGATATCCCGGGTGAGGTGTTCGATCAAACCGAATTCGCCCAATTCAGCAATAGGCGTACGTTTTTCTTCTTTCTTGTATTCCAGCATCGAACGTTCGTTTTTCTTTTCCGCTCATTTTTACTTTTTTCGGGCATCCCCTCCTCCCCGTCCGGGCAAGCGCGAGGGTCGCCTCTGTTTCCGCAAGCCTTATCGCCGCAACGCCTCGATCGCCGCCGAAGGATCGGGATGGGAAAACACGAAATTTCCCGCCACGAGCATATCGGCCCCTGCCTCGAAAAGACGGGCTGCATTGCGGTCGTTCACCCCGCCGTCCACCTCGATCCGTGCCGAGGAACCCTGGCGCGCTATCAATTCGCGCAAACGACCCAGCTTGGCATACGTGTTTTCGATGAAAGCCTGCCCGCCGAAACCCGGGTTGACCGACATGAGCAGCACCCAATCGACCTCAGCGACAATATCCTCGAGTACCGACACCGGCGTAGCGGGATTGATCGACACCCCGGCGAGCGCACCGGAGGCCTTGATCTGCTGCACCGCGCGGTGCAAATGGTGTGTTGCCTCCTGGTGTACGGTGAGTATCCGCGCACCCAGTTGCACGAACCGGTCGATGTAGCGCTCCGGATCGACGATCATCAGGTGGACGTCGAGCGGTTTTTCCGCCACACGGGCGATCGCTTCCACCACCGGCATCCCGTACGAGATGTTCGGGACGAACACCCCGTCCATCACATCGATGTGCAGGTAATCGGCCGAGGAAGCATTCATCCGCTGAATGTCGCGTCCCAAGTGGGCAAAATCGGCCGAAAGGAGCGAAGGGGAGATCATTTTTTGTTTCATACGGTCCAAAGAGGTTGTGGGTTCAGGGGACTATTTCGGTGTGGGGGACCTGCGGCGAAGCGACGAATGCCGGGGATGCGATGATGACCTTCTTCACCCCGCAGCGCAGGGCAGCGAAGGCATTTTCCAACTTGGGCAGCATCCCTCCGGAGACCGTTCCCTCGGCGCGCAGACGCTCGAAAGCCGCAGCATCGATCCGGGCGATGACGCTCGTATCGTCCTCGGGGTCGGAAAGCACCCCGGGTTTCTCGAAGCAAAACACCAGTTCGGTCTCCACCCGAGCGGCCAATGCTTTGGCGATCTCCGAGGCAACCGTATCGGCGTTCGTATTGAGCAGCGAACCTTGCCCGTCGTGCGTGATGGCGCAAAAAACAGGGGTGAACCCTGCCCGGGACAACGCCAGAATACCCTCTGCGTCCACCCGGTCCACATCGCCCACGAATCCATAGTCTACCTCGCCCGTGGTACGGCGGTGCGAAAGGATGGTGCCGGCATCCGCCCCGCTCATCCCGATGGCGTTGCAGCCCTGCGCCTGGAGAGCCGCCACGACGTTCTTGTTGATCAGTCCGGCATAGACCATGGTAACCACATCGAGGGTCTGCCGGTCGGTTACCCGCCGTCCAGCGACCATACGGGTCTCTATGCCCAAAGTCTTGGAGAGAGCGGTAGCCAGTTTTCCGCCCCCATGCACCAATACCTTTTCTCCCGGCATGCGGGCAAAGTCGGCCTCGAAACGAGCGAGTGCCTGCGGATCGTCGATGACGTTTCCGCCTATCTTGATTACTTTCATAGGTACAAATGTAGTGAAAGGCGAGCGCAGAGCCAAGACGAAAACATCGTTTTCGGATTCGGATCTGCCGAGCCGTATCCTGCATTATCCAAATGCAGGGAAAGGCGAGCGCAGAGTCGTAGGCGGAAACACCAGTCCCCGCTTCCTCTCCACAAGCATGCGGGCAAGCGAAGCGGCCGTTGGAAA
>DCEW01000063.1:0-18375 GCA_002314265.1 Flavobacteriales bacterium UBA1820
CCGGCCTTTTGCTTGCCCGCCTCCACAAGAGGGAAGCTTGCCCGAATCACTCCGCACGGAAAAGGACTTCCCCGCGCCGGGAAACGGTCCATTTCCCTTGCTCGTCCCGGCGGATATTGTATGTATCGTCGTCTTCGATGTTCCAAGCATATCCTCCCGAAGGCAGCGTTCTCCGGTCCAGAACAGGGGATGTTTCCCCGTCGGGGAGAAGCACCTCGGCCCGGAGTGAATCGGCGCTGAAGACCACCGTCGCGGCCAGAACAGCCGAACTGTCCTGCGGATCCTCCACCGGGAGCAGCCGGACGCCTTCTTCGAAAGGACGGATGCAGCGTTGCTGTACCCTGCTCCAACGGTAACCGGCCGAAGCGATACAACCGTGCTCGTCCCGGTCTCCGCCCACAAGAGGCGCTGCCGTGTTTTCCGTCTCTCCGCTTTCTTTGCAGGAAGAAAACAGGCTCAAAACAGTGGTCGCGCCACACAGCAGGGCTGTCCGTACCCAAGGATATTTCCCTTTTCCCATCTTTTTCCTTACATACGTTACCGGATGGCACCGAGTTCGCGGCCTACCTTTTCAAAGGCAGCCACCGCCCGGTCGATCTGCTCGGGGGTATGGGCGGCTGAAATCTGAACCCGGATGCGGGCCTGTCCTTTGGGCACGACGGGATAGAAGAAACCGGTTACGTAGATGCCTTCTTCCAGCAGGCGTTGTGCCATTTTCTGCGCCAGGGGAGCGTCGTACAGCATCACCGGGATGATGCTCGAATCGCCCTGTTTGACGTCCAGCCCGATGCGGCGGATGCCTTCCTTGAAACGCCGAGTGTTGGCTTCCGTGCGGTCGCGCAGCGTGGTATTGGCCATGACCATTTCGAAGGCCTTCGTAGCTGCTCCGACGATGGACGGGCACAGCGAATTGGAAAACAGGTAGGGACGGGAACGTTGGCGCAGGATCTCGATGATCTCTTTCGGGCCGGTGGTGTAGCCGCCCATAGCCCCGCCGAGGGCTTTGCCCAAGGTACCGGTTACGATGTCCACCCGACCTTCTACTCCGCAGTGTTCGATGGTTCCGCGTCCCGTGCGGCCGATGAAGCCCGCCGCATGCGATTCGTCCACCATCACCAGGGCATCGTATTTTTCGGCCAGGCCGCAAATGCCCCGCAGGTTGGCCACTACGCCGTCCATGGAGAATACTCCGTCGGTAACCACGATCTTGAAACGGCTCCCGGCGCGGTCGGCTTCCTGAAGCTGTTTTTCCAGGTCGTCCATGTCGTTGTTGGCATAGCGGTACCGGGCGGCTTTGCACAGGCGCACCCCGTCGATGATCGAGGCGTGGTTCAGGGCGTCGGAGATGATGGCGTCCTGCTGGTCGAACAAGGGTTCGAAAACGCCGCCGTTGGCGTCGAAGCAAGCGGCATAGAGAATGGCGTCCTCCATGCCGTAAAATTCGGCGATCTTTTTCTCGAGGCTCTTGTGGATGTCCTGCGTCCCGCAGATGAACCGCACGGAAGACATGCCGTATCCCCGGGCATCCATGGCGGCTTTGGCGGCTGCGATCAACTCGGGACTGTCGGCCAGACCCAGGTAGTTGTTGGCGCAGAAGTTGATGACTTTCCGCCCGTCGGCCAGGGTGATTTCGGCTCCCTGCGGGGAAGCGATGATGCGTTCTTCCTTGAACAGGCCGGCTTGCCGGATCTCGTCCAATTCCTTTTGAAGGTGTTTTTGCAGTTTGTCGTACATGGTTTTCGTATTTTCTTGAAGGGTTTTCTGGAGTAGGTGCGGCCGTCCGCACGTTTTCGACAAATGTACAAAAACGCTCCGGCAACTTTTCCGCCGGGAGGGGAAGAAAATAAAAGTGAAGAAAAAACGGGATTTTAACAAAAATATATGTTAAATATGCTACCTTTGCGGTGTCGAAACAAAAGGAAATAATAGCTCGGTTGTTGTTAATTCTCTGTATATGTGTGCGTAGAAGATAAAAAGGGAACGAGCATACAGGGAAATCATTTAACATTTTGGTAAAGGAAAAGGGAGATTTTGGTAAACGGACGGGGATACCTTTACGGAACCGGAAGAGAAATTATAAATACCAACAATAACACCAACTTTATGAAAACATTCTTGAGAAGTTTTGCATTTATTGTCGCTTTCGTGGCGGTTGCTCTCGGGGCAACGGCGCAGGTGACAACTGCGAGCATCAGCGGATTGGTTACCGATACGCAGAAAGAAACGATGCCCGGAGCGACTGTAAAAGCTACGCACCTTCCTTCGGGAACCGTTTACATGGTCGCTACACAAACCAATGGTCGTTTCAACATCAACGGTATGCGTGTAGGCGGGCCTTACACGATCGAGGTTTCTTTCGTGGGCTTTGTTCCGGAAAAGATCGAAGGTGTATCCTTGGTCTTGGGGGAAGACAGAAACTTCAATGTCGTTCTCAAAGAAAATACCCAGGATTTGGGTGAAGTGGTTGTGGTAGGAACCAGAAATCCTATCATCAGCGCCAATCGTACGGGAGCACAGGAGGTTATCACGCGCGACAAGATCGACCGCATGCCGGCCATCAACCGCTCGATCGATGACTTTACCCGCCTGACCCCGATGTCCAACGGCAACAGTTTTGCCGGAGCCAGCTACCGTTTCAACAACGTAACGGTGGACGGTGCTTCGTTCAACAATTCTTACGGTCTGGCCAGCAAACTGGGTGCCGGCGACCTTCAGCCGATCTCGCTGGAAGCCATCGACCAAATCCAGGTGATGATCGCTCCTTACGACGTGCGCAACGGCGCGTTTGTCGGAGCCGGTATCAACACGGTCACCAAGTCCGGTACCAACCAGTGGGTAGGTTCGGTATACTGGTACACCAAGAGCCCTTCGCTGGAAGGCCGCCGTCAGAAAGACGTTACGGTAGACAAAGGCGATTTCCAGGAAAACCACTACGGTTTGAGCATCGGCGGACCGATCATCAAGAACAAACTCTTCTTCTTCCTCAACGGTGAGCTCGACCGTCTGTCCACGCCGATAAGCTATCGTCCCCGTCCCGACAAGAATACTCCGGTGGAGGGCGACTACTCGTTTGCCGATCAGCAGACTCTGCAGGAGTTGGCCGACTTCCTGATGGAGAACTTCAACTATACTCCCGGAAGCTACAATGTAGAAAATACTCCGGTGGAGGCCGACCGTCTGACGGCTCGCCTGGACTGGAACATCAACACGAAAAATACCTTGAGCCTGAAGTATTTCTACTTGAAATCCTTTGAGACCAACAACCCGAGTACTTCGGGTGCCCTGCCCGGCGGCCGCGGACCGAACGCCAATGCCATTCCGTTCTCCTCGTCCTACTACCGGCAGAACAACAATTTCAACATCTTTATCGCCGACCTCAATACGACCATCAGCAGCAACATGTCCAATGCCCTGACGGTGGGCTATTCGGCCCTGCGCGATTTCCGCGACATGGACGGCGGTTTCTTCCCCGAGGTGAACATCGGCCAGGGCAATGCGGTGTCTCCGGCACAGAGCACGGCTTTTACCACTTTCGGAACGGAAGCCAACTCGTACAACAACCTGCTGTACTCCGATATTTACCAGATCCAGGACAACTTTACCTGGACCGTGGGCGATCACCAGCTGGTATTCGGTACGCAGTCCGACTATCGTTCGTTCAAGAACGGTTTTGCCAACTCCTTCGCCGGTCAGTACCAGTATCAGTCGATCGAGGATTTCTACGCCGACGTACTGGCCCACAAACAGTGGATCGCTTCCGGAGCCAATCCGGCCGACCGTCCTCTGACCAACGCTATCTATTACAAGCAGATCTATAATGCTACCGACAGCGATGCCTTCCCGTATGCCAAGACCAGCGTGCTGACCTTGGGCTTCTACGTACAGGATCGTTGGACCATCACGCCTAACTTCAACCTCACGCTGGGTCTGCGCGCCGATATTCCTATCTTTACCAGCAAGCTGGATCACAACCCGGTATTCGACGGGGTGATCTTCCGCGACGGCCGCACCATCGATACGGCCAAACTGCCCAATACCAATGTGATGCTCTCTCCCCGTGTAGGTTTCAACTGGGATGTAATGGGTGACCATACGCTCCAGATCCGTGGTGGTTCGGGACTGTTCGCCGGCACGCCGCCTTACGTATGGATCGGCAACCAGGCCGGTAACAACGGTCTGCTCTTCGGCCAGGTAGAGACCGGGTATGCGTTCAGCGGTGAAGTCAATGCGCCCAAGCCGGCCAACGGCCAACCGGCCAAGGCTTCCATCGCCATTACCGATCCCGAATTGAAGTATCCGCAGATCTGGAAGACCGACCTGGCGGTAGACTATCGCTTCGGCAAAGGCTGGATCGCTACCGTAGAACTTCTTTACAACAAGGATGTACACGCACTCTACCACACGGACATCAACCACCCGAACTACGACCGCAGCTGGGTAACCAGCCTGGGCGGTGCCGACAATCGTCCGTACCTGATCAAGAACAAGCTCAACTCCGAGGCTTACGACGTGATCATGCTCACCAATACGAACAAGGGTTACTCGTTCTACACCACCCTTCAGTTGCAGAAGGACTTCCTCACCGGTCCGCTGAAAGGACTGTACCTGAACGGTTCTTATACCTTCGGTGTATCCAAGAGCGTAACCGACGGTTCCAGCTCGGTGGCTTCCTCGGCGTACAAGTACCGTCCGGCCGTCAATCCGGATGCCGATGAACTGGGTTACTCGGCCGGTTCGTTCCCCGACCGCATCCTCTTGCAGGCATCCTACCGCATCGAGTATGCCAAGAGCATGGCTACCTCCATCGGCGTGGTTTACCAGCGCTACATGCCGTTCCGCTATTCTTATACCTACAACGGCGACGTAAACAACGACAGCTATTCGTACAACGACCTGATCTACGTTCCGGAAAAGATGAGCGACATCCGCATCGTTCCGGCTGCCGGCGACCAGCGTTCCGAACTGGCTATCTGGCACGACATCTACTCGTTCATCAAGCAGGATCCGTACCTGCGTTACCACCGCGGAGAATATGCCGAGCGCAACGGCGGCCGTGCCCCGTATGTAAACCAGGTCGACCTGAACTTTGCACAGGACTTCTTCCTGGAGACGGCCAGCGGTCAGCGCAACACGATCCGCGTATCGCTCGACATCTCGAACTTCCTCAACCTGCTCAACAAGAACTGGGGTGTCCGCCAGTCCACGCCTTCGGGTTGGAACCAGCAGTACCAGTTCCTGCAGATGACCGAGAAACCTTCGGCTGCCAACAACTACACTCCGGGCTTTACCATGCCGGAGAAGAACGGAGCCGTGCCCACCAGCACCTTCGAAGACTACATCAGCCCCTCGTCCCGCTGGGCCATGCAGATCGGCGTGAAGTACATGTTCAACTAAGATAATCTCCGGATTTCTCCGGGCAATTAACACGCTGCCGTGCGGCGCCTCCTTTTCAGGGAGGCGCCGCATTTGTTTCCCGACACACGGATTATTTCATACCTTTGCATCCGGTAAAAACAGCTAAAGACAAGCAAAATGACCGATCGAAAAGTACGGGTGCGTTTCGCCCCCAGTCCCACCGGCCCCCTGCACATGGGCGGGGTGCGTACAGCGCTTTACAACTATCTTTTCGCCAAGCATGCCGGCGGGGACTTCCTGCTGCGCATCGAGGACACCGACCAGAACCGGTATGTTCCCGGGGCGGAGGACTACATTGTCAAATCGCTGCTTTGGTGCGGACTGGTGCCCGACGAAGGCCCGGACGGGCTCGGCGGCGCCTACGGGCCCTACCGTCAGAGCGAACGCAAGGCCATGTACCGCGAATATGCCGAGCAGTTGGTGCGCAGCGGCCATGCGTATTACGCCTTCGACACCCCGGAGCAGCTCGACGCTCTTCGCAAGGCTGCCGAAGCCGAGAAAAAAGTATTCACTTACAATGCCGCCACGCGGGAAGGGTTGAACAACTCGCTCACCCTTTCGCCCGAACAGGTGCAGCAGCGCCTCTCCGACCCCGGGCAGCATTACGTGGTGCGGTTCAAGATCCCTGCCGAAGGGGAAATCACGGTGCACGACATGATCCGGGGCGACATCACCTTCCGGTTGTGCGAACTGGACGATAAGGTGCTGTACAAGTCCGACGGCATGCCGACCTACCACCTGGCCAACATCGTGGACGACCATACGATGGATATCTCCCATGTGATCCGCGGAGAGGAATGGCTTGCCTCGATGCCCTTGCATGTATTGTTGTACGAGGCTTTCGGGTGGCAGGCACCGCAGTTTGCCCACCTGCCTCTGATCCTCAAGCCTTCGGGCAAGGGAAAATTGAGCAAGCGCGACGGGGACCAGGGCGGTTTCCCGGTGTTCCCGCTCGAGTGGCACGCTCCCTCGGGAGAGGTCTTTTCCGGTTATCGGGAAAAAGGCTACTTGCCGCAGGCCTTCATCAACATGCTGGCTCTGTTGGGATGGAACGAAGGTACCGACCGGGAAATCTATACGATGGACGAGCTGATCCGCGCTTTTTCGCTGGAAAAGGTGGGCAAGTCCGGTTCCCGTTTCGATCCGGAAAAGGCACGTTGGTTCAACCAGCAGTACGTCCATGCCCTTTCCGACGAGGACTTTTTCGAGTATGTCCGTCCGGTGCTCCAGGCCGAAGGTTTTCCCACGGACGACTATGCGCGCCGGGTGTGCGCTTTGGTCAAGGAGCGCTGCTCGTTTGCCAGCGACATCGTGGAACATGCCGGATACTTTTTCCGTGCGCCGCAGCAGTACGACGAGGGCGATCTGAAAAAACGCTGGAAGGACGGCACCTCGGCTCATTTGCTGGAGATGGCGCAGATCATCCGCACGACTTTCCCGCAGGGCAAGCAGGCGATGCATGATGCGGTACTCGCCTATGCGGGCGGGACGGGGTTGCCTCTGGGGGCGATCATGAATTCGCTGCGCATCGCTTTGGTGGGTCGCGCTGTGGGGCCGGAGATCTTCGACATCATCGAAGTGCTCGGGGTGGAACAGACCTGCCAGCGGATCGTTTGGGCGGTGGAGACCGTTCGGCGATAAGAAGGTGGATGCCAGCACAAAGAGAAGAAAAGCAGGAAATAAGCAAGCGCTTCAAACCCGAACGGTTTTTTACCGATTCGGGTTTTTGTATTTCATTTATTTACGTACCTTTGCAGCGCCTCGCCTTGTAGGCTGTTTCTCGCGCGGTCAAACGGACGCAGGACGGGAAGGGAGAAAAGAAAAGGCGCAAAGATTGGGCCGGAAAGAATGTCGATGGGCGGGGTGCTGTTTTTTGGGAAAAACAAACGCTTTTATATATGAATTCTACGCTGCTTATTGTAGTATTTTTTACTGCATTGGTGTTGGTGAGCGCCGCATTGACCATTGCGTGGTTCATCGCTCCCCGCTCCTACAACCGGCAGAAGGGACTTCCGTACGAGTGCGGTGTGCCTACCCGGGGGACGTCCTGGATGCAGTTTAAGGTAGGTTACTATCTTTTCGCCATCTTGTTCCTGATGTTCGATGTGGAAGCCGTGTTCCTGTTTCCCTGGGCGGTGGCTGTGCGAGAACTCGGTGCGATGGCTCTGGTAAACGTATTGTTCTTTATGCTGGTACTGGTTCTCGGTCTGGCGTACGCATGGAGAAAAGGAGCATTGCAATGGAAATAAAAATCAAATCGATGAAATACGAGGATTTCAAGGACAATGAAAGCCTCGAGGAGCTCATAAAGGAGATAAACAAGGACGGCAAGGCCAACGTATTCGTCGGTCTGGCCGACGATGTGATCAACTGGGGACGCTCCAATTCGCTTTGGCCCCTTACGTTCGCTACCAGCTGCTGCGGTATCGAATTCATGGCCGTCGGAGCCGCCCGCTACGACATGGCGCGTTTCGGCTTCGAGGTAGCGCGTGCCAGTCCGCGTCAGGCCGACATGATGGTCGTTGCCGGTACCATCGTCCCCAAGATGGCTTCGGTATTCCGCCGTCTGTACGATCAGTTGGCTGAACCGAAGTACGTCATCGCCGTGGGCGGATGTACCATATCGGGAGGTCCGTTCAAGGGTTCGTACCACGTGGTGGAAGGCATCGACAAGATCGTTCCGGTGGATGTGTTCATTCCCGGCTGCCCGCCCCGTCCGGAGTCTTTCCTCTATGGGATGATGCAACTTCAGCGCAAGGTAAAAGCCGAGCGGTATTTCGGCAAGCACGGCGCCGGTGCCCATCAGGAAAAACCGGCCGATCTGGTCGAAGACGAGGACTGATGCCTGTAATCGTATAAAAGAAGACAGTTTTATGAGCGCAATACAAGAAAAAATAACAGCCCTTGCCCCCGATGCGGCATACAAGGAAGGGCAGTATCCTACCTTTACCGTTCCTTCGGACAAGCTGCGCGAAGTAGCCCGGATGCTCAAGGACGATCCCGAGATGGCGTTCGACTATCTGACAAGTCTTACCGGGGTGGACGAAGGTCCCGAGGTAGGATTGGGCGTGGTGTACCACCTTACTTCTTCGGTGCACAACCACTGGGTGGTGCTCAAGACCTTTACCACCGACCGGGAAAACCCCGTGCTGCCCACCGTGAGCGACATCTGGGGGACGGCGGAACTCAACGAGCGCGAGGTGTACGACTACTTCGGCGTCAAATTTGCCGGCCATCAGGACATGCGTCGTCTGTACCTGCGTCGGGACTTTGTCGGCTATCCTTTGCGCAAGGATTACGACATGAACGCCAACAAGGAGTTGAAGCTCCACGTGGAAGAGGGCGAGGATGATACGGTCGGGTACCAGGTGGAAGCGGACGGTACGCTCAAGGCTGTCCCCCACACCATCTTCTCCAAGGAAGAATACGTGGTCAACATCGGTCCTCAGCACCCGGCTACGCACGGGGTGTTGCATTTCCGCGTGTCGCTCGACGGTGAGATCATCCGCAAGATCGACCCGAACTGCGGGTACATCCACCGCGGGATCGAAAAACTGAGCGAGTCAAAGACCTATCCCCAGACTTTGGCCTTTACCGACCGCTTGGACTATCTTTCGGCACACATGAACCGCCATGCCTTGTGCAACTGCATCGAAAAGGCACTGGGCATCGAGGTGTCGGATCGGGTGAAGTACATCCGCACCATCATGGACGAGTTGCAACGCATCGACTCGCACTTGTTGTTCTATGCGACCCTTTGCATGGACTTCGGCGCGCTGACGGCTTTTTTCTATGGTTTCCGCGACCGTGAAAAGATCCTCGACATCTTCGAGGCAACCACGGGCGGTCGTCTCATTCAGAACTACTACACCATCGGCGGTGTGCAGGCCGACCTGCATCCCGATTTTGTCAAGGAAGTCAAGAAATTTATCAAGTATTTGCCTACCGTACTGCCGGATTATCACGATGTCTTCACCGGCAACATCATCGCTCAGAACCGTATGAAGGGCATCGGCATCCTGTCCAAGGAGGCAGCCATTTCATACGGAGTGTCCGGTCCTTCGGGTCGCGCTTCCGGTTGGGCGTGCGATGTGCGCAAGACCGATCCGTATGCGATGTACGACAAGGTGGATTTCAAACAGGTGATCTACCACGGCGGCGACGTATTCGACCGCTACATGGCGCGCATGGACGAGATCAACGAGTCGCTCCACATCATCGAACAGCTCATCGACAACATTCCGGAGGGAGACATCCAGGTCAAGACCAAACCGGTGATCAAGTTGCCGGAAGGCGAGTACTACTCCCACGTGGAGGCTGCGCGCGGCGATTTCGGGGTGTACATCGAATCCCGTGGGGACAAGTATCCTTACCGCCTGAAATTCCGCTCGACCGGTCTTCCGCAGATTTCGGTAGTCGATCAGATCACCCGCGGATACAAGATCGCCGACCTGATCGCCATCGGAGCATCGTTGGATTACGTCGTTCCGGACATCGACCGCTAACGCAATAATCAAGGAAACAAAAACAAATAGAAAGCGATATGTTCGATTTTTCAATAGTCACTGGTTGGATAGACGAAACGCTGCGCGCTGCGATGCCTTCGTGGGCGGCGCTGGCCATCGAATTTATCCTGATCGGCGCGGCCATTCTGTTGTTGTACGCGGTGATCGCCCTGATCCTGATCTACATGGAGCGCCGCGTGTGCGGAAAGTTCCAGTGCCGTATCGGGCCGAACCGGGTAGGACCCAAGGGAACGATCCAGAGCGTGGCCGATATGATCAAGATGCTCATCAAGGAATTGATCTTCATCGACCGTTCCGACCGCTTCCTGTTCATTCTGGCACCCTTTATCGTTATCGTGGCCTCGGTGCTGGCTTTCAGCAACCTGCCTTTCGGACGCGGACTCCAGGTGTTGGATTTCAACATCGGTATCTTTTTCCTGCTGTCCGTTTCGGCCATCGGAGTGCTGGGTATCCTGCTGGCCGGTTGGTCGTCCAACAACAAGTTTTCCCTGATTGGCGCCATGCGAAGCGGCGCGCAGATGATCAGCTATGAGTTGTCCGTTACCCTGTCCATCCTGACGATGGTCATCCTGTGCGGCAGCATGCAGCTCTCGACCATCGTGGCCGAGCAGGCCGACGGGTGGTTCATCTTCAAGGGGCATATTCCGGCGGTGATCGCTTTCATCATCTACCTGATCGCCGGCAATGCCGAGACCAACCGCGGACCGTTCGACTTGCCCGAGGCCGAAAGCGAGCTGACGGCCGGTTACCATACCGAATATTCCGGTATTCAGTTCGGTTTCTTCTACCTGGCCGAATACCTCAACCTGTTTATCGTGGCGGGTGTGGCTGCGACGATCTTCCTGGGCGGATGGATGCCTTTGCACATCAGCGGGCTGGACGGTTTCAACGCCGTGATGGACTACATTCCTTCGGTGGTGTGGTTCTTTGGCAAGACGTTCTTTTTGATCTTCGTGCTGATGTGGTTCAAGTGGACCTTCCCGCGTCTGCGTGTGGACCAGATCCTGGCCTTGGAGTGGAAATACCTTTTGCCCATCGGTTTGGTCAACCTGATGCTGATGGCCATCGTGGTGATATTCGGTTTGCATTTCTAAGTTTAAGATAAAGACAGAGAAGAAATGGGCTTCGTTAACTACATACGTTCTATTTGCCGGGCGATCGGTTCGTTGTGCACCGGTCTGAAGACTACGATGAAGGTGTACCTGCAAAAGGACACTACCGACCAGTATCCCGAAAACCGGGCCACGCTCCACATTGCCAAACGTTTTCGCGGCGAATTGTACATGCCCCTGAACGAGGATGGCACTTGCCGGTGCATCGGCTGCGGGATCTGCCAGAATGCCTGCCCCAACGGCACCATTACGGTCAAGACCCGCATGGAGATCAATCCCGCTACCGGAAAACCCAAGAAGGTCCTCGACGAGTATATCTACGACCTGGGCAGTTGCATCTATTGCCAGCTTTGTGTGAACAGTTGTCCGCACAATGCCATCGAATTCCGCAATACGTTCGAGAATGCGGTGTTCAACCGGGCCAAACTCGTGCTGCGCCTCGACCCGGTGGTCGCTCCCAAACCGGCTGAAGCGGCCCCCGAAAGCGCTGCGGCAAAGACAGAAGAAAAACAACAGGAAAATAACTGATGACAATGGAAATAACATCCGGATTGATCGTATTTGCCGTCCTGGCGCTGATCATAGTCGTGTTCTCCTTTCTGGCGGTTACTTCGCGGCGCATCCTGCGTGCGGTAACGTACCTGCTGTTCGTACTCTTTGCTACGGCAGGTCTGTACTTCCAGTTGGATTACCAGTTCCTCGGGGCGGTGCAGCTGACTATTTACGCCGGCGGCATCATCGTGTTGTACGTATTCTCGATCCTGCTCACCAGCGGGGTCGGCGAGAAAGCCGAAAAACCGGAGACCAAAAAGGTGGTGTCGGCCCTGATCGGGGCGCTGGTGGGCCTGGTGGTTTGCGGTTGGCTCATCTTTTCCGAGCGTTTCGCCCCGTCGGTGGTCTGGGGAACGGATCCCGACATGAATGTGGTGGGTCAGGTCCTGATGAGTCCTTACAAGTACGGTTATCTGCTGCCTTTCGAAGTGATCAGCGTCTTTTTGCTGGCTTGCATCATCGGCGGAATATTAATAGCAAGAAAACGATAGGACAATGGAAATACCAATGGAATTTTACCTGCTCGTAGGAGCCGTGATGTTCTTCGCGGGCGTTTACGGTTTCATCACACGCCGCAACCTGTTGGCCATGCTCGTTTCGCTGGAGCTGATCCTCAATGCGGTCAATGTGAACTTCGTGGTGTTCAACCGCTTTCTGTATCCCGAGGCGCTCGAAGGCTTTTTCTTTACCCTGTTCGTCATCGGGGTGGCCGCCGGGGAAACAGCCGTGGCGATCGCCATCATCATCAACGTGTACCGCAACCTCAAGAGCGTCCAGACGGACCGTATGGACTCGATGAAATATTAGTCTAAAACCGCGTCAAGAAAATGGAATACTCGATATACGTTTTGCTCATTCCCATGGTGATGTTCCTGTTTTTGGGACTCTTCCAGGGACAGCTCAAGGGACGCTCGGCCGGACTGATCGGTACGGCGGGATTGGCCGTTACCGCAGTATTGGCGTATTGGGCCGCATTTGATTACTTCTTCGTAGATGGAAAAGGCGCCGACGGCGTTTACCAGAAGATCACCGAGTACAACTGGGTGTGGCTTCGTTTTACCGAAAACCTGCACATCGACCTGGGCGTATTGCTGGATCCCATCTCGTGCATGATGCTGGTGGTGATCACCACCGTGTCGCTGATGGTGCACATCTACAGCCTGGGTTACATGAAGGGCGAGCGGGGTTTTGCGCGTTACTACGCCTTCCTCTCGTTGTTCTCCTTCTCGATGCTCGGGTTGGTGGTGGCTACCAACATTTTCCAGATGTACATCTTCTGGGAATTGGTGGGCGTATCCTCGTATCTGCTCATCGGGTTTTACTACACCCGTCCGGCGGCCATTGCCGCTTCGAAGAAAGCCTTTATCGTTACCCGCTTTGCCGACTTGGGCTTCCTGCTGGGTATTCTGGTATTGTCCTTCTATGCCCAGTCGTTCAACTTCATCGACCTGACCGCTCCGGGCGGCACGGCGCTTTCTTCGGCAGCCGGAGCCAGCTTCCTGGGTGTTTCGGCGGCAGCCTGGGGGCTGAGCCTGATCTTTATCGGCGGTGCCGGTAAGTCGGCAATGTTCCCCTTGCACATCTGGCTGCCCGACGCGATGGAAGGCCCGACGCCTGTTTCGGCCTTGATCCATGCCGCAACGATGGTGGTAGCCGGTGTGTTCCTGGTAGCGCGCATGTTCCCGCTGTACATCGTGGCTGCACCGGAGGTGTTGTCGTACATCGCTTACGTGGGTGCCTTCACTTCGCTCTTTGCGGCGGTGATCGCCTGCTTCCAGACGGATATCAAACGGGTGCTGGCCTTCTCGACCATTTCCCAGATCGGCTTTATGATCGTCGCTTTGGGCGTATCCGGCATGAACGGGCACGATGCCCTGGGTTATACGGCCGGTATGTGGCATTTGTTTACCCACGCCATGTTCAAGGCGCTGCTCTTCCTGGGAGCCGGTTCGGTGATCCATGCGGTGCATTCCAACGAGATGGCGCAGATGGGTGGTTTGCGCAAGCATATGCCCGTTACGCACATCACGTTTGTGGTAGCGTGCCTGGCCATTGCGGGAATTCCTCCATTCTCGGGCTTTTTCTCCAAGGACGAAATCTTGGTGGCTACCTACATGTTCAGCCCTTGGATGTTTGCTTGGATGTATTTCACGGCCGGTCTGACGGCGTTCTACATGTTCCGTCTGTACTTCCGTATCTTCTGGAGCACTCCGACCGATCTGTCTCATCATACGCCCCATGAATCCCCGGCGGTGATGACCGTTCCGCTGGTGATCCTGGCACTGATCACGTGTGTGGCTGGCTTTATTCCTTTCGGCGATTTCGTTTCGGCCGACGGGAAGGTGCTGCAGATCCACACTACGTGGCCCATTGCCTTGGCCAGCATCGGCATAGCCGTGGTGGGTATCGGCATTGCGGCGTTCAAGTTCTTCAAGGAACACGAAAAACCGGCGGTGAACGAGGCGTCGATGACGGCTTTTGCCCGGGCGGCGTACCATCGTTTCTATATCGATGAGGTGTATATGTTCATCACCAAGCGCATTATCTTCAACGGCGTGTCGAAGGGCATCGCTTGGTTCGACCGCCACGTGGTGGACGGCTTTATGAATTTCCTGGCTTGGGGGGCCAACCGCGTGTCGTACGACATCCGGGGACTGCAGTCGGGACAGGTGCAGCAGTACGCGTATGTATTCGTCCTGGGAGCCCTGTTGCTGGTCATTATCGCCATACTGATCTAACGGAATTGAGAATCGGATAAAAAAGAAATACTATGAATTTCCTTTCCCTTTTTGTTGTCATACCGGTATTGATGCTCCTGGCGCTGTTGTTTTGCCGCAGCATCAAGCAGGTGCATGCGGTGGCCGTTACGGGAGCCAGCGCTGTGCTGGCGACAGCTATTTACCTGCTGGTGTCGTTCCTTTCGGATCGGGCGGCAGGTGCCGATGCGCCGATGTTGTACACCGACAGCATCCTGTGGTTCGCTCCGTTGAACATCCATTACGCCATCGGGGTGGACGGTATTTCGGTAGCCATGCTGATGCTTTCGGCCATCATCCTCTTCACCGGTGTGTTCGCTTCGTGGACCATCAAGGACCAGACCAAGGAATACTACATGTGGCTGGTGCTCCTTTCGCTGGGCGTGTTCGGGTTCTTTATCTCGATCGACCTGTTCACGATGTTCATGTTCTACGAGATCGCACTGATCCCGATGTACCTGCTGATCGGTCTGTGGGGTTCGGGCGGCAAGGAGTACGCAGCGATGAAACTTACCCTGATGCTCATGGGTGGTTCGGCGTTCCTGCTGGTGGGGATCCTGGGGATCTATTTCCACTCCGCACCCGAGGGAGGGCAATACACGATGAACATCCTCGAAATCTCGCAATACACCATCCCGATGTCGGCTCAGCGCTTGTTCTTCCCGCTGACCTTCGTAGGATTCGGGGTGCTGGGAGCGATGTTCCCCTTCCATACATGGAGCCCTGACGGTCATGCTTCCGCGCCGACGGCCGTGTCGATGATGCACGCCGGGGTGCTGATGAAATTGGGTGGTTACGGTTGCTTCCGCGTAGCGATGTTCCTGATGCCCGAGGCAGCCAACGAACTGGCGTGGATCTTTATCATCCTCACGGGTATCAGCGTGGTGTACGGGGCATTCGGTGCGATCATGCAGACCGACCTGAAGTACATCAACGCCTACTCTTCGGTGAGCCACTGCGGTTTGGTGCTCTTCGCCATTCTGATGATCAATCGGACGGCCATGACGGGTGCCGTGCTTCAGATGCTTTCGCACGGTTTGATGACGGCTCTCTTCTTTGCCCTGATCGGAATGATCTACGGACGTACCCATACGCGCGACATCCGGGAGATGAGCGGCCTGATGAAGGTGATGCCTTTCCTGGCGGTGTGCTACGTGATAGCGGGTCTGGCTTCGCTCGGACTTCCCGGCTTGTCGGGATTTGTGGCCGAGATGACCATCTTCGTGGGATCGTGGGAACACACGGATATGTTCCACCGCGTATTTACGGCCATTGCGTGCTGCTCGATCGTCATTACGGCGGTGTACATCCTGCGCGTGGTGGGCAAGGTACTCTACGGGGAAGTGGAGAACAAACACCACCTCACCCTCACGGATGCCGTTTGGCACGAGCGTCTGCCGGTGATCACGCTCATCGTGGTGATCGCAGCCATCGGTATGGCTCCGTTGTGGATCTCGAACATGATAGACGGAGGGGTGGCTCCGATCATCGGACAGTTGGTAAAATAAAGGCGGATAATTAGACCGGAAAATACAAATGGATTTCAATAGCATACTTACGCTTCTCAGACCCGAGATTTCGCTGTTGGCGGTAACCCTCATTCTGTTGGTGTACGACCTGGTGGCCGGACCCGTCGGGCGGAAATATTTCCAGACGGTCGCTTTCGTGCTGGTAGCCCTGCACGTAGTGGGCAGCTTTTTCCCCGTGCCGGAAGGCGAACTTTTCGGCGGGATGTTCCAGACGACCCGCATGGGAACGCTGGTGAAAGCCATCTTGAGCCTGGGAACGCTGCTGGTGTTCCTGCAGGTGAGCGAGTCGCTCAAAAAGCAGGAGAGCGAGTACAAGATGGGCGAGTATTACGTGCTGACGCTCTTTACGCTTTTCGGCATGTACATCATGATTTCTTCGGGCAACTTCCTGATGCTCTACCTGGGTCTGGAGACGGCATCCGTGCCGCTGGCCTGCTTGGTGGCATTTGACAAATACAAACATCATTCGGCCGAGGCCGGTGCCAAGTTTATCCTCACGGCGGCTCTTTCCTCCGGGGTGTTGCTCTACGGTATCTCGATGATCTACGGCACGTGCGGGACGCTTTACTTCGCCGATGTGCCTTACCTGCTCGACATGTCCGCCATGCAGATCGCCGGGATGGTGTTCTTCATGGCCGGGTTGGGATTCAAGATCTCCCTGGTGCCTTTCCACTTGTGGACGGCCGACGTTTACCAGGGGGCTCCGACCTCGACAACGGCTTATCTTTCGGTCGTATCGAAGGGCTCGGCAGCCTTTGTGCTGATGCTGGTGCTGTTCAAGGTATTCGCTCCTTTGGCTTACATCTGGAAAGACCTGATGTACGGGCTGATCATCGTAACCATTACCGTGGCCAACTTGTTTGCCATCCGTCAGAATAACATCAAGCGTTTCTTTGCCTTCTCGTCCATCTCGCAGGCCGGTTACATCATGTTGGGTATCATGGGCGGCAATGCGGAAGGTATGGCTTCGCTGGTGTACTATGTGCTGATCTACGTCCTGTCCAACATGGCAGCCTTCGGCGTGATCTCGGCTATCGATACCCGCACGGGCAAGGTCGATATTTCGGACTACGACGGACTGTATTCTACCAATCCGCGTCTGGCGGTGGTGATGATGCTGGCGTTGTTCTCCTTGGGTGGTATTCCGCCTTTTGCCGGGTTCTTCTCGAAGTTCTTTATCTTCGCTTCGGCTGCTTCGCAAGGGTATTACGTGCTGGTGCTCATCGCTTTGGTCAATACGGTGATCTCCCTGTACTACTATCTGCTGGTGGTCAAGGCGATGTTTATCAAGAAAAGCGACAATCCGATTCCCTATTTCCGCACCGACAGCCCGATGGCTTTGAGCCTGGTGGTTTGCATGGCCGGTGTGCTGCTGGCGGGGATCGTTAGCTGCATCTATACGGGGATCAGTTCCCTGGGCTTCGGCATCCTGTAATTCGGGGTGTGCGCGCAAGCAAAAGGGGTCGGCCCTGATGGGCCGACCCCTTTTGCTTGCGCGCCCGAGAAGTTGTTTTTAGCCCGCAGGATTCGTGCAAATGCACGAGCGATAAAAGTTTATCGTCGTTGCTTTTTTTGTGCGCCAGCGGTCAAATAAAAGGGCAAAAAACGTATTTTTGTCCTCGCAAACCAAACCATTCTGCAAAGAAACAGAACTATGTTGTCTTTTTGGCTCTTCCTTCTCGTTATAGCTTTGTATTTCGTGTTTCGGGGCTCTTCGGCCAGCACTTCGGGTTTTTCATCCCGAATGGGTGCCGGATTTACCTATGACCAGATCGACGTGCGTATCCTCGCCCTGGCAGCGGCCGTGATCCGCTCGGACGGCAAGATCAGCGACGAGGAAGTACGCTTTGTGCGGAAACAGTTCATCGGTCAGTTCGGGCAGGCTCGCGCCGAGAAAGCCTTTGCCAACTACAAGACCTTCACCAACAAAAACTCGCTGGAACACATTTGTCGGGAACTGATGTTTACCACCAGCTACCAATCCCGCCAGAGCATCCTGGTATTTCTCTTTCAGGTGGCAGCCTCCGACGGGCGGATCAGCGACGAGGAGGTGCAGCTGATGGCTCGGATAGCCGGTTGGCTGGGGATCGCACAGCAGCATTTTCACTATATTTTCTCGGCTTTTGCCCAAGGCGCGTATCAGCGTTCCGGTTCGCAGGAGCGAGGTCCGAAAGGGGCTTCGGCCGGTCGTTCCCCGTACGAGGTGTTGGGGGTCAGTCCAACTGCGAGCGAGGCCGAGATCAAACAATCGTACCGTATTTTGGTCAAAAAATATCACCCCGACCGTCTGGTGAAATACCCGCCCGAGGAGCAGCAGATCGCCAAGGAGAAGTTCATCGAGATCCAGGATGCCTACGAGCGGATAAAGAAAGAGCGGGGCTTTTAGTTTTCGAAAAGAAAAAGAGGGGGCGTATTTTTTTGCGTGCGCGCGAAATAATTTTTACCTTTGCTCCCCGAGTAGGAGAGATGGCAGAGTGGTCGATTG
>DCEW01000063.1:18397-29178 GCA_002314265.1 Flavobacteriales bacterium UBA1820
GGTTCGAATCCCTCTCTCTCCGCCAGGTGAACCGGTCGGTTCAAAAAAGCGATCCCCGCAAATTCGACGATTTGCGGGGATTTTTTATTCCCCTCCTTTTCTTTTTTCTTTTTGGCAGGCTTGGCTTCTTCCCCGGGGCTTCGATCTTGCTATTTCCTGGGTTGGTTCTTTTGTCCGTGCAGAAACAAACAGGCGCATCCCTTTCGGGATGCGCCTGCAAATGCTCGTATCGTAAGATACAGGGTTCTTTACTCTTCCGAGGAAGCCTCGTCGCGGCCTTCGCTGCGACGGCGGTCGCCACCGCGGGGAGCGTTGCGACGGCGGTCGTCTCCACCACGAGAACCTCCGCGACGGCGGTCATCTCCGCCACGAGGACCTCCGCGACGGTCATCGCGCGGACGTGCCGGACGATCGACCCAGTCGGCGGGTTTTCCCTTCAGGGCGCGAAGAGATACCTTCAGACGGCCTTTCTCCTTGTCTATTTCGATCAGGCGTACGTGGATGCGGTCGCCTACGTGTACGTAGTCTTCGGCGTTGTCCACCCGTTTCCAGTCGAGTTCCGAGATGTGCAACATCGCATCCCGGTTGGGGCCCAGTTCGACGATGGCGCCGAAGTCGCGCACTTCCGTTACCGTTACGTCGAATTCGTCGCCGATCTGCGGGTCGTAAGCGATGAGTTTGATCATGTTGACGGCATCTTCCATGCCCTTGGGCGAAGTGCCGAGGATCTGTACCTTGCCCACGTTGCCTTCCTCTTCGATGGTAACGGTCGTTCCGGTTTCGGCCTGGATGCGCTGGATGACCTTGCCGCCCGTGCCGATAATGCCTCCGATGGACTCTTTGGGCACTTCCATGGCGATGATCTTCGGAGCGTGTTCCTTGACCGTGGGACGGGGCTCGGCAATGGCTTCCTTGATCTTGCCCAGGATGTGCATGCGGCCTTCGTGGGCTTGTGCCAGGGCTTTGGTGAGCACTTCGTACGAAAGACCCTTAACCTTGATATCCATCTGGCAAGCCGTGATGCCGTCTTCGGTACCGGTTACCTTGAAGTCCATATCGCCCAAGTGGTCTTCATCGCCCAGGATGTCCGACAGCACGGCGTACTGGCCGGTCTGCTCGTCGGTGATCAGGCCCATGGCGATACCCGAAACGGGTTTCGAGATCTGAATACCGGCATCCATCAGCGCGAGGGTTCCTGCGCATACGGTGGCCATCGACGAGGAGCCGTTGGACTCCAGCACGTTCGATACTACGCGTACCGTATAGGGGCAGTCGGCGGGGATGACCTGCTTGAGCGCCCGGTAGGCGAGGTTTCCGTGGCCGATCTCCCGGCGCGAAACGCCGCGCATGGGTTTGGTTTCACCCGTGGAGTAGGGCGGGAAGTTGTAATGGAGGTAGAAATTCTGCTTGTAACGGAACGATACTCCGTCCACTTCGTTCGAGTCGAGGCTCGTTCCCAGAGCGACCGTACCCAGTGCCTGGGTCTCACCGCGGGTGAAGATGGACGATCCGTGCGGCATGGGCAGCACGTTGACTGCGCACCAGATGGGGCGGATTTCGGTGGTCTTGCGGCCATCCAGGCGGATGCCTTCGTCCAGGATAAGACGGCGGACGGCGTCGCGCTCCACATCGTGGTAATACAGTTTGGCCAAGGCGACTTTCTGTGCCCGTTCGTCCTTGTCCATTCCTTTTTCGGGGAAATTCTCTGCGATGAATTCGTCGATCACTTCCGAGAATTTCTCGCTGCGTTCCTGTTTGCCCAGTCCCATTTTGGCTACGGCATAGACCTTGTCGTAGGTATCCTTGCGGACTTTCTCGCGCAGTTCCTCGTCGTTGGTCTCGTGGCAGTAAACGCGTTTGTGAGCAGCTTTGGGCACTTGGGCGGCGAGGGCTTTCTGCGCCTCTACCTGATCCTTGATGGCTTCGTGGGCGGCCTTGAGGGCATCGATCATTTCGGCTTCGGAGACGAACTTCATCTCACCTTCCACCATCGCAATGGAATCGGCGGTGGCGCCTACCATCAGTTCGATGTCGGCATCGGCCATCTGTTCCAGCGTGGGGTTGATCACGAACTGTCCGTCGATGCGCGCTACGCGTACTTCGGAGATGGGTGCTTCGAACGGGATGTCCGAAACGGCGATGGCCGTCGAGGCGGCCAGTCCGGCCAGCGAATCGGGTTGGGTATGTCCGTCGTAGGAAAGCAGCTGAACGATGACTTGCGTCTCGGCGTGATAGTCCGAGGGAAACATGGGGCGCAGGATGCGGTCCACCAGACGGGCGACGAGGATCTCTTCGTCGTTGGGGCGCATTTCGCGTTTCATGAATCCGCCGGGGAAGCGGCCGGCTGCGGTGAACGATTCTTTGTACTCGACGGTCAGGGGAAGGAAATCGGCGCCTTCCTTGCCTTCATCGGCTGTGGTTACGGTGGCCAGCACGACCGTGCCGCCCATTCGTACGACAGCGGCTCCGGCGGCTTGTTTGGCCCATACACCGGTCTCGATGGTGATGGTGCGACCGTCCTTGAGGGTAACGGTCTGCGAAAGAGGTTGTGGAACCTGCATGGTGCGTTCTTGGTTTTTGTTCCCTTTCCCGCTTGGAAAGGGCGGCAGGTGTTCTGCCTTAATTATTTACTCCTTAAATGTTTCGCGTGCAAAGGTAGGCAAAAAATCCTCCGGGAGGACGATTTATCCCAAATAAAAAAGCTCGCTCCCCAAGCATGCGCCGCGAAAGCGGCGCTGCGGCCCTTGGGGGCCGCAAACTTCAGTTGCCCCACTCCCAGCGGCTCAGGTCCAAAAATTCCGCCGAGGACAACTGTTCTGCCCTGCGGTCCAGCAGCGGATGGTCCGCCAGTCCGGACGGGATTCCCAGCGGGCGCAGCGCATTGCGCAACGTCTTGCGGCGCTGGTTGAAAGCGGCCTTGACCACCCGCAGCAGGGCTTCCGCTTTGAAGTCCTGCGGGATGTCTTCCCGGCGTTCCAGCCGAATGACGCCCGACTTTACTTTCGGGGGAGGGGAGAAGACGGTTTCCGGTACGGTGAACAGGTACTCCGGACGGTAATACACGTCCAGCAGCACCGACAGGATGCCGTACACTTTGCTCCCCGGAGAGGCGGTGAGCCGTTGGGCGACTTCCCGCTGGAACATCCCGCCGATGCGGTGGATGCGGTCGGTGTACTCCAAGGCCCGGAACATGATCTGCGAGGAGATGTTGTACGGGAAATTGCCGATCAGGGTAAAGTTTTCCCCTGCGAAAAGCCCCGAGAGGTCCATCTTGAGAAAGTCTCCCTGGACGATCCGTCCCTCCAGCGCGGGGAAGTGTCCCAGCAGGTATTCCACCGATTCAGGGTCGATCTCGGCCGCCAGGACACGACACCCCTTTTCCAGCAGGCATTCGGTCAGGATGCCCATCCCGGGCCCTACTTCCAGCACATTGCCGTTGGGGGCGCCATCCACCGTATCGGCTATGCGCCGCGCGATGGATCGGTCGGTGAGGAAATGTTGCCCGAGGGCTTTTTTGGCTCTTACTTTTTCCACAGGGTTTCCTGTTTTTTTGTGCGGCCTGCCCCGAGGACCTGTCGGCGGGGGAGTGGTCATTCCCCGGTCGAGGCGATCTTGTGCAGGCTGTCGAGTTGCAGGCGAAAGGTGAGGTAACGCTGCCCGAAACGCTCGAAAAGCCGGCTTTCGGCTTCGCGTTCGAGGGCTCCCAGGAAGGCTTCGAGGGAGTCTTTCCCGGAAAAGCGCACTTGTACGGTATACGAGCGGGTGTCGGCCGGGGCGTCGTCCGAGTGTACCTCGATGAGTTCTACCGCCGATACGCCCGGCACCTTTGCCAGGGCCGGCAGGAACGATGCGCAGGCCTCCTCGACCCATTGCGCGGCAATGGCTGTATCGACGGCGGCGGTGATGTTGTAGATGTATTCCATCGGTTTGTCAGAACAGGAGAGGCTTACATCCTCTCGGGGACTTCGATGCCCAGGATGTACATGCCGGTGCGGATCACGCGTCCCACCAGGTCGGACAATTGCACGCGGAAGGTACGCACCGAGGCGTCTTCGGCCGAAAGCATCGGGACGTTCTGGTAGTACGAGTTGTACATTTTCACCAGTTCATAGACGTAGTTGGCTACCAGTGCCGGCGAATGTGCAGCGGCGGCCTTCTGGATCAGGGCGGGGAATTCGGCGATGTTCTTGATCAGTTCCACTTCGCGCTCCTGCAGGCTGGAGGGCCTTTCCGGCTTTTCGGGCAACTGTCCCGCCCGGCGTTTGATGGATTGGATCCGGGCGTAGGTGTATTGGATGAACGGGCCGGTATTGCCGTTAAAGTCGATGGATTCCTGCGGGTTGAACATCATGCGCTTGCGGGGATCGACCTTCAGCAGGAAATACTTGAGCGCACCCATGCCGATGATGTGGTACAGGTGGTCTTTTTCCTGGTCGGAGAGGCCGTCCAGTTTGCCCAACTCCTCGGAGATTTCCTTGGCCGTGCGGTACATGTCGTCCATCAGGTCGTCGGCATCTACCACGGTGCCTTCCCGGGACTTCATTTTGCCCGAAGGCAGGTCTACCATGCCGTAGGAAAGGTGGTACAGTTTGTCGGCCCAAGGGTAGCCCAGTTTCTTGAGCGTGAGGAACAATACCTTGAAGTGGTAGTCCTGCTCGTTGCCCACGGTGTAGATGAGCGAGTCGATGTCGAACTCCTCGAACCGACGAACGGCCGTACCCATGTCCTGGGTGATGTACACCGACGTTCCGTCCGCGCGCAGCACCAGTTTTTCGTCCAGTCCGTCGGCCGTCAGGTCGATCCAGACCGAGCCGTCGTCCCGGCGGTAGAACACGCCTTTCTTCAATCCTTCCTCCACGATGTCCTTTCCGAGCAGGTAGGTGTCGCTCTCGTAGTAGTTCTTGTCGAACTCCACACCCAGCCGGCGGTACGTCTGGGCAAAACCTTCGAACACCCAGCCGTTCATCATTTCCCACAGGGCGCGCACTTCGGGGTCGCGGGCTTCCCAGCGGCGGAGCATGTCCTGGGCGGCGAGCATCAGCGGGGCTTTTTTCTTGGCCTCCTCCTCGTCCATGCTCTGGTTTTTCAGCTCGGCCACTTCCTGTCGGTAAGCCTTGTCGAATTCTACGTAGTATTTTCCCACCAGGTGGTCGCCTTTCATGCCGGAACTTTCGGGGGTCTCTCCGTGGCCGAACCGTTGCCAGGCGAGCATCGACTTGCAGATATGGATGCCTCGGTCGTTGACGATCTGGGTTTTGATCACCCGTTTTCCGGAAGCCTCCAGCAGGCGGGCGACGGAAAATCCCAGCAGGTTGTTGCGGATGTGTCCCAAGTGCAGGGGCTTGTTGGTATTGGGCGAGGAGTATTCCACCATCACCGCCGGCGCTTTCGGGTCGGCAGGGCGGCATCCGAAGTCCTTTGCGCTATACGCGGCCGCAAACTCGTCGATGAAAATATCCTGCGAGAGTTCGATGTTCAGGAAACCTTTCACGACGTTGAATCCACTCACCACGTGGGGGATCCGCTGCACCAGCGCTTCGCCGATCTCCCGGGCGGTCTCTTCGGGGGCTTTGTGCGAAGCCTTCGCGTAGGGGAATACCAGCAGGGTTACGTCGCCGGCAAATTCTTCGCGGGTGGCCTGGAGGTCGATCCGGGCATCGGAGAGGCCGTAGAGCGAATCCAACACCTCGGCTATGTTTTCTTTGAGTACCGAAAGAATGTCCATAAAACTGTCGTATCGTTTGTGTATGATGTGTTTTTTTGTGGTGAGCGTGCTTTTTGTGCGCGGGGACAAAGGTAGTGATTTTTAGGGAATACTGCTTTATGTCCTCTTTCGGGTGGGGAGAGAGTGCGGGATGTCCGGTTGGAGTGTGGGATTTATTTTTCATCCGGGCGGTAGACGTACACCTGCTCGAAGTCTTTCCACCGGTTGTAAGCGTAAATGACATCCCGATAGGCCAGGATGTCGCTGGCCGGATGGTCGAGTGCGTATTTCCTGAGTGGGGTCCCCTGACGGGAATACACCAGGATGCAGGAGGTGAAGCGGATGTTCGACGGGTCGGGTTGGGGACCGGTGTAGCGGTAATCGTTGGCCAGTACGTAGAAATATTTTCCGTCCGAGACGATCGCGTCGTACTTGACCCCTTGGAAGCTCCGCTGGGTCAGGTCGGCTTCCATCAGTTCCTCTACCGGGGTGGAGTCGCCGACGGCTTTTTTCAGGGAGAGTTTTCCGCGGGAGAGGTCGTAAAATTCCACCCGTCCGGTTTCGTAATAGACGAGTGCGAGGGTCTGCCCCGCGTAGGCGAAGTTGGGCCAGTTCATCCCCATGGAAAATCGTTCTCCCTCGTGGGTGAGGGTGGTGACGAACGAGCGGCAGGCGGCAGAATCGAGCGCCCGTCCGTAGAAGTCCTGCAGCAGCAGGCGCCCCGGAGCGGATCCTTGTTCACAAGGGGGGTAGTCCACCGCAGCGTACACCGAGTCGCCCGGGACGGGCCTTCCGTCCCGGACGTCCTTTTGCCGGGTGGAAGCCGTGCGCAACAGGGCAAAGTCTTTGTCTGCGGCGTGCAGGATCATGTTCCGCCGCCCGTAATCTTCCAGCACGAAGGTCCCGTCGGGATAGCTTCGCAGGAAGCTCCCGTAGATGTTCGACAGTTCGTCCGGCCCTCCTCCGGCGCGAAGTCCGCTGTAAAGGTATTCGAAGTCGGGCAGACGGTACGCATAGAGTACCGAATCTTGGGACAAGGAGGCGACGATCGCCCGATCGCCGGCCACGGTCCACGTGCGGGGCGAGAGGATTTGTTCGATGAGGATGCTGTCCGCCTGCAAAAGTTGCGTCCGGGCAAAGGGGTTTTGCGGGGCGGAGGGTTGGCAGGCTGTGAATGACAATGCGGCGAACAGGGATGCTGCTGCGAGGGGAAGTGCGGAAGATTTCATGATTGGCATGTTTTTTTAAGATGGTTACGCTTCATTAGACCTGAAAAAAAGGGGAAAAAGTTTCAATTCCCTCCTGCGCCGGCTCGTGGGAGGGGGGATGCGGCTTTTTCAAAAAGCCTTCCGAGAAAGATAAAGGGGTAAGATGAGCATGTGCTTTGGAAAAACCTCCGAGGAAAAACTTCGTTTTCCCTCGCGGCTTTGCCCTCGGCTTTCACTATCTTTGCATTTTGTATCAGAAAAAAGAAATGAAAAAGGAACAGGAAAAGGCGAAAATATGCCGTGATTGCCCTGCGGCTCCCGCCGAAGCAACCCCGCTGCGTCCCGATGCGTTCGAGATGAGCGAGGAGGACAAGATAGAAGCCATCGAGAAAGACTTCCGTCATATCATGCACACCTTGGGGCTGGACTTGACGGACGACTCGCTGCGCAACACCCCGCACCGGGTGGCCAAAATGTACGTCCGGGAGATTTTCTCCGGGCTGGATCCGCAGAAAAAACCGCGGTTGTCTTCCTTTGAAAACAAATACCGCTACGGACAGATGCTGGTGGAAAAGAACATCACGTTGTACTCCACGTGCGAGCATCACTTTCTGCCCATCGTAGGCAAGGCGCACGTGGCCTATATCTCGCACGGGTCGGTGATCGGACTTTCGAAGTTGAACCGCATCGTGGACTATTACGCCCGCCGTCCGCAGGTGCAGGAACGCCTGACCATGCAGATCGTCCGGGAACTCCAGAAGGCCTTGGGCACCGAGGATGTGGCCTGTGTGATCGATGCCAAGCACTTGTGTGTCAATTCGCGCGGCATCCGCGACGTGGCTTCGGCTACCGTAACGGCCGAATACGGCGGCGCGTTCAAGGACGAGGCCGTCCGCCGGGAATTCCTCCGTTTTATCGAACTGGAGACTCATTACCAGTAGCAAAGCGGCCCCGATCCATTTTTCAGCAAACAAACAAAAAGAACGACAAGACGATGGCAACAGCTCTGTATCAGCAAAACGAACTCTGGGTGTACAATTCCCTCACGGGCAAAAAAGAACGTTTCGTTCCCACGGTCGAAGGCCGGGTGGGCATGTACGTATGCGGCCCGACGGTGTATTCCAACGTGCACTTGGGCAACTGTCGCACCTTCATGTCGTTCGATATGATATTCCGGTATTTCACCTTCCTGGGTTACAAGGTGCGCTATGTGCGCAACATCACCGATGCCGGACACCTGGAGAACGATGCCGACCAGGGCGAGGACAAGATCGCCAAGAAAGCCCGTCTGGAGGCACTCGAACCGATGGAGGTCGTCCAGCGCTACACCGAGGATTTCCACCGGGTGATGCGCCTTTTGGGCAACCTGCCCCCTTCCATCGAACCGACGGCCACTGGGCATATCCTCGAACAGATCGCCATCACGCAGGACATCCTGGACAAGGGCTATGCCTACGTGTCGAACGGATCGGTGTATTTCGACGTGGAAAAATACAACCGCGAGCATCCCTTCGGGGCCGGCCCTTACGGAGAACTCTCGGGGCGCAACATCGACGAACTGATGGACGCTACACGCGAACTGGAAGGCCAGCACGAGAAGCGTTCTCCCCGCGATTTTGCCCTGTGGAAAAAAGCTTCCCCGCTGCACATCATGCATTGGCCCTCGCCGTGGAGCGAAGGCTTTCCCGGTTGGCATTTGGAGTGCTCGGCCATGAGTACCAAGTATCTGGGAGAGACCTTCGACATACATGGCGGGGGAATGGACCTGAAGTTCCCGCATCACGAATGCGAAATCGCTCAAAACCAGGTACACAACCACAGTCGGGGTGCTCGCTATTGGCTGCATGCCAACATGTTGACCCTCAATGGGAAGAGAATGAGCAAGTCCACCGGCAATATCCTGAATCCCGACGAACTCTTCACCGGGAAGAATCACATCCTCGCCAAAGCTTTTCCGCCGGCCGTGGTGCGCTTTTTCGTCATGCAGGCGCATTACCGCTCGGTGTTGGACTTCTCGTCGGATGCGCTGGAGGCGGCCGAGAAAGGCTACTACCGCTTGATGGAAGGCATCGACCGCATTTCGGCCCTCAAACCCTCTGCGGAAAGCACGTTCGACGTAGGGGCTTGGCGGGAGCGTTGCTTTGCTGCGATGAATGACGACTTCAACACTCCGGTGCTCATCGCACACCTGTTCGAGGCGGTAGGCGAGATCAACAAGGCCTACGACGGCAAAGCGGGCTTTACGGCCGACGACATCGCTCTGCTGCGCCAGACCTTCGAGGGATTCGTCTATCAGGTGATGGGCATCGAAAACATCGACCGGGCCGGCGACCAGGGGCTTACCGATGCGCTGATCGGTCTGTTCATCGAAGAGCGCAATGCGGCCCGTGCGGCGCGCGATTGGGCGCTCTCCGACCGGATACGCGACCGTCTGGCTGCCTTGGGCATTGCCCTGAAGGACGGCAAGGACGGTACGACCTATTCCATCGAACGATGAAGCGCGTATTGACCTATCCGCTGATCCTGCTGATCCGTTTTTACCAACAGGTTATTTCCCCGCATCTGGGGGCGAACTGCCGCTACACGCCCACTTGTTCGGCGTATGCGATCCAGGCGCTGCAAAAGCACGGGCTGCTGAAGGGTTCGTGGCTGGCACTGCGACGTATCCTGCGGTGCAATCCGTGGGGCGGGTCGGGTTACGATCCGGTGCCGTAGTGTTTTTGTGATTCGGATGAGTTTTCTATTTTCTACCGCCCGAAAACTTTTGGGGAGGGTTCTTCGTTTTTTTTTCGGAAAAAACAGGAGGTGAGATTAGGAGGGGCAGACCTTTTTCCTATCTTTAGGGCAAAATGTCGGTAAGATGGATACTCGTTTTTCCTTCCTGACAGGCGTGCTGATGTTGCTCTTGTCGGGGATATGGGTCGGATGCCAACGCACGGAAGAGCCCGTATTTCCCCGGACTGTGCATCTGACAGCGGAAAAAATACCCCTGAATCAGATCGCTTATCCGGAAGTAATAACTTTGGCGGACGGGTACTTCGTATTTACTTGTTCACAGACGGACTCCTTGATTTATTTCTACACCGTACCCGACTTGCAGTTCGTCGGGAAGGGAGGTCGGAAAGGCGAGGGGCCGGGGGAATTTTTGTCGTTTGCGAATTTTTGCGGCAACCGGGAGGGGAGGTTGATCCTGTTGGGCTTCCCTTCGCGCAATTTTCGCCAGGCACATCTGGACAGTACGGGGCGGATGGTCTGGGGCGACTGGTACAAGTTCGATAGCTTTGATGCGCTCAACTGGCCGAGGATCATCGGCGATTCGCTGTTGGTGTACAGTACATTGTTCAATATCAAAAAATACGACCTGAAGAACGGCAAACCTTTGGGGGAAGTTTTTATGCTGGAACCCGGAGAAAAGCGTTCGACCATGACCCCGAACATGGGATATATCGCGGCCAACGATACCTCTGTCGTATACGCATATCCATATAAAAACCGATTCGACCTTTTCGACATTTCTACCTTGAAGTTGAAAAAAAGCGTCATAGGTCCCGGAAAAACACAGATCGAACAGGGGTCTTCGGGTACAACCACCCGGTATTATATCTATCCTTTCGCGACCGAAAGCCGTTTTTATCTGTTGAAAGCGGCCAAAGACCGCAAACCGGATGAATACAAGGTTACGATGCAGGTATTTGACAACGATGCCAATCCTGTGGTGGAATATACTTTCGATATAGGTCCGGGTGCCTTTGTCGTGGATGAAGATAACGGGTATATTTATTCGTTTAACGGGCTGTATGAGGATTTCCTGTTGCGTTATAAATTGTTGTAACCGTTTGCGTTTTTCCTTCACCCGACCCAAAAGCGGC
>DCEW01000063.1:29231-30123 GCA_002314265.1 Flavobacteriales bacterium UBA1820
GCCGCTTTTGGGTCGGGTGAAGGTCTGCTGGCTATTCCTTGCCTACCAGGGCAGCCAGTGCGCCGCCGATCAGGGGAGCTACGATAAAGAGCCAAAGCTGTTGGAGGGCAACTCCGCCTTCAAAAAGAGCCGGACCTATCGAACGCGCCGGATTGACCGAAGTACCGGTAACGGGGATGCAGACGATGTGTACCAGGACCAGCGTCAGGCCGATGGCCAAACCGGCAAAATTGCCGGCTCCGTTCTTTTGGGCGGTGGAGCGCAGCACCACGAATACGAAGATAAAGGTAAACACGATCTCGGCGATCAGAGCCGGGACGAGCTGCCCCTCGGCAAAACTGTTGGCTCCCGTCGCTTCGATGACCGTATTCCCACTGTGTGTGAGGGCATAGAGAATAGCCGAGCCAACGATCCCGCCGACGACTTGTGCCGCCATGTAACCCAATGCTTCGCCGGTTTTCATCCGGCCGGAAAGCCATACTCCGAGCGTGATGGCAGGGTTGATGTGGCATCCCGTCACAGGCCCGATGGCATAAGCCATGGCGACGACCGAAAGTCCGAAGGCAAAGGCAATGGTCAGTACCGCAGCTACAGTGGACGCACCACCGTTCATCACGGCAGCGCCGCAGCCCATCAGCACCAGTACCATGGTGCCGAGAGCCTCTAAAAAGTACTTGTTTTTCATGATGTCAATGATTGGTGTGAGGATTTGTTTCTGGTAGTTTTTCGGTGAAAGAGACGTGCCTCCTCCCGTTTCAGCCATTGAAGTCGGCCGGAGTAGGGCCGGGTGGCATATCGGTTTCTAATTTAGAGAAAAAATAAGGAAAGAGGCCAATATTTTATTCTGTTTTTTCATGGGTCTTCGGCATTTGTCAAATGCGAAAACGTTGTT
>DCEW01000023.1:0-249 GCA_002314265.1 Flavobacteriales bacterium UBA1820
TGCCCGCCGAAGCTTGCCCGGCTCGGGAGTTGGATTACCAGATGATGATCCGGCCGCTGGGAGCCAGGTACATGGCATCGCCTTCCTGGATGCCGAAGGCATCGTAGAAAGAGTCGATGTTCTGCAGGGCGGCGTTTACACGCCATTTGCCCAGCGAGTGCGGGTCGATCTTGGTCAGACGGAGGATCTCCTCGTCGCGGATGTTGGTAGCCCACAAGCGGGCGTATGCCAGGTAGAAGCGCTGGTCGG
>DCEW01000023.1:271-6719 GCA_002314265.1 Flavobacteriales bacterium UBA1820
GCGCAGACCGCCCTGGTCGGCGATGTTTTCGCCCAGGGTGTAACGGCCGTTGGCATGAACGGTATCGAGAACGATCTTGGACGAGTAGTGTTCGACCAGTTTCTCGGCGCGTTCCTGGAAGGCTTCGGCATCGGCCGCCGTCCACCAGTCGTTCAGGTTGCCGTCTTTGTCGAACTGACGACCCTGGTCGTCGAATCCGTGCGTCATCTCGTGGCCGATCACTACGCCGATCGCTCCGTAGTTGATCGCATCGTCGCCCTCGGGGTAGAAGAACGGAGGCTGAAGGATGGCTGCCGGGAAGCAGATCTCGTTGGTGGTAGGCATGTAGTAGGCATTGACCGTCTGGGGGGTCATCAGCCATTCGTCCTTGTCTACCGGTTTGCCCAGTTTCTCATCGAGCATCTTCTGGTAGTAGAACTGCGAAACGGCTTTCATGTTGTCGTAGAGCGACAGCGTGGTATCGATGGTCAGTTTGGAGTAGTCCGTCCATTTGTCCGGATAACCGATCTTCACGTGGAAGGCGGCCAGTTTTTCGCGGGCTTTGGCTTTGGTCGAGTCGCTCATCCATGCCAGCGAATCGATGTGTTCGCCCAGAGCCTTTTGCAGGTTGCCCACCAGTTTGAGCATCCGCTCTTTGGACTGGGGCGGGAAGTAGCGCTGTACGTAGATTTCGCCCAAGGCTTCGCCCATGGTGCCGTTGATGGTCGAGATGGCGCGTTTCCACAGGGGCTGCTGCTGTTCTACACCGGCCATGGCGCGGCTGTAGAAGTCGAAGCTGGCCGTGGAGAAATCGTCCGAAAGGCTTCCCGTAGAGCCGTCGAGCAGGTTGAAGATCAGGTAGTCTTTCAATTCGTCCATCGAGGCCGAGCGGATGACTTTGTCCATGCCCTTGAAGAAAGGCACCTGATCGACCACCAGGTCTTTGTCCTTTTCCGAAGCAAAGCCCATGCTGTCGAAGTAAACGTCCCAATCGAAAGAATCGGAGAGTTTCTTGAATTCGGCAAAGCTCATCTTGTTGTAGTTGGCCTGCGGATCGCGGGTCTGCTCGCGGGTGAACTGTATTTTGGCCAGTCCCGTCTCGATCTTCATGACGGCTTTCTCGGCGCGTTCGGCACGGGCCTGGTCGAAGCCGGCCAACAGGAACAGTTTTTGGATGTATTCCCGGTAGGCTTTCTGGATGCGGAGGGTGTTTTCATCGGACTCCAGGTAGTAGTCGCGGTCGCCCATGTTGGTGCCGCCCTGATAAAAGTCGATGATGTTCATCGAGCTGTTCTTGGCATCGGCTCCGATGTATTGTCCGAAGAAAGTCCCGATACCATTGCGACGCAGCGTAGCGACGGCTTCAGTGAGGGTCTTCTTGTCCTTGATGGCTTCGATGGCAGCGATGTCCGCTTTCAGCGGCTCGGCACCCAGGGCATTGCGACGGGTGGAGTCCATCTTCATGCGGTAGATGTCGGCGATCTTCTGGGCAACGGAACCCGGTTCGTTGGGTTGGGCAGCCAGGGAATCGACCAAGCCTTTGAGCTGTTCGCGGTTGTCTTCGGCCAGCTTGTCGAACGAACCGAAACGGGAGTATTCCGCCTTGAGGGGGTTGTTGGCGATCCAGCCTCCGCAGGCGTATTGGTAAAAGTCCTCGCCGGGAGCGACCGTGGTGTCCAGATCGGACATGTCCAGTCCCTGTCCCGACTTGGATTGGGAGGAACATCCGGCGGTGAGCGCCATCACGAGCATGGCTGCCGGAAAGATGAACGGATTTTTCATATCTTCTGAGTTTTGATTGTTGTGATTCATCGTGTTTTTCTGCTTCGAGGTGCGCGGGCACAAATCGTGGGTGCAAAGTTACGCATTTCCCGGTCAGAGTGTGCAGAAAACCTGCTGTTTTTCACTCAGGAACCTGCCCGGATCTCCTGTTCATCTTTTTGGGAAAGGGGTGTATTTTCAGCGGTAGGCCTCCCGTTCGGGAAGAAAAATCCCCTGTTCCATGCGGGAACAGGGGAAGAATACAGGTTGCTGCGATCGATTTTATGCCTGCGTTCCCTGAAGGGCGGCATAGAAGGCGGTGATGTTTTCCATCGGGACGCCGGGCGGAACATCGCATCCGGTCGACAGGACGAAGTTAGGGTATCCGGCGGTGCGCTGGAGCAACTCGGCCACTTGTGCGGCTACTTGGCTGGCAGATGACATTTTCAGGACCCCCGCGGGGTCGAGGTTTCCCATGACCAGCGTGTGGGAAGGACATCCTTTCAGTGCTTCTACCATGTCGATCCGGTTGCCGAAATGATAGCCTTTGGCTCCGGTGGCCACCATTGCTTCGGTACACTGTCCGCTGTTTCCGCAGTTGTGCAGGATTATGGCGAAGTGTTCATCCTGGACTTTTTCGATGATCTGGCGGACGTACACCGAGGAGTACGTCATGCAGTCTTCGTTGGACAGGAGTCCGGCCGCCGGTTCGGCCATCACCACGCCGGCCGCACCGGTTTTTTTGATCGCCTGGCAGTACCGGAGGATGAATTCCGTGCACTTTTCCAGCAGGGCTTTTACCGTATCGGGTTCCAGGTACATGGCCATCATCAGTTCCGTCATGTCGAACAGTCGGGCGGCCAGGGAGTACGGACCGATACAGCCGGGGAGTACCGGCTTGTCGAGGTTTTCGACGGCCAGGGAACTGGCTTTCAGGTATTCCGGTACGCGAGCGGCGTCGATCTCGGGTACCTTTAAGGCGGCCACGTCGGCTGCACCGCTGATCAGGCGGCCGGTAACGCTGGGAACTTCGTCATCGGGCATGTACAAGCTTGCTCCGAAGGCTTCCGCTTCGACCGTCAGGTCCATGATCATGGTTACGGCGGCCGATTGGGGAAAGCGTTCGTTCAAGGCTGCGATGGCGCGGTAGTGGGTTTGTCCGTCCGTTAAGGCATCTTTTACCTTTTTCCCCAACAGTTCTATCCCCGGGTGGGTCATGATGGGGATGGCTACGGTTTTTCCCGTTTCGATGATCTGTTTGATCCACTGATCGGTATTCATCTTGTGATGTTTTGTCGCGTTTTTATCGTTCTCGGTTTTTGTAACAATCTCGTCGCCCGCACATTTTGCATCCATAGGCTTGTTTGCGGATTTCGGGTCCCAGGCCGATGATGCCGCTCACGGACTTGATGGGGGTCATTAGACAGGAGGCGTTCAGGCGGACCACTTGCGGGTCGGGATGCAGCAGAGCGAAGACTTTTTCCTGTTCGGAAATATCCCATCCGCAGTATCCCGGGCTGTAAGGATAGCTGATGTATTCTCCGGCGGGCAACTGTGTTTCTATCCGGGCGCAGAGAGCGCGAACGGAGGCCTCGGCAATGGCCGTACCCAAAGTATCCAGAAGAAAGGCTCGGTAGATGTCTTCCTTGGCTTCCTGTTGCAGTTTTTCGAAACCGAAACCTGCCGTGACAATGAACAAGGCGTACCGGCTGGCCGGGCGGATGGCCGAAGCGATGATGCCTCCGGCATGGAAACAAGTGTCTCCTGCCTGGAGCATTCCTCCCCGGGAAGGGCCTGCGGGCAGGTAGCGCACGTAGTAATGCGGTGTGCATACCTGAGCGATCTCCTGTTTCAGCTCCGCGAGCGTGGCTTCCATCTCCGGGGTGGGGCGATAGCTTCTTCCCATCGGGAGATAGATGTCGTCCGGATCCAGTTCCAGCGAGGAAAAGTCCAGGTCGCCTTGTTCGATCGGGGATTCCATCAGCGGGCGTTTACCAGGGCTTTGGCTACGGCAACAGCTCCGTTGGCGTTGTCGGAATAGGCATCTGCATGGATGGACTCGGCATATTCCCGGCTGATGGGTGCTCCACCGACCATGACTTTCACTTTTCCGTTCAGGTCCGAGGAGTGAACGGCGTCGATGATCTCCTTCATGCGTTCCATCGTGGTGGTCAGCAAGGCCGAAAGGCAGATGATGTCGGCTTTTTCTTCGCGGGCTACCGAGAGGAAGCGTTCGCAGGGGATGTCCACCCCGAGGTTGATGATCTCGAAACCGCAGCCTTCCAGCATGGAGGCCACCAGGTTTTTCCCGATGTCGTGCAGGTCGCCTTGTACGGTGCCGATGACCACTTTACCGATGTATGCGTCGCTCTCGCCCTTCATCAGGGGTTTGAGGACTTCCATGGCCCCTTTCATGGCGCGGGCGCTCATCAGCAGGTTGGGAACGAAGGCTTTCCCGGCTTCAAACCGGGCTCCGATCTCTTCCATGGCCTTGATCATATATCCGTTGATGATGTCGTTGGGGGAAACTCCTTCTTCGACAGCGGCACGTGTGGTGTCGACCGCCAGTTTCAGATCGCCGCCCAGGACGGCGGTGTATATCTGGTTCAGATCCGTATTCATTTCTCTTTTTGAAAAAACAGATTGTTGTAGTTTTAGTAATATCCTTGTTCTTCTACGAGTTGGGAGAGCATCAGCAGGTGCTCTTTGCTCACCTTGGGGGCAATGGAGCAGGCGGTACTCAGGATAAATCCTTTTCCTTTCCGTTTGCCGATCTCGATGATTTTCCCTACGTCGCGGCGAACCTTCTCGTCGTCCCCCAGCAGCAGGGTGTTGACCGAGTCGATGTTGCCTTTGATAAAGATCCGGTCGCCTACCCGGTTGAAGGCGTCTTCGAGATCGACGTTCCCTACGGGCGGGGGATCGAGGCATTCCAATCCCGAAAGACCGCTCTCGCACATCACTTCCAGACGGTCGCCGATCGACCCGCAGGTGTGGATGTAGGCGTGTTTGCCCGTTTGACGGATGGCCTGTACGATTTGTTTCTCGAAAGGCAGTACGAACTGGCGGTAGAAATCGGTCGAGATAAAGCCCATCCCAGCAAAGGGCGAGGAAATCTTGATGGCGTCGATGTCCTTTTGGCACATGGCAACCGCCAGATCCCGGATCATGACCGTGTATTTGGCCAGGATCTTTTCGCATTTTTCCGGATCGAGCATCATAGCGATCAGGCCGTTTTCGTAACCCAGCGTGTCCAGGAAGTAATCCAATGGCGAGGTGATCTCTCCATGGATGGAATATTCTCCGGCGGTCTTTTCCTGGAGATAGTCGAAGATGCCGAAAAGGTTGTCCCGGTCGAGGTGGAAATACAGATTGTGCGACACCGGGATATAGTCCAGGGTGTCGGGGATGTCCTTGTCTATGTCGATGCTTTCGATGTCCTTGTTCGGGCGGGGCTGCAGGAAGGTAACCATCGGCAGGTCTTCCCAGCTGTGGAGTTCCTTGCGGTCGGGATACTGCAGCTCGACCCGCCCTTTGCCGAGGTCCTTGCGGGCGATGAGGTCTTTTTTCCAGTAGTCGGAGTGTCCGTGCAGGCTCACCAGGATGCCGTCGAAGTGGAATCTTTGGCATAGTTCGATCAGGCCGTCGGCAAAGGTCTTCTGGTCGTACCAGAATGCGACGGGATCGGGGTGCAGTTGATTCATCATGGCGCCGATGCTGAATTGGCACATCAGGGGCACCCGGTCGGGTTTTTGAAGGTTCATGGCGGCGACCACCCGCTCTCTGTGGGATGTACTCATAGGTAGTTTTTTTACGATTTATCGCTGCAAAGCGACGGCGATGGGATACAAAAGTAGGAAAAGCCGAGCGCAGCAACAAGGGAAAAACAGAGTTTTCACCGGGTCGTAGCCAAGGTATCGCCGGAAAACAACGATTTTAGCCCAATAATACTTTCAAATGCATGAGAATGTCCACAACAAGAGCAGCACATGCCAACAGGATGTGCCCCCTCCCTCCTTCTCGACAATTGATGTCAGCTTTCCTGAAAAAGGTAGTCGCTCAATCCAAAAAAATGACTTCGCCGAGCGTGTAGCCATAACGGGATGTAATGCGTAAAACAGCTTTGTCCCTTATGGCATACTCATAACAATATCGGGTTTCAATATACTGTGAAGTCCCGCATATCTGATAAAAATTCCCATCGACCCGCGTCAGTTCCACCTCGAAATTGCCGGTTTGAAATTTAGCCGGAACCAGCACCGCCTCAGCGTCCGTTATGTTGCCATACGAATCCACCGCCTTGGCTCCATCTTCCAATTCTATTTTTTCGTATATCCCAGCAATATCATAGCTGTCGTTTGAACTTGTTGATGAGGGGTAGTTGGCAAAGACAGGGATACAAACGGCCAACAATACAATGCGCAAAATCTTTTTCATGACTTAAGGTGTTTAGTTGTGGCTAATATGCGATAAGTATCAGTACAGTAGCGAAAATAATACAAAATATGGATGATGTCAAATGAGGCACATGGTCCCGAAAGGATCTTTGATGCATTACACTTTAGTGAAACAAAGTGTGTATGTTCCTGAAGCGATAGATATGAGCGGATTCGTGCCTTTTTGTGGCAAAACACGAGTTGCTGCAGGGGGAAGGGATCGATGCGGGGGCAAGCGTGTACGGGCAAGCGATGCGTGAAAGCGAAAGCCC
>DCEW01000023.1:6746-33208 GCA_002314265.1 Flavobacteriales bacterium UBA1820
GGGCTTTCGCTTTCACGCATCGCCTTTATGGCATGCGACGATCTATTTTGCGGAGAAAGGGGGATTCGAACCCCCGATACGGTTTCCCGTATACACACTTTCCAGGCGTGCGCCTTAAACCACTCGGCCATCTCTCCTGTTTGTCAGTAGGTTGGTGAAAGATCGATGTCTTTTCTGCCCCCTTGCTTAACGGGGTGCTAAATAACGAATTTTTTTCGTCTTATAAAAATTTTCCCGCCGTTTTTTGTTCATATTCCTTGTTGAGGGCCTGAAAATCCCCATTTCCGTTTATTCGACAGGGGAGGGGAAGAGGCCTCAGGCGGCGTTTATTCGCTGACCTCCCCCCGGAGGCTTTTTTGCATGTAGTGCCGTATTTCATCCACTCCGTAATGGTGTCCGAGCAGGTGCATCATCTTGGCCAGAGCTGCTTCTTTGGTCATGTCGCGCCCGCTGATCACCCCGGCGCGCAGGAGCGACTCGCTGACCTGGTAGTCTCCCTGGTTGACCGCCCCTTTGATGCATTGGGTGATGTTGACCACCGGGATGTCGCGTGCTATCACGTGCTCGATCGCCGCGAGAAATTCGGCCGAGTCGGGGGCGTTGCCCGAACCGAAGGTCAGCAGGATCACACCTCGCAAGTCCGGGTAGTCGAGCAGGTAGTGCACCATCTCTGGGCGGATGCCGGGGAAAATGTGCAACATCAGGATCTCGGTCTCCAGGTGGGCATCCAGCGAAAAGGACGCGTAGGAGCGCGGCAAGAGCAAATCCTTGTCCACCGTCAGGTGGACGCCGGAATGGGCCAGCGGCGGATAGTTGGGCGAGGCGAAGGCGCTGAACTGTTCGGCGTTGATCTTGGTGCAGCGGTTGCCCCGGTAGAGTTCGTGCTGGAAGTACAGGCAGACTTCGCGCACCACCGGTTGGCCGTCTTCGCCCGTCAGGGAAGCCAGTTCGATGGAGGTGATCAGGTTTTCCTTGGCGTCGGTGCGCAGATGCCCGATGGGGAGCTGCGAGCCGGTAAAGATGACCGGTTTGGACAGCCCCGAGAGCATGAAACTCAACGCCGAAGTGGTATAGGCCATCGTATCGGTGCCGTGCAGTACCACGAAGCCGTCGTAGGCCTCGTAACGGTCGCGCACCACCGAAGCGATCTCCACCCAGTTGGCCGGGGAGATATTGGACGAGTCCAGCAGATGGTCGAATGCGTAGGTATCCAGCGAGCAGTGGATCGAGCGGGCTTCGGGCAGGTTGGCCAGGATGTTGTCAAAGTCGAACGGACGCAGCCCGCCGGATACCTCGTCCCGCACCATGCCGATGGTCCCTCCGGTGTAGATCAGCAGGATTTTCGGAAGTTTATTCTCTTTCATTCGTTTTCGTTTTCTTCGGTTTTTTCCCGGTTGAACACCGGGTTGGCGTAGATGCGCAACAGGACCTCCCGGGCCTCGGGGTTTTGCCCGCAGGCGGCCACTACCGCGTGGATGCGCTGCTCGAAGGCCTCCCGGTCGGCTGCCGAGTAACGATCATTCCGTCGGGAAGTGCCTTCCAACAGGTCGGCAGCCAGGTAATGCGTGGGGAAAAGGTGGAAAAGCCGGTGGATGTGCCGGTCCATCAGGTGGCAGACCGCGTGGATGCGCTGCATGTCGTTGTTCAGTGCGCGCAGGGGTTCGAGTTCCTCGTTCAGCACGTCGCCCATCGCCACACAGATGCCCCCTTTGCGGCCGGTAATGCCGGTAATGATGGAGTGCAGGTCTTCTCCCGGAGCCTTGACGTACTTCGCGCCCGATCGTTTGGCCAGCAGTTCGCGGACCTTCAGGGCATCGGTGGCGTCCCATTGGTAGGAAATGGCCATCGGGACGATGCGCAGGCTCTGGAGGTAGTCCACCAGATCACCACCTCGGGAAGCGAGGGTCAGCATCTTGATTACGCCTGCTTGGGTGCGGTCGTCGCCGTCCTTGGCCCGGCCTTCGCGGTGCGCGAGCCATACGGAATCACCTACTTGGGAGAGTACGTAGCCGATGTATCGCGACAGTTTTTGGGAAAAAACCAGCGTTTCACGCGGGGAGAGGTCTCGGCGCACGACGAAGTTTTTGTTGATGCGGGAGATCGTCAGCAGGTTTTCGTCGGGGACGAGGTTGTTCCCGATGGCGCTTTGTGCCAAGGGCATGCCTTGGATGTGAAGACCGTAGTTGAGGATGACCGAGTCCATGACGATGTCCCGGTGGTTGGACAGGAAGAGATAGCCTTTGTCCTTGTCCAGTGCGCCCAACCCGCGGAAGGTGACTCCTTCAGAGGTCTGATCCAACAGGCGCTGTACGGCCGGGTAGATGGCTTTCTCGATAAAATCGCGCACGGAGGTGCACGAAGCGATCAATCTTTTGAGTTGTTCCGGAGTGAAGTCCGGCAGACCGTACCGGATCACTTGTTCCAGGTAGGGAATGCGGATGGCTTTCGGGAGGGCGGCGATGGCTTCCTGGTCGGTAAAAGGGCGTATGTCGTCGAAAGTCTTGTCGTATGCAGTCATGTCCGAGTGCAAGTGTCTGTGTGTTTTGTCAGGAAAAATCGGAATTTAACCGGACGGAGATGAACGGTTTGATGTCGTTGAGCGAACTGTAGAACAGTACCGGTACTCCGCCCCAGCATTGGCGTTTGAGGCCTATCTTGTCGTGGATGTCCCGCAGGAAGACGTAGCTTACCCGCCCGGGAAAGCGCCGGATCACTTCTTTGTAGATGACAGGGTCGTGCTGGCCGTTGTCTCCCACCAGAATGAAGCGCTTTTTGGGCTGGGTGCGCATCAGCATGGAGATCACGCGCAGTTTGTGCGAAATGGGCGAACGGTGCCCCTTCTTGTGGTGCAGGAAGTAGGACAGGAGTTTGTTCTTGCGCAGAAAGCACGCTCCCTGGGGGAAACGGTGGCTGTGCAGGAAGGTGGAGATGACCGGGAAAAGGTTGGCTTCGCTGTTGGACACGTAAAAGATTTTGGCTCCGTCGGCAGCCAGTCGGCGATACACCTCGGGCATCCCTTCGATCGAGCGCCGTTCGTCCGGGCGGGTGAAGATGATCTGCTTGAGCCGCGTGAAGAAGGTGGTCGCTCCGGTATGCAGGATGGTGTCGTCGATGTCGGTGATCAGTCCGTATTTGTAGTCGCTGATGTAGAGGCGTTCGTGGAACAGGTTGGGGGCATAGACCGTGTAGCCGAAGTTGTCGATGATCAGGCGGATGCGGATGTCGTCGATGAGGAATTCCTCGCTCTCTTCCGGCAGGGGTACCACGAAGTTGCCTTTGGAGTCGATGTTGCACAAGGTGAAATACCCCCGGTAGCGCACCTCGAGCATCGCATTCTTGAAAAAATGAGGAGTATAGAGCTTGTAAAGGTTTTTTATATGCTGAAAAGTCGTATTTTCGTCTCCGATATACAACATGTCCGCAGGAGCGCGCAGGATGGTGCCGGCAAACCGTATGTACTTGCCTACCGAAAGGTAGCTGTAATACGTCAGTATCGGAATGTGCCTTTCCACGAGATGGTTTTCTTACTGGTAACGACGATGAAAGTCCTATACGTTGTAAACCCTATATCCGGAGGTAAAGATAAAAGTTATTTTGTGAATAACATCAACGACTATTGTTATACTTACGGAATAGATTACGAGTTTTTCTACACTTCCGGCCAGCAGGATGCCGAAAAGATCCGCCGGCGGGTCGAAGCCTATGCGCCCGACCGGGTGTTTTCGGTGGGAGGCGACGGGACATTTCGCGAGATTTGCTCGGCGGTCAAGGGGATGGGAATCCCTGTAGCGTATATCCCGATGGGTTCGGCCAACGGGATGCGGGAAGACCTGCCTTCGGGCGACTCGCCCTGGGAGAGTTTCGAGATGCTGATGGCTACTTACCATACCCGCAACCTGGACTTGGTACGGATCAACGGGATCGACTCCATGCACGTGGCGGACGTCGGTCTGAATGCCCAGTTGGTCAAGGCTTACGAGCAGGACAAGAACCGGGGCATCCTCACCTATGCCAAGTACCTGTTCGGGGCGGTGCGGGCGCAGGAGACCTACCGTTTCCGCTTTACGGTGGACGGCAAGCAGTACGAGAAGAAAGGGGCGATGTTGGCCATTGCCAACGGAACGCGTTACGGCTCGGGACTGACGTTCAATGTGAAAGGAAACCCGTTCGACAACCGTTTCGAGGTCATCGTCATCGGACGGATCAATCTGGGGGCCGTGGTACGGGCTGGCTGGACCAAGTTTTTCAACGAAATGAAGTACGACAACTATTTCTGCGTCTCGGGGCGCAGGGCCAGCGTGGACATATCGCGCGTTACCACCTTGCAGGTGGACGGGGAAGTGGGCGGCCGGTTCAACCATCTGGAGGTCGAAATGGAAGAGGAGAAAGTACCGGTGCTCTTCTGCCGTACCCCGCGTTGAGGACGGGACGAAAGGAGACAAAAAGAGGACGAAAGAAAATAATATTTACCGAATCGCATGAAGACTTTATTTGTTTTGCTGTTTGCTCCGCTCGCTCTTTCGGCGGGATGCAAATCTTCCTCCGCAGACCTTCAGACTCCGCAGGCAACCGCTCTTGCTCCTGCTCCGGCGCCCCAGCAAGCCCCGATACCGAAAGCACCGGTCAAAACGGCCTACGGTACGGCGGAGTTCGGCATGAGTTTCGACCAGGTGGCAGCCTTGCCGCAGTTCAAGGACTGGTTCCTGGACAAGGATACCCCGGCCATCAGCAACTTTCAGGAAAAAATAGGGGAGCTCACCTATCGCGTTACCCTGTTCTTTTATCAGGACCGGCTCTACCGGGTGGACATCACTACGGCGGACGACCTGTACAAGCCGGTCTCACGTTACGAGACCGAGATCCGCAGCGAGGTAGCCAACCTCCGAGACTACTTTGGCCGTACCTACGGCAAACCCACCACCGACAACGGCATGCCGCGTTCCACGGGCTTGGAACCGGGATACGTGGTGCAGGTCTATCGTTGGCGCCTGGCGGGAAAGACGATCACGATCGGGATTTCCGAAAGCCGGGACGGCGGCGAGTTCAAGACGGTCGCCCAGTTCTACGATACGGCGGATTTTCAGGCTTATCAGGCACAGAAGTAGGGTTTTCCCCCCGGACCGTTTTTTGGGAGGAGAAGGGGGGCTGGTGTTTGCTTGTCCCCCGAGGGATGCAGGGGAAAGAGTTTCCTGCGTTTCCGATAGTCGTTTTATAAAAAGACCTCCCTGCGGGTTCGGATGGGCAGAAGACACCGTATTTTATAAAGAAGGATGTCTGTGAAAAAAATCGGGGCGGAAGGGAATCCTTCCGCCCCGNNTACCGGAAGGTAATCCTTCCGCCCCGAAGTAGTATATCGCGGGTTTGAACCGTCAGCGCTTCAGGTACATCGTGCGCCGCGAATAGATGTCGTAGAACTGGTCGTCGTGCAGGTCGTCGATAAAGAGGATCGACTCGCCCGTGGAACGCATCTCCGGTCCCAGGTTTTTGTTTACGCCCGGGAACTTGTTGAAGGAGAAGACCGGTTGCTTGATGGCATAGCCGTGGCGCGTGGGATGGAAGTGGAAGTCGGAGAGCTTGTTGACGCCCAGCATGATCTTGGTGGCGTAATTGACGTACGGCTCGTGGTAAGCCTTGGCAATGAACGGGACGGTACGCGAAGCGCGCGGGTTGGCCTCGATGATGTACACGATGTCGTCCTTGATGGCGAACTGGACGTTGATCAGCCCGACGGTATGCAGTTTGACAGCGATCGTCTTGGTGTGGTCGATGATCTGCTGCATGACAAATTCTCCCAGGTTGAACGGCGGAAGCACGGCGTTGGAGTCGCCCGAGTGGATGCCGCAGGGTTCGATGTGCTCCATGATGCCGATGATGTACACGTCTTTTCCGTCGCAGATGGCGTCGGCTTCGGCTTCGATCGCTCCGTCGAGGTAGTGGTCGATCAGGATGCGGTTGCCCGGGATGTTTTTGTTCAGTTCGACGATGTGCTCTTCCAGTTCCTCTTCGTTGATCACGATCTTCATGCCTTGTCCGCCCAGCACGTACGAGGGGCGCACCAGCATCGGGAAGCCGATCTTGGCGGACAGTTCGCGCGCCTGGTCGGCATTTTCCACCACGCCGTATTCGGGGAAGGGGATCTTCGATTCGCGCAGCAATGCCGAGAAGCGTCCCCGGTCTTCGGCCAAATCCAGCGCGTCGTACGAAGTGCCGATGATCTTGATCCCGAAACGGTCCAGTTTTTCGGCCAGTTTCAGGGCGGTCTGACCACCCAGCTGGACGATCACCCCTTCGGGTTTTTCGTGGCAGATGATGTCGTAGATGTGTTCCCAGAATACCGGTTCGAAGTACAGTTTGTCCGACGTGTCGAAGTCGGTCGAGACGGTCTCCGGGTTGCAGTTGATCATGATGGTCTCGTAGCCGCATTCCTTGGCGGCCAGTACGCCGTGTACACAGCAGTAGTCGAACTCGATGCCCTGTCCGATGCGGTTGGGACCGGAACCCAGCACCACGACTTTCTTGCGGTCGCTGCGAACGCTCTCGTTGGCCGAGAAGGTCTTCCCGTCCTGGACCATATCGTTCTCAAAGGTCGAGTAGTAGTACGGGGTGTGGGCGGCGAATTCCGCAGCGCAGGTATCGACCAGTTTCCATACCCGGTGGATGTTCAGTTCCATCCGACGGTCGTGCACCTGGCTTTCCTTGCAGCCCATCAGGTGGGCGATCTGCCGGTCGGCAAAGCCCTTCATCTTGGCTTCGAGCAATACCTTGCGGGGAATGGTGTCGACGGTGTATTCGGCTACCAGAGCCTCGGTGCGGGCCATTTCCTCGAACTGTTTGAGGTACCACATGTCGATCTGGGTGATGTCGTGGATCTTGCGCAGGGAAATGCCCATCTTGATGGCGTCGGAAACAGCCCAGATGCGGTCCCACGAGGGGTGTTTGAGTTTGTCGAGGATTACGTCCTGGTCCTTGAGGTCCTTACCGTCGGCGCCGATGCCCGAACGTTTGATCTCGAGCGATTGGGCAGCTTTCTGGATGGCTTCCTGAAACGAGCGTCCGATGGCCATCACCTCGCCCACCGACTTCATCTGCAGACCCAGGGTGCGGTCCGCACCTTCGAACTTGTCGAAGTTCCAACGGGGGATCTTGACGATGACGTAGTCCAGGGTCGGTTCGAAGAGCGCCGAGGTGGTTTTGGTGATCTGGTTCTGGAGTTCGTCCAGCGTATAGCCGATGGCCAGTTTGGTCGCGATTTTTGCGATGGGGTATCCCGAGGCTTTCGAGGCCAGGGACGAGGAACGCGATACGCGCGGATTGATCTCGATGGCGACGATCTCTTCCTTTTCGTCGGGCGAGACGGCAAACTGTACGTTGCACCCGCCGGAGAAGTTGCCGATGGCGCGCATCATGCGGATGGCCATGTCGCGCATGCGCTGGAATGTGCGGTCGGAGAGGGTCATGGCCGGCGCGATGGTGATCGAGTCGCCGGTGTGGATACCCATCGGGTCGAGGTTTTCGATGGTGGTGATGATGATCACGTTGTCGTTCTTGTCGCGCAAGAGCTCCAGCTCGAACTCCTTCCAACCCATCAGCGCTTTGTCGATGAGTACTTCGTGGATGGGCGAGGCTTCCAGACCGCGTTGGAGCAGATCCTCGAATTTGTCCTTGTCGTACACGAGCGAAGCACCCGTACCGCCCAAGGTGAACGAGGGGCGGATGCACAGCGGGAAACCGAATTCCTGAGCGATCTCCTTGCCCTTGAGGTACGAACGCGCGATCTTGCACGGGGCGGTTCCCACGCCGATCTTGGCCATCAACTGGCGGAACTGTTCGCGGTCTTCGGTGATGTTGATCGCATCGATGTCCACGCCGATGAGCTCTACACCGTATTTTTCCCACACGCCTTTTTCCTGGGCTTCGATGGCCAGGTTGAGCGCCGTCTGACCGCCCATGGTGGGCAGTACGGCGTCGATTTTTTGTTCGGAGAGGATCTTTTCGATGGATTTGACCGTCAGGGGAAGCAGGTATACATGGTCGGCCGTTACCGGGTCGGTCATGATGGTGGCGGGGTTGGAGTTGATCAGGGTGACTTCGATCCCTTCCTCGCGCAACGAGCGGGCGGCCTGGCTGCCCGAATAGTCGAACTCGGCGGCCTGTCCGATGATGATGGGGCCGCTTCCGATGATCAGTACCGAATGGATGTCTTGTCTTTTTGGCATGTGGAAAAAACGTATTTTTTTGAAAACCCTTCTTTTTGCAGACGATCCCTCCTTTTTTTTCGGACAGGGAGGGGGAACCCCGGCGGGTGCCTTTTCGCTTACCCTTATAAAAAAGGGGAGATACCGAAGTGGTAACGCCCCTTTTTCATCTTCAATATCACCTCATCCTTTTATTTTCTGTGACGAGTTTCGCATGATACCGTAAGTTTTGCGCGGCCTTTTGCGCGGCGGGCAGCCAATACCTTGCGGCCGTTGGCGGTGGCCATACGTTCGCGGAACCCATGTTTGTTCCTGCGCTTGCGCACGTGAGGTTGGAATGTTCTTTTCATCGCTGTATAACTGTTCTTTTTCTTAAAGTTCCGTGAAACGACGTCGGCTCGTTAGATAAGCCGGGTGCAAATATACGACTTTTTTCGCTCGAAGCAAACCCCGGGGAGTTTTTGTCCGAAAGTTTTTCGTTTTCTTTTAGGAGGCTGGGAATGAATGTGTTTTTGCTTCCTGTGGGAGGAAAAGATTGCGGGTTAAGTTGCCTTTCGGGAGACGGATGCGCGGAGGTTTGCGGATATTTTTTCGTAAAATACATCGGCGCGCCTATCTTTGTGAGTAAAAAAAAGGAAAGGATGAAAAAGGCGATATTGTTTTTGTGCTTGCTCTGCTGCGTGATTCCTCCGGCAAAGGGCATCCGCCCGGACAGGACGTATGTGCGCCTTCCGGAGCATTTGGGGTTGATCTACAAGACGCTCGATGTGTGCACGCAGGACGGTTACCGGATCCGGACGTGGTTTTTCCCCGCGCAGGAAGCTCCCGGAGCGGATGCCGGTAGTGACACTCTGCTCGCTTATCGGACATTGGATGATGAAAAAAGGCCGACGATCCTTATCTGCAACGGCGATGCGGGCAATATGTCGTACTATCAGTTGTTTTTGGCGGGACAGTTTACCTCCCGGGGCTACAATGTGGCCACGTTCGACTGGAGGGGATTCGGGGCGAGCGATCCCTTTCCGATGGATCCCGACTATTTGTGTTATACCGAGATGTTGGAAGACTATCGGGCAGTTATCCGGCAGGTGAGCGCGCAGCCCGAGGTGCTCCCTGGGGGAATATACTTGCTGGGCTGGTCGACTGGAGCTTACCTGTCGATGATCGCTGCGGAGGGAGATCCGTCGGTGAAAGGCTGTATCCTGCGGGGGGTGCCGACGTCTTTCGAGCAGGTGATCCCTGTATTGCAGCAGGCTGTCGGTAAGGATTCGACCCAACTTCTGGTGCCGGAGGATTTCCCGGTCGGGAAGATGCCTTTGGCGTTGGCGGATACTTTCGATAAGGATATTCTGATCGTCGTGGGGCAAAACGACGAGCGTACTCCGGTTTGGATGGCGGAGGATATTTTTGCCGCTCTGCCCGATGGCATCGAAAAAGAATTGTGGGTGGCACCGGGTGCCAAACATGGCGGAATGGAGGCTCCGGAAGTCCTGTATCCCGAGGAATTTGTCCGCAGAACAATCCGTTTTGTCGAACGGTCGTTCCAAGAAGTGGAATAGGGTGGCGCCGGCGCAAAAACCGGATGCGAGACCTTATTGCGCTTGTTTGGGAGGATTGCCTTGCTCTATTTCGACCAGACGGTTTCGGTTTTCTACCCGCTGCAAGTATTTGGCTCCCAGAAATGCGGTCAGAAGGATGATGGGTACCACGTAATAGCTATGGATGAAATACGACAAAATCCAGAAGACGATCATTCCTGCAAAATTGACGATCAGGATGATGGTCGTTACCTTGTTGTGGGAATATCCCAAGCGAAGCAGGTAGTGGTGGGTGTGCTGGGTGTCGGCCGAAAAGGGGGAGCGGTGTTCCCGAATGCGGATGATGAAAACCCGGAGCGTATCGTACAGGGGATATGCCACGAAGGTAACGCCAGCGGCAACGTATCCTTTGAAACACAAGGGGTCGTTCGCCGGCATCAAACTGTTTTCCTGGATAAAGATCAGGGTGCAGATGGCGCACGTCATGCCGATCATCAAACTGCCCGTGTCGCCCATGAAAACCCGTGCCGGTGCCCAATTGTAGTGCAGAAAAGCAAGCAGGGCGCCCGTAAAGGACAGACACAGGACTAGTCCGAACATGTTGCCCATCAGCATGAACCACAAGGCAAAGCAAAACAGGGTCGTTGCTCCGATCCCGCCTGCCAGGCCGTCGATGCCGTCGATCAGGTTGTAGGCATTGATGATCACGATGATGGTAAAGACCGTAACCAGGTATGAAACAAAGGGGGGGAGTTCATGGATGCCGAAGAAGCCATACAGACTCCATATCCGGATGCCGGCGATGTACACCAGCGTCGCTCCGACAATCATCACAAACAGTTTGCGGTTGGGTTTGAGGTTGAGTGCATCGTCGGCAAATCCCAGAAGCGCCATGAGCGAAATAGCGCCGATCACATAAGGAACGGTGCGCGTAAACAGGATCGCCGGTGAGAACATGGCGATGGTCGCGATGACGGATACAAAGATGGCCAGACCGCCCATGGTCGGTACCGAACCGCGGTGTATTTTCCGTCCTCCTCCGCTGTCGATGGCATTGAAACGCATCAGGAGTTTTATCAGAAAAGGCGTAACGAGCAGACAAATGGCAAAGGCCACTACGCCGGACAATAAGATCTCCATATCCGAACTTGATGTTGTGCTGATTGCAGCGATAGTGCTTGGTTGGCCAAATGTAGTTTTATTATTTCAATATTCAAAACAAAAGCAGGAGAATTCCCGCCCGATGCTTTTTGTGGAAAAAATTTTTACAGTAGCCTTGTTTTTAGGTCTTTGTGTCTGTTTTGGTGGCGGATAGTTCCTTTTTTGTCGAACTTTTTTCCTTCTTTCGGCCGGTGTTTGTCACTGCAAGCAGATTTTATTTGTAGGAAAATGCGTGATTTCTGCTTGAAAAGCGAGTCTTTCCCGCGGAAGTTGGGCCGGGGCTCACTCGAAAAATTCGTCTGGAAATCCGATGAGGTACACCCGTTTCCGGGCGCGGGTGATGGCGGTGTAGAGCCAGCGGAGGTATTCCCGCGAGAGTTTCGGCTCGGGCATCCAGACTTGTTCGATCAGTACGTTGTCCCAGCCGCCTCCCTGGGCTTTGTGGCAGGTAACGGCGTAGCCGAACTTTACCTGAATGGCATTGTAGTACTCGTTTTTGGCCAACGCCTCGAAACGCTTGCGGGGCGGAAGGTCTTCGTAGTCGAGCATGACCTGTTCGAAAAAAGCTCGGGTACGGTCTTCGGGCAAGGCAGGCGCCTGGCTGTAAAGGGTGTCCAGCAGGATGAGCGCCTCGAATTTGGGCATCTGCGGGTAGTCCGTCAAGGACAGTTCCACCCGGGCAAAGCGCATGCCGTAGAGTTCGATCTCGCGGCGTACGCTCATCACTTCGGCCAGGTCGCCGTTGGCGATAAAGCCGCAAGGGGAGTTCTCGTCGACCCAGAAGTAGTTGTTTTTTACTACCATCAGCAGGTCTCCGGCGGCGATCTCGCCTTCCGAAAGAAGTACCCGGGAGCGGATCTGGGCGTTGAACGCCCCGGCCCGTTTGTTCGAGCGGGTGATCAGGATGGTTTCCGAAAGACCTTCCTGGCTGTAGGCTCCTTCGATGGCGCTTTGGATGTCGTAGCCGTCTTCCAGGCGGATGAAATCGCTGCCGGTGCGGAATTTCAGGCTGCCCCAGGGAAGGGTTGCTCCGCTTTCCATCGCCTGGCGGACCCGGGTGGCGTTCTGCAGGATGGCCGATTGTTCGCTCTGTCGATATACGCGGGTCAGATCGATTTCGGTGCAGTAAAGCCCGTATCCGTTTTCAAAAGTGCGTCCCTCCAGTGCCGGGGAATCTTCGTAACCCACGGGGGGCAACTGGGCGCGGTCGCCCACCAGGATGAGCCGGCTTCCGGGGGCGTGAAACACGTAGCTTACCAGGTCGTCCAGAAGCGACGACGAGGCATCGGTGAGCGAATCTCCCGTCCGGTCGGTGAGCATCGAGGCCTCGTCGACCAGAAATACGGCGTTTTTGGATTTGTTGGGGCGCAGGATAAAACTCATCCCGCCTCCGCTGCGGGGGACGACGGCGTAGATCTGTTTGTGGATGGTGCGGGCGGCGGTGCCGGAGTAACCGGCCATTACTTTGGCGGCGCGCCCGGTGGGAGCCATCAGGAAGGCTTCGCGTCCGGCGTCGTGCAGGGCACGTACCAACGCGGCGACCAGGCTCGTTTTACCTGTTCCGGCATATCCGCGCAGGATGAAGACCCGTTGACGGCTGTCGGGATTCAGGAACTCGGCCAAGGCTTCCATGGCCGAACGTTGCTCCGGGGAGGGCTCGTAGGGGAAGTGGGTGAGGATGCGTTGGAAAAGAACAGAATCGGCCATCGACAGGGGTTTTGTGCAAAGGTAGTGAAAGCCGGGCGTGGTGATGGGGGAAAACGAAGTTTTCTTTTCGTGCGCTGCCGAGGCGCATCCTGCCTTCTCTAAAGGTAGTGAAAGCCGGGCGTGGTGATGAGGGAAAGCGAAGTTTTCTTTTCGTGCGCTGCCGAGGTATCGGCTGTTTTTCCCCCGGAGGGCGAGGGACGGGAAATAGGGAATGTGCACTCACTTGCCGGAAAATGGCGGAAAGTTGTCTTGGAAACGGTGTGTAAAGGCATCTTTCGGAGGGTGTAGGGGCGTGCTGGGAGAAGATGGACAAGCAGCCGATTTTGCGCGGAGGGGATTTGGCGGGAGCGGTAAAAAAATTGTAGTTTTGTCCTTTCGGACTTCGAAAGGTGAAAACAACGGATACGGACGGACTGTACTATGCGGACAAGCGGCTCGAAGAGCCGCTTGCGCCTTGCCATCTGGTATTGGAAGCAGGCGAGGAGGGGTTTTGTTTCTCCGTACGGGATGCTTCGGGGGCGCGTTTGGCGGCCGGAGGACTCGAGTTGGCGTATCCGGCTTCGGAGGTTCGTTTGCTGGAACAGGTGGTGCGCTTTTTTGAGACGACGGCTCCTTTCTCGGGACTTGCCTGGGAGCGGGTGGATGTGATCCGGCTGGACGATCGTTTTACGGTAGTGCCGCGCGCTTTCTTCGATCCGGAGAAAAAGGCCGATCTGTTGGCTTTTGCCTTGGGGGGGATGCCCGATAGGCCGGTGTGTGCCCGTCAGGTAGGCGATGCGGTGTGTCTTTTCCCTGAGCAGACGGGGTTGGGAGAGTATTTTTCTTCCCGGACAGCCCGGGTGGAACAGCACCATAGCGCGGAAGTATTCCTGGCTTTGGCGCGCAGCAATGCTTCGCCGGGCCGCAGCGTGCATCTGAACGTGGCGCCGGGCTTTGTCCAGGCGGTGGTGCTGGAGGCGGACGATCCGGTGCTGGTCAATGTGTTCCGCTGCCGAGGGATGGAGCAGGTGATGTACTACCTGCTGCTGGTGGCCGAGCGGACGCAGACCCGGGAGATGGAGACGGATTTTGTATTCTACGGCTCGCCGCAGGTGTTTCTGCAGTTGCGCCGGCAGTTGGAGCGGTATCCGGGACGGTATCGTTTTGCCCGGCGGTTGGGCGGGGAAGGGAACTATTCTCCGGCTTTGGATTTTGTGGCGTATTACGATTGGTACAATGTATTGAACGCGCAGCTATGAGAATCATTTCGGGGCGTTGGAAAGGGCGTTTTCTGGTGGCTCCGGCGTCGTTGCCGGTGCGGCCGACTACGGATGTGGCCAAGGAGGCACTGTTCAATATCCTCTCGAACGAGTTCGATATGGAGGGGCTGACGGTAACCGATCTGTTTGCCGGTACGGGCAATATTTCCTATGAGTTTGCTTCGCGGGGGGCGGAATCGGTGCGGGCGGTGGATCGCGACCGGGGTTGCGTGAAGTACATCGGAGCTACGGCCGATTTGTTGGGCTTCTCCGAAGTGATCCGGGTGATCCCGTGCGATGTGTTCCGTTTCCTCGCGCGGCCGCAGGAGCCGTGCGATGTGGTGTTTGCCGATCCGCCGTACGACTTGCCGCCGCAGCAGTACCGGGCGTTGGTAGAGGCGGTCTTCTCGTGCGGGCTGCTGGCCGAGGAGGGTATCCTGGTGGTGGAGCATCCCAAGGGGGTCGATCTGACCGATATGGAGGGCTTTACGCAGATGCGGCGTTATGGGACGGTGCATTTCAGTTTCTTCGAGCATGGGGGGGTGTGAGGTGTTTTTTTAAGTTTTGTGTTTCTTTTTAGATAATTTTTTCGTATTTTTGAGAAAAAGGATACGAAAATGGAGGAAGAAAAAGAGAGGGAAGAACGTAGTGAAGGAGCTTTGCGCCGTCGGGCGGTGGAGGCTCTGCTGGAGCGGGGTGTGGTGTTCGAGGCGGAGCGCAGGGGCTGGTGGCGATGGCTGCGGCCGAGGGTGCGGATGCGGGTGGATCCGCCTACCTTGGGGGTATTGTATGCGGTTTCGGGCGAATTTGCGCAGATGAAAATCGATGAGCGCCGGGTGGAGGCCGATCCGCTGGGGTACAGTTTCGAGTTGGTGCGTTCGCAGATGCGTCCGATGGCGCGGGCGGTGGCGTTCGCGGTACTTGGGACGCGGTGGAAGATACGTCTTTTTGCCGGGATGTATGCGCGCTATCTTTTGTGGCAGCTGACGGCGGCGCAGCTTTTGAAGTTGGTGGTAACGGTGTTGTCGGTAAGCGGTACTGCGGATTTTATAAACTCTATCAGATTGATAAAGGGAACCGGCCTGCTCGATACGCGGGGCGAGCGTCCGATAGAGTGAGACCGCGCATTCGCGGTCTGCGCAGTCCGTGGGGGATGGAGGGTGCTGTGTGTTCCCACTTCCATTGGCAGAGGGATTACTTGTTGTGGGGGATTTCCTGGGTCAATGTGCAGTTGATGCTCGCAGATATGCCTTCGGTCGATTACGGCGAGGATCGGGTGGTCGATACCGAGTCCGAGGAGGAGCTCGCGGCGTTTATCCGGTCGTTGTAGTGGATGTCCCCAGGCACCGATGAAGGGCGGCGCTTTAGCGCCGCCCTTCATTTTTTGTCGGAGCAAAAAATGCGGGCTCAAAGTCTTGAGCCCGCATCGGTGTTTGGGGATATCCGCAGGTTATTGAGCCAAAGCGATGATCACGTTTTCGGCAATCTCTGTGCCGATCTTGTTTTGCGCATCGGTCGTTGAAGCGCCGATGTGCGGGGAGAGCGAAATCGCCTTGTTCATCAGCAGAGCAACGGGCGGCGTCGGTTCCGTTTGGAACACGTCGAGACCCGCACCGCACAGTTTCCCGTTTTCGATCGCCTCGACCAGTGCCGCCTCGTCCACCACGCCGCCACGGGCGGCGTTGATGAGGATCGCACCCGGTTTCATCTTTTCGATCTCGGCTTTTCCGATCAACGGCTTGGCCTGCGAAGGTACGTGCAGGGAAATGAAGTCCGACTGTGCCAATACCTCGTCCAGAGAACTGGGGGCGAGGGTGAATTTCACAGACTGTCCGTCAAAGAACTTCAGTTCGAGCGTTTTCGGTTCGGTGATGAACGGGTCGTGGAAGATAACCTTCATCCCGATGCCGATGGCATTTATGGCCAACCGTTGTCCGATGCGGCCGAAACCGATGATACCCAGGGTCTTTCCAGCCAGTTCCCGTCCTTTGGAATATTGTTTCTTCAGGTCGGCGAAGTGGGTCTCGCCTTCGAGCGGCATCTGTTGGTTGGAGCGGTTGAGCGAACGAGCTACCGAGAGCATGTGTCCCAGCGCCAGTTCGGCTACCGATACCGACGAGGCGTTCGGGGTGTTGAGCACCGTGCGTCCCACGCTCCGGGCGTAAGCCACGTCGATGTTGTCCATCCCCACGCCGGCGCGGGCGATGACTTTCAAGTTCGGGCAGGCATCGATCACATCCTTGCGGACTTTCGTGGCCGAGCGCACGATGAGCGCCACGATGTCGTTGTCGTTGATGTATTTTGCGAGGTCTTCCTGTGCTACGGTATCTGTGATGACGGTATGTCCGGCTTCTTCAAGGCGTTGTACGCCAGCTTTGGACAATCCGTCGTTGGCCAATATTTTCATAATGTTTCCAATTTTTGCATCGTGTCGATAAGTACCTGGATCTTCTCTTTGGTCATCGCGTTGTAGATCGAAGCGCGGTATCCGCCTACCGAGCGGTGTCCTTTTACCGAAGAGATGTTGGCCTGGGCGCAGAGGTCGGCAAACGGTTTTTCGTATTTTTCAGGATCGTTCAGCACGAAAGTAACGTTCATCAGCGAGCGGTCGGCTTTTTCGGCTACACCCCGGAACAACGGGTTGCGGTCGATTTCGTTGTAAAGCATGGCCGCTTTTTCCTCGTTGTACTTTTCGGCGGCAGCTACCCCTCCGTGTTTTTTGAGGTAACGAAGGTTGAGCACTGCCATGTAGATGGCCATGGTGCAGGGCGTGTTGTACATGCTCTTGTTTTTGATGTGCAGTTGGTAGTCCAGCATCGAGGGCAGGTAGCGTCCCGTTTTTCCCAGCAGGTCGTTGCGTACGATCACCAGGGTAGCTCCGGCAGGGCCGATGTTTTTCTGGGCACCGGCGTAGATCAGGCCAAAGCGCGAAACGTCGATCCGACGGGAGAAGATATCCGAAGACATGTCGCAGGCCATCGGCACGGGGCTCTGCGGGAACGACTTCATCTGGGTGCCGAAGATCGTGTTGTTGGACGTGCAGTGGAAGTAATCGGCATCCGAAGGGATGGTGTAATCCTTCGGCACGTACGTGTAGTTGCTTTCTTTGGACGAAGCCACACAGACGGTCCGGCCGATCCCGGAGGCTTCTTTGAGGGCTTTCGAAGCCCAGGTGCCCGAATCCAGGTAAGCGGCATACCCGTCGGTTTTCATCAGGTTCATCGGAACCATCAGGAACTGGAGGCTGGCTCCTCCCTGAAGGAACAGCACGGAATAATCGTCGGGAACCGACAGCAGTTCGCGAACCAGACTTTCGCCTTCTTCTATTACGGCGGTAAACTCTTTGCTGCGATGGGATATTTCCGCGATCGACAGACCCGAACCTTCGAAGTCCGTCATGGCGGCGGCCATCTGCTCGAACACTTCGTCGGGCAGTACGGACGGCCCGGCGCTGAAGTTGATCTTTCGCATTATGCGTAACGTTTTAATTAGTGTTTCCTTCGAAAATGAAGTTACAAATATCCGAAAAATTCTTGAAAGAAAGCAGGCGGATCGGGTAATTTTCGCGGTGATTTTGTTGTTTTGGTTGATGTTTTTTCAGAATATGTTGAAAAAAAGTCCGATTTCTTCACTTCGCGGGAAAACGAGGGGCGAAAAGTGAAAAAGAGGAAAATTTCTGCTCGCCCCTTGCGTCGAAGAGGGATGCTGTTTACATTTGTGATATTAAAACAATATTATATTGCTAACAAATAATCGGATGAAAAACATGGAAACGGAAACCAAGGAAAGGGTATTCAAAGGAATGGCCTTGTCGGGCTTTTTGATGCTGTTTGTATTCTTCTTGCTGTGCGGAGCAGCTGCTTGGTCGTTTGCGGCGCTGCTGCCGGTGCATGAGGCGGCAGGGATCGTCGGTGGGCTGGTATTGATCCTGGCTGCACTGATCCTGTTGTGCGGATTTATCAAGGTCGAACCCAACGAGGCGCGGGTGGTGATGTTCTTCGGCAAGTACGAAGGAACCTTTACCCGCAACGGATTTTTCTGGCTCAATCCCTTCAACAGCACCAACAAGATCCCGCTGAAGGCGCGCAATCTCGATGCGGCACCCATCAAGGTGAACGACAAGGTGGGAAACCCCATCATGATCGGTCTGGTGATGGTGTGGAAGGTGCGCGATACCTATAAAGTGATGTTCAACATCGACAACGAGGCCAATGCGGCCTCGAGTTCGACGACGGTCAATACGTCGGCCGCCCGGATGAAAACCTACGAGAATTTCGTCAAGATCCAGGCCGATGCCGCGTTGCGGCGCATTGCCGGGGAGTATGCCTACGACAATGTGGAAAACCACGACGAGGTAACCCTTCGTTCGTCGGGCGACGTGGTGCAGAAACGCCTCGAGGCGGCCATAGCCGAAAGTCTGGAACTGGCCGGGATCGAAGTGCTCGAAGCCCGGATCTCGCACCTGGCCTATGCTCCGGAGATCGCCGCGGTGATGCTGCGCCGCCAGCAGGCCGATGCCATCCTTTCCGCCCGGCACAAGATCGTGGAAGGCGCGGTAGATATGGTGCACATGGCGCTCGAACGTTTGAAGGAGGAAAACGTCGTCGAACTGGACGAGGACAAGAAAGCGGCGATGGTCTCCAACCTGTTGGTGGTGCTCTGCGCCGACGAATCGGCTCAGCCGGTGGTCAATGCCGGTACGCTCCACCAATAATGGCGCCAGGCGGACAGACGGGGCGGTCATGGAGGGAACGTCGAGGAAGCGTACCGTGGGTTTCCTGGCAGGGGGCCTGGTGGCGATGGGACTGGTAGCTGCGCTGGCAGCACGGGCGGGCGTAAGGGTGGCTTCGCTCTTTACCCACCGGCCCGAGGAGGTGTTGGCCGTCATGGCAGGTTTTGTCTGGGTGGCAGAAAGCCTGTTGTACGTCCTGTGGGCGTGGTTGTTCCTCCGGGGGCAGGCAGAGCGGATGCAGAAGCGGGGAATGGATCCCTCGTGGGTCGAGACGCGGTATCTGCAGATGAAAAGCCGCTGCACGGTGGCCGGGGTATTGTTCATCGTGGCTTTGGGCTATGCATGCTACCGGGTGTATGGTCAGGCGCTGGCCTTGCAGACGGGCGGGTCTTCAGCGGTGCAGGCGGCGGAGAGTGCCTTGTGGTTGGTGTTGGGGTAGCGTACTGGAAAAAGAAAAAGCCGGAAAACGAAAGCATGTTAACGGTAGCAGGATAAAGGATATGTGGAGAAAAATCGGAGCAAATCTCGCCTTTTTGGCGGTAGCGGGGTACATGATCATCCGGCGGATGGGTACTCCGTCGGTGTGGGTGGTGGTAGCTGTGGTAGCGATCTGGGCATTGGGCTTGTCGATTGGGCTGTGGCGGCAGCGGGAACAGGTGGCGCAGGTGTGCCGGGGACTGCCCGGTTCGCTGTTCGATGCGGGCAAGCGGCGCGTTTGGGCGGCCCGTCCGCTCGCGGTACGGATATATCGGGGCGTGTTCGTGGGGCTGACCCTGGTTGTAACGCTGCTGTCGGTGGCGGGGATCGTGCTGTACTTTGTGCGGGGAGAGCAGGGGAATACGACGCTCGATAAGGCATTGGTGGTGACCTCTGCGGTGCTTTTGTTGTGGAAATTCATCGGCGGGCGCAAACGCCGTCCCAAGGCGCTGCGCGGGTAAACGGGAGGAGATAACGTGGCGGAAGAAAAGAAGAAGAACAAGAGTTTTGTGCTGCGCGTGGGCAGTGCGACGATGGAGGCATTGGAGAAGTGGGCGGCCGACGAGTTCCGTTCGGTAAACGGTCAGCTTCAGTGGATCATTGCCGAGGCCCTGCGCAGGAACAGGCGTCTGCCTGCCCGTCGCTCGTCCCTTCCGCAGGACGGTGGGGATGTCCCGCCGCAGGAAGAAGCGCGGCGGAAGGAAGATTGAGAAAAAATTGAGGGACTGCGTGTAGGCGCAGGGAGTTTGGGGTATCCGTAAAACGGAAAGAGGGGTTCGAGCCATCGGCTCGAACCCCTCTTTTTCTTTGGACCGGTGGATGTGGGCTGGGCTGTCTGATCCCGGGCGGATGGGAGACTACCAGCGGGGAACCTCCTCCAGGCGCGGTACGTAGAAGACGTTCGGGTAGTGGTCGGAGTGCTGGTCGGTAAACTCGTCGCGCAGGATCTGCTGGTCCCGGACTTTTCCCTTGAGGTCTTTGCTGACGAAGATGTAGTCGTAGCGGTGGTGCAGGGAGTTCTTGCCGGTGTAGCGCACGGTAGGGAAGGTGGACTGGTAGTCCTTGTGCATCAGGTGCGAAACATCCACCAGGCCGCTTTCCAGAATGCGGCTCTGTACGCTGAAGTCGGCGCGGTCGTTGTCGAGGTTTTGCAGGTGGGGGCTTTTTACCCGGCGCTGTATCTGGAGCCGGGCGTACTGGCCGTCGGCGTAGTGCAGCGAGTCGTACGGGGAGAAGGAGTTGAAGTCGCCCATGATGATCCATTTGGTCGGGTCGTCCTGCGTGGCCAGGGTGTGGAGCAGGATCTCGGCTTCTTTCATCCGTTTGGCCCGCGAATGGGGATTGAGGTGGATCGAGATGACGTGGTAGCCGCCTATGTCGGCCATGACGAAGCCGTGGGTCATGTTGTCCGTTACCCGGCGCACGTTTACGATGGGGTACTTGGAGGTGATGGCCGGCGGGTAGCCCGGTTCCTTGCACAGGATGGCGTAGGGATGCCCGTAGCTCTCGGCTAGGGCCTGCAGCGATTCCTGGGTGAAGCCGTTGGTCTCCTGAAGGGCAAGGATGTCCGGGTCCTGTTGGCGCACCCATGCGGCGAAGACTTGCTTGTGGGCCGTGGTGTCGTCCTTCATGCCTTCCAGGATGTTGTAGGAGATGATCTTCATCAGGGGCGGGTCGGCTTGCGCCCAGGCGCTTGTCCAAAGGCAGAGCCACAGCAGGGAAAAGACGGACAGGCGCAGGGAGAGGAGGTGTGTTTTCATGGTACGGTCGTTGTTTTTTTCTTTTTTTCGGACCCTGGATGAGTCCGCAGACAAAGATGGGAATTTCCCGGGGAATGTCCCGGGGGCGGAGCGAAAATTTTGTTGTCTGTCCGGGATGGGTATCCTCGTTTTTTCCGCGAAAACTTCGTTATCTTTGGGGCGAAGGAGGCTTCCGGAAAGGGAGTGTATCCTCTCTTTTCCTAACGAAAAAAACGACAGGTAAAAAATGAGTGTGAAATTTCGCTTGATCGTCATGAACTTCCTGCAGTATGGTGTGTGGGGAGCATGGCTCATATCGCTCGGGGCGTACCTGGGCGGAGGGTTGCATTACAGCGGTGTGGAAATCGGCAGTTTCTTTGCCACGATGGGGATCGCCTCCCTGTTCATGCCTGCGTTGATGGGCATCATTGCCGACCGATGGGTGCCGGCGCAAAAACTGCTGGGGGTGTGCCATCTGATCGCCGCTGCGCTGATGATGGTGGCGGCCCGCCAACAGGAGTACGTGTGGCTCTATGCGTCGATGCTGGCCAGTGTGATGTTCTACATGCCGACCATTTCGCTGTCCAATTCGGTGGCGTACTACTCGCTGGAGAAGGCCGGGCTGGATACCGTGCGGCATTTCCCTCCGATCCGCGTGTGGGGCACCGTGGGTTTTATCTGTGCGATGATCCTGGTCGATCTGCTCGGGCTGGCGCGTACGGCGGGGCAGTTGTATTTTTCGGGGGCGATCGGGATCGTACTCGGCTTGTATGCCTTTACCCTGCCGCATTGCCCGGTGAACCGCACGCCGGAGAAGAAGGGCTGGGTGGACGCGATGGGCTTGCGGGCCTTCACGCTGTTCCGTGAAAGGAGGATGGCGATATTTTTCCTCTTTTCGATGCTTCTGGGAGTCTCTTTGCAGATCACCAATGCCTTTGCCAATGATTATCTGACCAATTTCTTCGGGGCCGATCCGGCTTACCAGGGTACTTTCGGGGTGGAACACGCCAATATCCTGATCTCGCTTTCGCAGGCTTCCGAGACCTTGTGCATCCTGTTGATCCCGTTCTTCCTCAAACGTTTCGGGATCAAGACCGTGATGCTGATCAGCATGATGGCCTGGGTGTTGCGCTTCGGCCTGTTGGGGACGGGCAATCCGGGCGGAGGAGTATGGATGCTCATCCTCTCGATGATCGTCTATGGCGTGGCCTTCGACTTTTTCAACATATCGGGTTCGCTGTATGTCAATCAGCAGACTTCGTCCACGATCCGTTCGAGCGCGCAAGGCGTGTTTATGATCATGACCAACGGTTTCGGAGCCTTTATCGGGTCGTATGCAGCCGGAAAGGTAGTTGATGTGGCCGGTTGGCCCGATGCATGGTTTGTCTTCGCGGGGTATTCGCTGGTAGTAGGGTTGCTGTTTGCTGTGGTGTTCCGTCCGCAGAAGGTACAGGGTCCGAACGTGTCTGCGCAATAAGCGGACTTCTTGGCGGGGGCTGACCATCCTTGCGGGAGGGAAACCTGCCCGGCGGCGGGATCAGTCCTGTGTGAGGGCTTGCAGGAGTCCTGCGGAGGCTTTCTTTTCTGCGGTTTGTTCGACCGCTGTGGCCGTGGATGTGCCCGGGCTGCTCTTTGCCGGGCGGAGTGTGCGTCTGTGGTGGCGGCTTTCATTCCAGGCTTCCGATACCGAAGGAGATCGCTTTTTCAGGTTGTTGAACGTGTCGCGCGAGACGTGGTAATGCCGGCAGAGGGAGGCGATGGAATGCCCTTGGCGGAGCATCTGTACGATGTCGTTTCGGTGGTCCATCAGAAGGCGGAGTTTGGTGCAGCTACCCTTGCGCCGCCCTAGTACCACGCCTTCGGAACGCCGCAGAGCCAAGGCTTCTTTGGTGCGCAGGGAGATCAGGTTGCGTTCGATTTCGGCCACCAGTCCGAAAGCAAAGCACAGGACTTTGCTGTTGATGCTGTTGTCGAAGGCGTAGCCGTCCTTGGTGCTGTACAGAGTGATGTTTTTTTCCAGGCAATGCCCCATGATGGCCATGATGTCGGTCAGGGTGCGGCTCAGGCGGGAGAGTTCGGTGACGATGAGGGTGTCGCCCTTTTTGAGCCTTTTCAGCATGGAGCCGAGTTTGCGTTCCTTTTTGTTTTTCTTTCCGCTGACCACTTCCATCACCCAACGGTCGATGGACAGGTTTCTGTTTTGGGCAAAACGGCGGATTTCGTCTTGTTGGTTGGAGAGGTTTTGTTTGCTGGTGCTGACTCTCAGGTAGGCGACGATCATGGTGATGAAGGCTAAGAAATAAAGGTTATTTTGTTGTGGTTTTTGCACGAAACACGCAAAGTAATCAAATAATATTTTGTAAAAACTTGTTTTTAACACTGATATGTGAATTTTCTTGCGCAAAAAACATAAATTCGTCCGACGTTCCCACAAAGTGCCTTCTCCGCTCTTGCAGGCGGAAAGGAGCCGGGCGGCCGTCATTTCGGAAATTGCCGGCAAAGCGTTACATTTGTTCCGTTGAATCTCCTCGAAGCGATGCGATTGAGTTTTACAAAGAAAAGAGAAGGGGCTCTCTCCCGCCAATCGACTGCCAGCGTGCCGGTGGTGGTGTTCATGTTCCTGTTGTTCCTGATGGCGGCCACGGTGATGCGCGAGACGACCCTCAATGTCCAGCGGGCCGAAGGAGTGCCGCAGACCCCCCGGATGCGTCTGCAACGCACGCAGGACATGGCCTTTGTCTATCTGGCGCCGTCCGATGCGGCGGTGGACCGCCGGTATCGGGATCGGGGTTATGCGCTGCTGCTCAACGGTTGCTATGCGCCGGTGCGGCGTATCGAGGATTTTGTAAAGACGGAAAAAGGCATTGTGGCCTTGGGGGGATACCGCAGCATAACGTTCCGGGTAGCTTCCGACCCGCAGGTGGACAAGGCGATCGAGGAGCGGGTAAAGGCTCTCTTGTACAAGGCGGTGGCGGAAGATACGGCACGGTATCGGGTCCGCTGACTTTTTCGCAGGGCGTTGGCGGGAGAAAAAGTGGAGGTGGATAGAACAGGCTGCGACTCGGCAGCGCCCGGTCCGAAAACTTCGTTTCCTCCTTGTCGCTGCGCTCGCCTTTGTGTATTTTTGCAAGCGATTCGAAAAAAACAATAAAACATTCGAGAACATTCGATGGCGGAAAACAAAAAGGATTTTTTGGAAGAACTCTCCTGGCGCGGGATGATGCACACGGCAATGCCGGGAGTGGAAAATTTGTTCGCAGAAGGAATGGTAACGGCCTACGTGGGCACCGATCCGACGGCCGATTCGCTCCATATCGGACACCTGGTGTCGGTGATGATGCTCAAGCACCTGCAGAGTTGCGGGCATAAGCCGTTGATGCTGGTGGGCGGGGCGACCGGAATGATCGGCGACCCCTCGGGAAAATCCAACGAGCGCAACCTGCTGGACGAGGATACCCTCCGGCACAATCAGGAGGCGATCAAGGCGCAGTTGTCGCATTTTCTGGATTTCGATTCCGATGCGCCCAACGCAGCCGAGATGGTGAACAACTACGACTGGATGAAGGACTTCTCCTTTCTCGACTTTGCGCGCGAGGTGGGCAAGCACATCACGGTGAACTACATGATGGCCAAGGATTCGGTCAAGTCGCGTCTGAACGGCACGGCCAACGACGGCTTGTCGTTTACCGAGTTTACGTACCAGTTGCTCCAGGGCTACGACTTCCTGCACTTGTACCAGACCAAAGGGTGCCGCTTGCAGATGGGCGGCAGTGACCAGTGGGGCAATATCACCACCGGTACGGAACTTATCCGCCGCAAGACGGGCGGCGAGGCGTATGGATTGACTTGTCCGCTGATCACCAAGGCGGACGGGAAAAAGTTCGGCAAGACCGAAAGCGGCAACATTTGGCTCGATCCGGCGCGTACATCCCCCTATCGTTTTTACCAGTTCTGGCTCAACGTGTCGGACGAGGATGCGGTCCGCTACATCAAGATATTCACCCTGCTGGATCGGGAGACCATCGAGGGGCTCATCGAGCAGCACGCCCAGGCGCCGCACCTGCGCCTGCTCCAAAAGCGTTTGGCCGAGGAGGTAACGGTGATGGTACACAGCCGTGCGGATTACCAGGCGGCGCTCGAGGCTTCGGAGATCCTCTTCGGTCAGGCTACGCGGGACAGCCTGTTGCGTTTGTCCGAAGGCGACCTGCTGGCGGTCTTCGAGGGGGTGCCTTCCGGTACGCTTCCCTTGGGCGAACTGGGCCAGGGAATGGATGTGGCTTCGCTGGCGGTCAAGGCGGGATTCCTGCCTTCGCTCTCCGAGGCGCGGCGGGCCCTGAAGGAAAACTCCCTTTCGGTCAACAAGGAGAAGGTGAGTGCCGAACGCGTGATTACGTCCGGGGATTTGCTGCGCGGCCGCTACCTGGTGTTGCAGCGCGGGCGGAAGAACTATTTCCTTTTGACGGTCGAATGATCCATGCTTTGCCAAGATAGATAAGAAGATGAACGGACGAAAGATGATCCCCGATGTAACCCTCTACGACAAGACGTTCGAGGTGTATATCCCCAAAAAGCGGATCGAGGCGACGGTACTCGACCTGGTGGACCACGTGGCGCACGATCTGGGCGAGGAGGCTTGTCCGATCTTCGTCGGGGTGCTCAACGGGGCTTTCCTTTTCATGTCGGACTTCGTGCGACACTATCCGTACAACTGCGAATTGTCGTTTGTCAAGATGGCTTCCTACCGGGGCACCTCCACGACGGGACAAGTCCAGACCCTCCTGGGGGTGAACGAGGACTTTTCGGGGCGTACGGTGGTGGTGCTGGAAGACATCGTCGATACGGGCAATACGATCGAGCGGCTTTACGAATTGTTCCGCGAGAGTGGGGTGAAGGATTTTCGGATCGCCACCCTGTTCTTCAAACCCGATTCGTACAAGAAGGATCTTCCGATCCATTATCGGGGGATGGACGTCGAAAACAAGTTTATCGTAGGATACGGGCTGGATTACAACGGCTTGGGCCGGAATCTGCCGCATATCTACCAATTGAAGGAATAACACAACCAAACCAACGATCGACAAGATGATCAACATCGTGCTTTTCGGCCCTCCGGGGGCGGGAAAAGGGACTCAGGCGGAGTTCCTGAAAGAAAAATACGGACTGGTGCACATCTCCACCGGCGATGTGTTCCGCCAGAACATCAAGAACGGGACGGAGCTGGGCAAGCTGGCCGAGTCCTACATCAAGCAGGGGCATCTGGTGCCGGACGAGGTAACCATCGCCATGCTCAAGGATGTAGTGGAAAACAATGCGCAGGCCAAGGGCTTTATCTTCGACGGATTTCCCCGTACGCAGGCCCAGGGGGAGGCGCTGGATGTCTTCCTGAAGGAAAAAGGCATGGAGGTCAGCGCGATGCTGGCTCTCGAGGTCGAGGACGAGATCCTGGTAAAACGCTTGCTGGAGCGCGGAAAGGTTTCTGGCCGTGCCGACGATGCCGACGAGTCGGTGATCCGGGCGCGGATTGCGGAATACTACGCCAAGACCAATATCCTCAAGGATTTCTATTCTGCACAAGGGAAATACCACGGGGTGAACGGCGTGGGCGCTATTCCGGAGATCGCCGAGCGCCTGGCGCAGATCATCGACCGTTTATAAGACGTTCCCTCCAGGGCGGG